>JBILLO010000100.1:0-6781 GCA_044376035.1 Sphingorhabdus sp.
TGCTTCGGTTAAGCCAGCCTATGCGGCGTTGATTGCCGAAATGACGGCGCAGGAAAAAGTCGCTGGAACCGACGACGGCATTTGGCGCTTCAAGGATGGTGCGGGCTATTATGCTGAGCGGCTGGCGAACTACACCACAACCAACATGACGCCTGACGAGATCCACAATCTGGGCCTAGCGCAGGTCGCGCGCATCCATAAGGAAATGGGCGTCGTCCAGAAAAAGATGGGCGTGAAGGGCGATCTTCAGGCCTTCTTCAACTATATGCGCACAGAGCCCAAATTCTACGCGCCCGAAACCGCCGAAGGGCGCGCGCTGTATCTGTCTGAAACGCAAAAGGCGCAGGATGCGATTACACCGTTGCTGCCGAAATGGTTTGGCGTTTTGCCCAAGGCACCTTTGGTCGTAAAGCCTGTTGAGGCATTCCGCGAAAAATCGGCTGGCAAGGCATTTTACCAAAGCCCAAGCCCCGACGGTTCACGCC
The DNA here is from genome assembly GCA_044376035.1 of Sphingorhabdus sp. Lineage (GTDB taxonomy): Bacteria > Pseudomonadota > Alphaproteobacteria > Sphingomonadales > Sphingomonadaceae > Sphingorhabdus_B. Next base: position 486 of record JBILLO010000100.1, read on the forward strand.
CCGGAACTTATTATGCCAATTTTTACAAAATGGCGGATATGCCGCTGACCGAGGTGGAGGCGCTGTTTTACCATGAGGGCGTTCCCGGCCACCATTTGCAACGCGCAATCCAGACTGAGTTGAAGGACGTCCCTGCCTTCCGCCAGTTTGGCGGCGTCACCGCTTATTCCGAAGGCTGGGGTCTCTATTCGGAGAAGCTCGCTAAGGACATGGGTCTATATACTGATCCGGCGCGCGATTTCGGGCGTTTGCAACTCGAACTGCACCGCGCGATTCGCTTGGTCGTCGACAGCGGCCTGCACCACAAGCGCTGGACGCGCGAAAAAGCGATCAAATATGTCGAGGACAATAGCGCGGACGCACCGGGCGGTATCGTCAAGGCGATTGAACGCTACATCATCTATCCCGGCCAAGCGACGGCATATATGGTCGGCCGCCTGAAAATCAGCGAACTGCGCGACAAAGCGCAAAAGGCGCTTGGGAAGAAATTTGACGTGCGCGGCTTCCACGACACCGTGCTGAAATCAGGTCCAGTGCCGCTCGATGTATTGGAAGAGCAAGTCGACGGCTGGATCGCTTCGCGGAAGTGATGGAGTGGGGGGCTAGCGCCCCTGCGCCCGCAAATAGCCTTCTGGCCAACCCTATCGTCGCTCCAGCGTAGGCTGGAGCCTATCTCGCCTTACGGGTTAGACTGACAGACGTGATGGGTCCCAGCCTACGCTGGGACGACGGTGGCTTGTTGTTTGAGAAGGTCATTCCATCGGAACGCTCTCCCCCTCAACCGCCCTTACCCCGAAATCAAAACGAATACGTACCCACACGCCCAATTGCGGTTTGTTGTCGACACGCGGTGGCTTGACCAAAAATTGCCACGCGCCGAGGCGTAATGCCTTGGCAAACCTAACCCACCCGCTTTTCACCCAAAGCAATATCTGACAAATTCTTGATCACCACCGGGTTACGATCCGGAAATTCGGCCACCAACTTCAGCTTGCCGCCCATCGCCTCGATATAGCTTGACATCGTGGACAGCAACAGGTCGGCGCGGCGCTCCATGCGGGAGACGTTTTCCTGCTTTACGCCGAGTAATTCGGCCATGCGTTCCTGCGTCAGATGGTGCGCCTGACGCAACGCGCGCAGGGTCAATTCGTCTTCGATCAGCGCGCGCGCGCGCGTCTCAATTTCGGCCCGCTCGGTAGGGGTGAAGGTCTTCAGAAAATCGTCCAATTGGCGGGTCATATTATCACTTCTTCTTTTTGAGCAATGCGAGATGGGCATCGAAACGGTCATCGGCGGTCGCAACCAGCTTCTTGTAAAAACGCTTCTCGCTGACGCCTGATTTATCCCCGGCGGCCAGCATGATGGCGCTGCGCTTCGGGTCGAATGCAAAAGCTACGCGCCAGACGCCGTCGTCGGCGGCAAAGCGCAATTCTTTCATGTTTGCATGGCGGGAGCCTTTGAGCGTATCGCAATGCGGTCGTTTGAGCGCGGGTCCAAATTCGCGGAGTAAAATAAGGCAGGCAGCTAGTTCGGCACGTACTGCGATTTCAAACGAAGACACCTCGACGAAAAACAGATCATCAAACTGAATGTCCCATGCCATCGCATTTGTGTATGCAGTTGAAGTTATATGCTGTCAAGTGCATATTCAGAGCCATGCGTCACTCGCCGACTGGCGCGACGACCTTAACCGACGAACGCGATCAAAGAGCATAACCCTTGCGATAGTGCAAAAATTGCACTATTATTCCTTTCATGCCTCGACTTATCCGCTTTTCAAATTGCGAGATTGCGATGTTTTTTGGGGACCATCATCCGCCGCATTTTCACGTGCTGGCACGCGAAGGCGCGGCGCAGGTTCGGATTGATACGCTGGAGGTCATGAATATGTCCGGTAAGCTCGACATACGCGAGGCGCTCGACTGGGCAGCGGCGAACCGCGATATGCTGATGGCGAAATGGGAAGAGTTTAGCGGAGACGGAGTATGAGCATCGGCAAAATTACAGGCGTAACGCCAGTTTCGGCGTTGGTGATTTCGGTGGCTTGGGATGACAATGAGATGACGGCCATTGATCTGGCGCCGATCATCGCCTCGCGCACCGCCTTACAGCCCTTGGTCCAGGCGGATGAATTTGCCGCTGTTACCGTATCGCAAGACGGCTGGTCGCTCGAATGGCCGTGCGGCATTGACTTTGGCGCACCGCAGTTGCGCCGCTGGGCCGATGAGCAGGCTGGTCGTATTATGGCTCCTGCTGCTTTCCGTGCGTGGGTTGAGAACCACGGTTTTACGATCGATGCAGCGGCTGCGGCGCTTGGCCTGTCGCGCCGGACGATTGCCTATTATCTGTCGGGGGAGCAGCCCATCCCCAAAACGGTCATGCTTGCGACCATCGGTTATGACGGGCGGCGGGCTGCCTGACTTCTACTCGCTGGCAGGTACCCCCGTTGCCTCAACCTCCCTCACCCCAAAATCGAAGCGGATGCGCACCCATACGCCCAGTTGCGGTTTGTTGTCGATGCGCGGGGGCTTGACCAAAAATTGCCACGCGGCGAGGCGTAATGCCTTGGCAAGGCCTGTGCCGCGCGGGCTTTCGCCAATGATCTGGCAATTTTCCACACGGTTACGTTCGATCATGCGGCACGCGATTTCCGCCGACGCGCCGGGCGGGATGCGTTTGACCGAAGCCAGATAAGGCGAAAGTTCGCTGTCATAAGGTTCGCGCAGCCACGCCACAGGATAAAGCTGCGCCCCGCCGGGGCCTAGCCCTGGGCCCATCATACCCTTTGCCCCTTGCCCGCTGCTCTTGCCCTCCCCCGACCCGGCGCCGCCGCTCGCTGGCAATTTTGACAGGTCCATCGCGTCAAAATCCGATTTGCTGACCTTGATAAAATCCGGGCTGGGCGGTGGCGCTTGGACCGGGTTGACCGGCGGCAGCAGCGGCGGGGGAATAGGGGGTGTGACGGCACTTTGTGCTTTTTGCGTGACGGGCGTTTGCGTTTCGCTCTTTTCAGCGGAAGACGCCGACTCCGCCTCTGCTGCAAGCGAGAAGGTGCTAAGGCCGCGTGTGCCCGCCGCTGGCCCGCCGGAACGCATGCTGAGGCTCAGTATCGCCAATATGATGATGACCTCAAGCAACAAAGCGATAGCAAGGCCAAGCCCACGCCGCCGGAGGTCTTCACGGCTCCAATCTGTCTGTTCTGAATAGGCCATGCGTGCAGCGCGCAGCTTTAGTGCGGTCGGCGCGGCTTGCAATCCCGCATTATAGAGGCGTGAACCGGACCTTCAGCCCATCCTTAGGCTTGGGGATGGGCCAAGCCTGCCAATCGGGGGCATAACCATCGGCAATCTCGACCTTAACCGACGTGAGCAAATGGTGCATGAACAGCTTCGTCTGCATATAAGCAAAGTGCAGGCCAAGACACATATGCGCGCCGCCGCCAAAGGGCACCCACGCATATTTATGCCGCGCTTTCACTTTGGCAGGCGTAAAGCGCATGGGGTCAAATTCCTGCGGGTTCGGCCAATATTCTTCCATCATGTGGACATAAGACGGGCTGATGCTGACCGCCGTGCCCTTGGGGATGTGGTAGCCCATGAAATCAAAGTCACGCAGAGCGCGGCGCGGGATCGACGGCACCGGCGAAATCAGGCGCAGCGCTTCCTTGAACGCATATTCTGTCAGCTCGAACTTATCGAGGTCAGCAAAAGCAATGTCCGATCCGGCAGGGCCAATCGCCAGGCACTCTTCGCGCAATTTCTGCTGCCATTCGGGATGCTTGGCGAGATACCAGATCATTGACGTGACCGACGATGTGATCGTGTCATGTGCGGCCATCATCAGGAAGTTCATATGGTCGATCAGCTCGCCATCGGACATATATGCGCCATCTTCACGCTTTGACCGGCAGAATTGGCTGAACATATCTTGCCGGTTTTCATTGCGGCGGCGTTCGGCGATTTGAGGCCCGAAATAATCGATCAGATATTTGCGCCCGGCAACCCCGCGGCCCATCGGCGTGAACGGCAAAGGCGCGCGAATGGGCGCGACCGATGCCTGAACCATGTCGACAAAGGCCTTGTTAATCTTGTCCGCCTCTGGCCCCAACGGGATACCTAAGAAGCTGCTGGCCGCGACATCGAGCGTCAGTTGCTTGATCGCTGGATAGAACAACATATCGCCGCGCCAATCTTTCAACTGTTCGGCAAAAATACGGTTCATGTCTTGGGTATAGGCGCGCATCGGCTCTGGCTTGAACGCGATGCCCAATGCGCGGCGGTCCATGCGGTGATGGTCGAAATCCATCAACATCAGTCCGCGCGGGAACAATAGGTTCAGGACTGGACCCCAGCCTTGCTCCGACGAAAACAGTTTTTCACGGTCAAACAGCAGCAGCTCATTGGCCTCTGCACCCACAAGCGAAACCGTCGGGTTGCCAAAAGAGTTGGTGCGGAAAACCTTGCCATAGGTTTTGACCATATGCGCGCCATAGCCGGGCGGGTCGCGCAACACGCGGAATGTCGTGCCAATGACAGGCGGACCATTTTCGCCCGGGATGTGCGACAGGTCGCCAATCTTTGTACGCGGCACCCAATGCGGGTTGGCAGCTTCGCTATGGGCAAGGGCCATGGGTCTAAATCCTGATTAATTGCGCGGTTAAGGTTTACTGCCATGGATGTCAGTATGGCGCAAGTGGGGCGTGGGGGTGGGAACGCAGGTCGAATGTGATTACATTGGCTGGATTGACGTGCGTTTCATACTTACGCACGGACAAAGTTATGCGAAATCTTCAGGAGAATTTGAAGGTACCAAAACGGCATGAGCCGGTTCCAAAGAGCTGCTCGACTTGTCGCTGTGACCTAACAAATGTGGTGTTACTGAATTACGGTGTAGACCGATGGCGTTTTGCAGAATAATGGGCGCGCAGTCATAAACTCTATCCGTGTATAATAGGCAGACGCTAACCCATGAGCAGCACTTACTACATTGCTCTGCTTTTCGCAGGCGTGCTGATGGCAATCCTACTCTGCTTTAATGCGCAGAGGATCTGTATTTCACTGAATTTAATGGATATTCCGGTCGGTAGAAAAAAGCACGCAGCCCCAACCCCGCTGATGGGCGGTGTTGTTCTGCTCGGCGCATTTGTGCCCGTTGCTCTTATCTGCATTGCCGCTTTTGCGTCAGAACGATGGCTCGGCTCCCTCCTGATTTGGGTGGGCTGTGTATCGGTGATGGCATTGGTTGGCCTCGGTGATGACCGGCACTCTCTTTCTCCGCGCCTAAGGCTTGTCATTTCATTCGCCGTGTTTGCCGCCGCCGCCGCAGTTGATCCAACGTTTAACGTGAGAGTGCTCGATTTTAACATTCCTCCGCTGACCTTAGGGTTGGGCACCTGGTGGTTGGCGGTCATCTTCACTGTAATCTGCTGCGTCGGTTTGTTGAACGCAGTCAACATGGCGGATGGCAAAAACGGCCTTGTTTTAGGGCTTTCTTTGGGCTGGGTGGCGATATTGGCAACCCGTGCGGTCGGTCCTTTATTGCCATTTATAGGCTTGTTCTCAGCTATACTTATGGTTTTGTTTGTTTTTAACATGAGGGGCAAACTGTTCCTCGGCGATGGCGGAGCTTACGCAATCGCTACCGCAATTGGACTGCTTGCGATCATGATTTACAACACGCCGGGTATCGAAACCCTTCGCGCGGTCAGTGCCGATGAACTGGTGGTGCTGTTGCTCGTGCCGGTGGCGGACTCATTCAGGCTGAGCTACAAAAGACTTCGGCAAGGACGATCGCCCATGTCTGCCGATCGGGACCACCTCCACCATCATTTGCAAGATAGGTTCGGATGGCCGGCAGGGCTTGGGATATATTGGGTAAGTGCTATGTTACCGTTCTTGGCAATAACATTTTACATATGGGATTAAACTTAGACACAAAACGTGCAGTTGTCCGTCATATAAGTGCTTGGACCTGGGTTCTTGATTAACAGCAAAATGATGGTGATTGATTTAAAACCGCCTAGCTTTGATATTAAAGACGCTAGTCCGGCCAACCCTGATATCGTCCATAAGCAGAATGTATCCGACGATTCCGAGTTGCGAACCTAGCCAAATGATAGGAACTTGGCTAAGACTAGGTTTGAAAGAACACTCGACAAAGCACATATTCTTTGCCGAGACATAGGAGTGTATATGACGAAGACTGCCATTATTACCGGCATAACTGGTCAAGATGGTGCCTATCTTGCTCAAAATTTGCTCAATTTGGGTTACTCTGTCTACGGCACGTACCGCCGG
>JBILLO010000101.1:0-6722 GCA_044376035.1 Sphingorhabdus sp.
AGCCTCAAGATCATCCCGCCAATCACCAACCATCGCCAGCCTCCATAAGCTGGCGCCCTATGAATCACCGATCGGACAAAAAGGGAATCCCCTAAATTACAAATCTGCCAAAGTAGTGCTAGATAGCTAACACAAAAAAGTGCAATTCAGGGCAAAATAGGGAGAACGCTAGCACAATAACTAACACAATTCTCAAAATATGTTAATAATATTCTGTAAATTTAATATTTTAGATATTAAGCGTTCCAACTCATAACCTGAAGGTCGTAGGTTCAAATCCTACTCCCGCAACCAACAAAACAGGCCCCTCGCGGGGCCTTTTTTGTTGGTTTTGGTCAGGGCTGGATTTTAACCTCGCTCAGTCGGAGCAATGGCAAAGCCATTGCGGAGACCATGCGCAAAGCGCATAAATCCTACTCCCGCAGCCAACGCAAAAGCTTAGCGGCAAAGCCGCTTAGCGTTGCGTTGCCCCGGACCCGATCCGGGGCCCACGCAGCCCCTTGCTTCAGTAGGTCCTAACCCTAGCCCATATGGCTAAAATCAACACCATGGCCCTCATCAAAACTGGATGACAGTTTGGACTCAGACCAATACCAAAAAACTATCGACGCCATACTCTTTGTGATACAGTGAATACATGCATCACAAGGAGTATGGAACATGGCGACATCAATTAGACTTCCTGCCGGCGTTGAGGATCGACTTAATCATCTGGCTGCCCGCACCGGGCGGACCAAAGCCTATTATCTGCGTGAAATGATCGAGCGCGGAATCGACGAGGCGGAAGAATATTATCTTGCCGCTGAAACCAGCGAGCGCGTGCGCAAGGGCGAAGAACGGATTTATTCAACCGACCAGATAAGGGCGGACCTTGGCTTGGACGATTGATTATACAGATACGGCGCGGCGCGCGCTGCGTAAGATGGACAAGCACAGCGCGCGCCAAATTGTCGAATATCTAACCGACCGCATTGGCGCGGCTGACGACCCGCATGATTTTGGGAAATCCCTCAAAGGTTCGCTAGGGGACTATTGGCGCTACCGTGTCGGTGATTATCGCATAATTTGCGAGATACACGAAAATGCCGTGCGTGTGCTGGTTATCGATATAGGGCATCGCCGCGAGGTCTATAAACGATAATCAGGTGCCGCGTCGTGCGCCGCAGCACTTGGGTAGCTGCAAAGCGGCGGAGACCATGCGCAAAGCGCATAAATCCTACTCCCGCAGCCAACGCAAAAGCTTAGCGGCAAAGCCGCTTAGCGTTGCGTTGCCCCGGACCTGATCCGGGGCCCATGCAGCCCAAACACAAAGATATCATTCAGGCCCCCCTCGCGGGGCCTTTTTTGTTGGCTGTGGTGACTGCTGGATTTTAACCTCGTTCAGTCGGAGCCGCGATCCGGCGAAGCCCATGCGCAAGGCACATAAATTCTCCGCTCATAGTTGTCCGAACAGACCTGTATTTTCTCGTACGAAGCCATGTCTTCGAAACGGGCATTCCCGCCACGAAGCCTCGGGTTGTCAAATTCAGCGATTTTATGTCTCATTTCAGTGATGCGGGACGTTATGTTGAATGGCAGGGATTGGGTGGAAAGCGGAACTAAGACTGCATCTCTCTCGCCAGCTGTGCGATCAGTTCAGCCGCAGGAATGGAACGCGCAAGCGGTGCGCCTTGCCCTGCCCAATGTGCTCCGAAACCACCCTCTCCCGATGCCTTTGCAGCGGCATCAAGCGCCTTTCCCGCATCATAAGCTATTGGGTAGTCCGGAGGGGATTGCGGCACTTGCTGTGCGAGGCGCGTGAACCCGTTGGACAAGCAACGCGCAGAACGACCAGAGATGCCGCGAGTCATGATCGTGTGCTCAGCGGCACTACTGAAAAGGGCCGCGCGGTAAGCGTCGTCAGCGCTGCTCTCTGGGCAAGCGATGAATGCGGTTCCAAGCTGAGCCGCGACAGCCCCGAGGCTAAGCGCCGCTCTAACGCTTTGGCCGTCCATGATGCCACCCGCAGCGATGACGGGGAGTCCCCCACGCCTGACAAGCACGCGGGTAAGGGCCAGCGTGCCAAGGCAATCGTCCGATAGTGCGGGGTCGAAGATACCGCGATGCCCGCCAGCCTCAAAGCCTTGAGCTACGACTGCATCGATGCCTGCGTTTTTCGCAGCATCTGCTTCCGATAGGCTCGTTGCCGTCGCGACAAGGAGGCAACCCGCATCCCTCAAGGCCTCTATCTGAGCTGCCGCTGGAAGCCCAAAATGGAAACTGACCACCGCAGGACGAAGATCAACTAAGGCGCGAAGCATTTGGTCGTCTTCAAGGAAGCTCCGATAGATCACGCGTAGTGCCGCAGGTGGGTTGGCACCAAATTTCCTAAACGTGGGGGCGAGCGCAGATAGCCAAGCTGCTTCGCGACCTGCGTCCTGCTCCGGACAGGCGTGGACGAACACATTCACATTAAAAGCTCGTTCCGTCAGAGCGCGCAGCTCCTCAATCATCGCTCGCGCACCAGCAGCGTCGGTTGCTCCAACGCCAATTGAGCCGAGCCCTCCCGAATTCGAAACAGCAGCGGCTAATTTAGGAGTAGAGACGCCCGCCATAGGTGCCTGAATGATGGGAAGGCTAAGGCCGAGTCGGTCGAGCATGTGCGCATGATGCTCCCTCACGCGACCGTCCGCAATGGAGTCGTCTCCGGAATGGCAGATCTGACGAAGAATTGTCAGAAGGCAACATTCAGCTTTCCGTAAAACGTTATCAAGGCACTCGCCCGTTCCGGCGGCTGTTCGACAAGGTTGCAACGCGCGCGCGCTGCGATCAAAACCCCGGCTTTGGGTGCATGCGAGCTTAATGGCGGAGCCTGCCTTTGCCGCTGTCGGCTTCTCCATTACGGAACATGAGGTCGTGCAGATCGGCGATCAGGATTTGAAACGGGCTTATATGGAAAAGCCGCTATAAGCTGGGCTGATCCACCCCCACCCCGCCATCTCCCTCAAAGCACAGCATTTGTTGACAAAGCATCACATTTGCCCGCATGTTTAGCGCATCGAAAACGGGGGTCGCATTTCCATGAACGACGAGCCATTACAACCGCATAGCGCCTTTCGCTTTCACGGAAGCTGGTAGGAGTTTGCGCGGATTGCCTTTCCCAATTTTGTAGCTTTTCATTAATCTTGAGGTCAGTGTAGACTATATTTGGAATCGATACATGGATTGGCACAGCCCAATCGCCGCGCAGAGGGGAATCTGGCGTTGAGCGATATGACTGAAACTAGAACATTACCCCGCACTGTGGGGTTTTGGGGCGCGGCTTTATTGCCGGTAAATGGCATGATCGGGGCAGGTATCTTCGCCTTACCCGCTATCATGTTCGCGGCGGTCGGAAATTTCGCACCCTGGATGATGCTGATAGGCGCGCTGCTGATTTTGCCACTGGTGTTGGTACTTGCCGCACTCTCGACCCGCTTTGAAATGAACGGGGGTCCGCCGATCTACGTCCACGCCGCATTCGGTCCATTCCTCGGATTTCAATCAGGCTGGACACGATTTGCTTCCGGCGTTGTGGCCATTGCGGCGAACACCCATGTGGCGGTTGCGTTTTTGGCTGTGCTCTTTCCTATATTAAATGATCCTGCGCTGAAGTCTGTCGCGGTGATCAGCTTTATCATCTTTATGGTCTTAGTGAACCTTGTTGGCATGCAAACGTCGGTGCGCACTTTGGGCGTCATGACTGTGGTCAAAATCGTTCCGCTTCTTGTTCTCATTGTCGTTGGCCTTGCTATGAAAGATCCGGCAATAGGTTTGCGGCTGCCCCAATTCAGTGAATTTGAAAGCGTGGTCTTACTGACATTCTACGCTTTCATGGCCTTCGAGAATTGTACCATGGCCGCCGGAGAGGTGCGAAATCCAAAGCGAACAATTCCGTTAGCAATGATGACTACGCTTGCTTGTGTCACCCTTTTCTACATGCTGGTGATCTGGACTTACGCCGCTATCGCCCCACAAGCAGACGGTAACGAAAACGCCTTGGCGGCTGCGGCTAGCCAGTTGGTAGGTCAGGTCGGCGTGATTGTGATTTCGCTAGCGGCCGCTTTTTCCATTGGGGCAAATTCACTTGTTGGCGGCATCGTATTGCCCCGAATGACGTTCGGCATGGCAGAGCAAGGTACACTTCCCCAGATTTTCGCCCAAGTTTCAAACCGGTTCCAAACGCCCCACGTTTCGATTCTTTTTTTAGGTGGAATGGCAATCCTGTTCAGTCTGTGGGCGGGCTTTGCTGCGCTCGCAGTAGCCAGTACACTGTCGCGGCTTGTGATGTATCTGCTCTGTGCATTAGCATTACCCGTGCTAGGGCATCGAGAGGCCAAACGGGCGCCATGGTGGCACCTGCCCGTATCAGTGCTAGCCGTCATATCATCCTTATGGGTGGCTAGTCAGGCCAGCGCAGAAGCATTTCAAATGCTTGGCTTTATGATAGTTGTAGGGACCGGTTTCTTTTTCATAGCAGTGCGACGCAAACCGCTGGAGGAAGTTGTGCAGCCCTAGGCCTCAATGTCCGCTCCGGTGACTTGGGCAAGAGCACTCCGTTATATTGACAACGACAGCCACAGTGGCCTTTGCCGCTGTCCCCCTCACACCATCCCACGCTTACAAATTAGAATTTCTTTTATATTTCACAATTGCATATTATGAAATTATTTCGTAAGTATAGCGCAACATGGGAGCCTGCCAAGAAAGATCATCATGACCATTGCCGCCCTTCACCGCGAAACCGCTGTCTCTCGATTGGTTGGCGAACTTAAGGCCATTGCCGGATTAAAGGGGCGGGATCTGGCGAATATCCTTGGTGTTTCTCCACCGACCGTTACGCGGTGGAGCAAGGGTGAGGCCAACCCGACGATCGACAAGCAGACCGCAATGGCGCAGCTTCGCTGGGTCGCGGCGCGGCTGGCCGATTTCTACGAACCGGACGAAGTGCGGCTTTGGTTGCAATCGCCGCATCCGCAGTTGGCGGGGGTTCGCCCTTATGATCTTATTGTGGATGACCGGACAGCCGAGGTTCTGGAAGTGATCGAAAGGCTCGACAGCGGGGTCTATCTGTAAGTGGATCGTCGCCGCGCGCTTGATGACCGACTGCTTGATCTTGTCGGCGGGATCGACGGGGTGCCGTATGACGGCAATATGTGGCGGGTCGTGCGGCAGGGCCGCGATGTGCTTGATGGCTCGCGCGGTTCGGGGCGGTGGAACACGTCGGAAATGTCGGTGCTTTATGGCGCGGCCATAGCGGACGGGGCGATTTCCGAAATCTACTTTCACCTGAACCAAGGGCAATCGGTGTTCCCTTCACGCATGCAACATGACTTGTTCGCGTTGAGCGTCAAAGCGCAGCAAACACTTATGTTGGCCGACATGGAGCAGCTCAGACGTTTGGGCGTGGAAGACAACCGCTACCGTGAATTGCTTTATGACCGCACGCAGGAAATTGCCGCAGCAGCGATGTTCCTTGGTTTTGACGGTCTGATTGCGCCTTCCGCACGATGGGAATGTCAAAACATTGTCCTGTTCCTTGATGCTATCAATCCCGAAGACATTCGGACTATTTCGCGCCAGCCGGTCGATTGGAAAGCCTGGCGGCAAACCCATTCATAAGGTCCCCCACCCCGCCATCTCCCTCAAAGCACAGCATTTGTTGACAAAGCGCCACATTTGCCTGCATGTTTAGCATATTGAAAATGGGGGGGAATCCATGAACGACGAGCCATTACAACCGCATAGCGCCTTTCGCTTCCACGGAAGCTGGCAGGAGTTTGCGCGCATTGCCTTTCCCAATTTGTTGCTGACCATTGTCACGCTGGGCATTTACCGTTTTTGGGCGACGACGCGCGAACGCGAATATTTGTGGGGCAAGACCGATTTCATTGACGAACGTCTGGAATGGACGGGTCGCGGGATTGAGCTTTTTATTGGTTTTGTCTTGGCGTTTCTCCTCATTGGCTTGCCGTTCATTGTCATTCAATTGGTGGCGCAGGGCCTGATATTTCAGGGCGCGCCTGTGTTGGCCGGGCTGTTAACGCTCATGATGTTCTTGGTGTTATTCTACCTAACGGGCGTCGCTTATTTCCGCGCGCTGCGCTATCGGCTCAGCCGCACATATTGGCGCGGCATTCGCGGCGGCAGTGATGACCCGGGTTTCCAATATGGGCTATCCTATATGTGGAAAACCGTTCTTGGCTGGTTGCCGCTATTCCTGATGGTGCCATGGGCGATGATATCCTTGTGGAACGACCGGTGGAACGCCATGAGCTTTGGCCCGCACCGTTTTACCGCGAACGCGCAATGGACACCGCTAATGAAGCGGTATTTGTTGTTCTATCTCGTGCCGTTTCTCATTTTGATCGGAGGCGCGATTCTCGGGTTTAGCATGGCCCATTCGGGCAGCACGCCGGACGCTTTGGGCGTTACGGGTATAGGGATTGGCGCTATCGTCGCCATTGTTGCGCTGCTGTCGATTTACATCATCATCCCGCTCGTCGCGTTGCTATTCTACAGCAAATATTTCCGCTTGGCGGTTGGTGGCTTGCGGTTGCACACACTGGAATTTGAATTTCGCGCGCGGGCGGCGGACTGGATATTGTTCTTTTTGGCCAATATGGCGATCATCATCTGCACCTTGGGCATTGGCTATATCTTCATGCCCTATCGCAACTGGAAATTCTTCGTCGACCATATGG
>JBILLO010000019.1:0-19331 GCA_044376035.1 Sphingorhabdus sp.
TCATCCCGCCACCTCGACCTCTCGCGACTAAGCCCGTGCCCCTCCACCATCCTTCGGATGGTCCCCCTCCCCGTGCCGGGGAGGATTTGCTGCAAACCCCTCACATCCGAAACACCCCAAAACGGGGCGCCTCCTCGACCGGTGCGTTCAGCGCCGCCGCCAACGCCAGCCCCAGAACATCCCTTGTCTGCGCCGGGTCGATAATCCCATCATCCCACAATCGCGATGTCGCGTAATATGGATTGCCTTCATCTTCATATTTCTGCCGGATTGGGGCCTTGAAGGCTTCGGCTTCTTCCGGCGTCCATGTTGCGGCATCGCGGTGCACCGTGGCCAGCACCGACGCCGCCTGTTCGCCGCCCATCACCGAAATCCGCGCATTGGGCCAGGTGAAGAGGAAACGCGGCGAATAGGCCCGCCCGCACATGCCGTAATTGCCCGCGCCAAAGCTGCCGCCGATCAGCACCGTGATCTTGGGCACGCTCGCGGTGGCGACGGCGGTGACGAGTTTTGCGCCATGCTTAGCGATGCCTTGCGCCTCATATGTGCCGCCGACCATGAAGCCGCTGATGTTTTGCAGGAACAATAACGGGGTGCCGCGTTGCTGCGCGAGTTGGATGAAATGCGCGCCCTTGACCGCGCTTTCGGAGAATAGCACGCCGTTGTTGGCAAGGATTGCGACGGGCATCCCCCAGATATGTGCAAAGCCGCACACCAAAGTCGTGCCATAGAGCGCCTTGAACTCATGAAACTCGCTACCATCGACTAAACGCGCGATGACCTCGTGGACGTCATAGGGCGCGCGCACATCGTCGGGAATAACGCCGTAGAGTTCGTCCGCGTCATATTTGGGCGGGCGCGGTTCGCGTGCCCCGGCGCAGGCCGGGGTCCAGCCTGACGGTGTCTGGGGCCCAGCCTGCGCTGGGGAACACGCTCCACCTAAATGCGAGATGATATCCCTAACGATGGTCAACGCATGTTCGTCATTCTCGGCGACATGATCGACCACGCCCGACTTGCGCCCATGCAGATCGCCGCCGCCCAGATCCTCAGCGCTGATTTCTTCGCCCGTCGCTGCCTTGACCAAGGGCGGTCCGGCAAGAAAAATAGTGCCCTGATTGCGGACGATGACGCTCTCGTCTGACATTGCGGGGACATAAGCGCCGCCTGCGGTGCAGCTGCCCATGACGCAGGCGATTTGCGGAATGCCCTTGGCGCTCATATTTGCTTGGTTGAAAAAGATGCGCCCGAAATGGTCGCGGTCGGGAAAGACCTCGTCCTGATGCGGTAAATTCGCGCCGCCGCTGTCGACCAGATAGATGCACGGCAAGTGGTTCGCTTCGGCAATTTCCTGCGCGCGCAGATGCTTTTTGACGGTCATCGGGTAATAAGTGCCACCCTTCACGGTCGCGTCATTGCAGACGATCATGCACTGCCGGCCCGAAACGCGGCCTATTCCCGTGATTATGCCAGCACCCGGAATTTCGCTATCATACAGGTCGCACGCTGCAAGCTGGCCGATTTCTAGGAAAGGCGAACCGCTATCCAGCAGGCGTTCGACCCGTTCCCTTGGCAGCAATTTGCCGCGCGATGTATGCCGCTCGCGCGACTTCTCATTACCGCCCAATGCCGCTTCGGCAACCTTGGCCCAAAGCGCATCGCGCAACGCCCGGTTGTGCGCGGTGCGCGCCTTAACCTCCTCAGATTCAAGGTTTATCGACGTTGGCAAGACGGGCGCGCTCATGCAGACACTCCGTCATGCTGAACTTGTTTCAGCATCCATTTTTCCTCTCAAACCCGGCCTGTCTAGGCGCGATGGACCCTGAACCAAGTTCAGGGTGACGAATAATCCTACTTGGGAAGTGTATAGCGCGGAAAGCAGGAAAAGGAATGCGCAACCTTATGACGCAAACCAATTTTTAGTCACCCGAATTTACTTTGTAACGCCAACAAGGCCATTGCCGCAATGGCGGCCTCCCCGCCCTTGTCCTTTTGCTTGGGGTCAGCGCGCACTATGGCCTGTGCTTCGTTTTCAACGGTCAATATGCCGTTGCCGATGGCGGTGCCGTCCATCGTCAACGCCATGATACCGCGTGCGCTTTCGCCAGCGACGATCTCAAAATGATAGGTTTCCCCGCGAATGACGACGCCAATGGCGACAAAACCGTCATATATCTGCGCCTCTGCGGCCATTGCAATTGTGCTAGGAATTTCGAGCGCGCCCGGCACAGTGATAACCTCAACCTCATGCCCCTTGGCCTTCAACGCCGCCTTTGCACCTGCCAAGAGCATATCGTTCAGATGGTCATAAAACCGCGCTTCAACTATAAGGAATTTTGCCATTGTCTATCTTGCTCCCAAAATGATTGCCGTTGCGCCCGCGACTATCAATACTCCGGCAGCGACGCGCCATTGATCCAAGCGCTCTTTTAGCATCAGCGCCGCTAAGACAAGTGCGATTAACACACTCGACTCTCGAATGGCGGAAACTATGCCAACCGGGGCCAGCCGAACCGCATAGGACCACGTCGCAAAAGAAATTAAGGTCAGCACGCCAGATTGCCATCCCATTGGCCACGCTGATCGCAAACGGGGCCATGAATCCTTGCGAAATCGCAACGCCATATAGATTGGCAATAAAATGCCATCGGTTACAAATAGCCATGCCAGAAAAGCAATGACGTCATTCGTTTCGCGCATCCCCTGCGCTGCGACCAAACTATATATGATCGTCGTTAGCCCGGTGAACGCTGCCGCGCCCCACCCGTGACGGCTCATACCCCGACCAAGCGCCAGCGCCAAAATCCCGAATGTTATCAATAAAATGCCCAAGATTGCAGGTATGGTCAATGTATCGCCGAGGTAGAAAACCCCCAAAATCGCCATTGCGAGCGGCACTATCCCGCGCGCAACAGGGTAAGCATGCGAAAAATCGCTAACTTCGTAAGACCACACCACAGAAAGGTGATTGATAAAGCTCAGCAGCGCAAAGCCGGCAAGCATCAGCCATAAATTTAACGGCAGATTTCCGGCCCACAACGCCACGGGCAAGGACAGCGCCGCACATAACAACGCCCCCCACACCTTTACCGCCAACTTATCTTCGCCTGCCTTTACAAAGGCGTGTGAGGTAGCAGCGGCAAAGGCGGACACACCTGCCAGTGCGAGGCCGGCAGTGACCGACATTTGGGTTACTCGCCTCCGGTGCCGGGAATAGGCCGTTCGCCTACAATAGAAAGGCCATAGCCTTCAAGGCCAACCAGCGTGTGGTGCGTGTTGGTGAGCAGGATCATGTCATGCACGCCCAGTTCGGTCAGGATCTGCGCCCCGCCACCATAATCGCGCAGTTCTTCGATCTCGGGCGCACCAGCTTGCTTACCCTCGGCGCGCAATTGCATGAAGCGGGAGACGACGTTCTTCATCGGCTTGTTGATGACCACGATGACGCCAGCGCCTTCGGCGGCGATGGCCTCCATCGAGCGTGAAAGCAGTCCGGAACGCTCACTTTCTTCGCCAAACACATCGACGAACATCGACATGGTGTGCATGCGTACCAAACTCGGTTTTTCAGGATCAATGCGTCCCTTGACCAAAGCAATGGTCTCATCGCCCGTCGCTTTGTTATAAAAGGTCATCGCTGTCCAGTCGCCGCCCCAGCGGCTGTTGAACTTCATCTCCGCGCGCTTTTCGATCAAATGGTCATGCTTGCGGCGGTAAGCGATCAAATCGCGGATCGTGCCCATTTTCAAATTATGCATGCGGGCAAAGGCGACCAGATCGTCCATCCGCGCCATTGTGCCATCGTCTTTCATGATTTCACAAATCACGCCCGACGGGTTGAGGCCAGCAAGCCTGCTGATATCGACAGCGGCCTCCGTATGGCCAGCGCGCACCAGAACGCCGCCATCGCGTGCCGTCAGCGGAAAGACATGGCCAGGCGAAACAATGTCATCCGGTCCCATAGAGGCATCTACAGCAACGGAAATGGTGCGGGCGCGGTCTGCGGCGCTGATACCTGTCGTGACGCCCTCACGCGCCTCTATGGACACTGTAAACGCGGTCTGCATGCTTTCGCGGTTTTCCCGCGCCATGGGCGTCAGGCCAAGCTGTTCGCAGCGCATTTTGGTCATGGAAAGGCAGATGAGGCCCCGGCCATGTGTTGCCATGAAATTGATCGCGTCTGGCGTTGCCATTTGCGCGGGGATAATCAGGTCCCCCTCATTTTCACGATCCTCATCATCAACGAGAATATACATCCGGCCGTTGCGCGCCTCTTCGATGATTTCCTCAATCGGCACGAGCGCAGGCGCGTCATCATTGGAGAATAAATAGCTTTCCAGCTTACGCAATGTTTCGGCTGTCGGGTTCCAGCCCGGCTCATCCAAGTCCCGCAAGGTGTTGGCATGAAGGCCAGCAGCGCGGGCTAGGCCAGACCGTGACAAGCCACCGTCGTTGACGAGGCTACGAAGTTTAGTGATCAGTTGAGTGCTCATGATCCGTCTTTTTCACACTGCGATGTGATTGTCAAAGCGCATATTCACATCAATGTGAACAATTTTGGCTATAGTTGACTATAGTCTTTCATTGAACGGATAAGTCCCGGCGGTTATGCCATCGGCAGGAGGACCAAATATGGCATCGACAATCTGGGTAAACAAACAGGCGCTTACACAAACGCAGGTGCATGAGGTGGCACTGCCGCCGCTCGGCGAAGGCGCTGTGCGTTTGCGTATCGAAAGCTTCTCGGTGACAGCCAATAACATCACCTACGCCGTCATCGGCGATGTGTTCGGTTACTGGAATTTCTTTCCGGCAGCAGGTGATTTTGGCGTCGTGCCGATGTGGGGCCATGCCGTCGTTGAAGAATCCAATTGCGCCGATATCGCGGTTGGAGAGCGCGTATACGGATATTTACCAATGGGAACGCATCTTGATGTCGTCCCCGGCAAGGTGAGCGCGGGAGGCTTCACCGACATGGCTGCGCACCGCCAACCCATGAGCCCTATCTATAACCAATATAGCCGCCTTGCCGCTGACCCCGAACATGATCCTGCAAAAGAAGCAGAGCGTATGTTATTCGGGCCTTTGTTCAAAACCGGGTTCCTGATTGAAGCCATGCTGCGCCGAGAAAGCTGGTTTGGCGCAGAAAACCTGCTCCTCACCAGCGCTTCATCCAAAACCGCCATGGGCCTTGCGAGCGTCGCGAAGGATTTATCGCCTGGTATCAAACGCATTGGCCTGACCTCGAAAGGCAATGTGGACTTTGTCGTCGGGACTGGCCTGTACGACGAAGTCATCGCCTATGATACAGTCGACGCCCTGCCCCAGACCGCATCGGTATGCGTCGATTTTGCCGGCAACTCGCGACTGCTCCGTAGCGTTCACGAAAGGCTTGCCAGCCATCTAAAATATAGCTGCTTGGTCGGGGCCACCCATGTTGATGCGCGCGGCGCAAACAGTGCTGGCGCAAGTGGCGGCGAGATGCCGGGGCCAAAACCGATTCTGTTTTTCGCCCCCGATCATGCTGTTGCAACGATTCAGGAACTGGGGCCAAGGGGCTTTGGCGAAGCCGTCGGCCGCAGTTGGAAAAGCTTCCTAACCGCAGCCGACGGCGTCGTGGACATTGAAACCCATGCGGGATTAAAGGCTGCCGCAAGCGTCTTTGTGGAAACGCTTCAAGGCCGGACGGACCCGCAAAAAGGGATCATCATTCAGCCTTAAAAACGCGCCCACCCTTCATAACAAAACGAACGGATTTCAATGTGGTGATGTCCTGTATGGGGTCACCTGCGACGGCGATCAAATCCGCCGCTTTACCGGGTTCAAGCGAGCCAACCTCTTTTTCAACGCCCAATAAGGTCGCGGCATTCATTGTCGCGGCCTGAATGGCGGCGCTCGCGGGCATGCCATGCTTGACCATCCATTCAAACTCGTCTGCGTTCCGGCCATGTTTGGAAACACCAGCATCTGTGCCAAACGCAATTTTTACGCCTGCGGGATAGGCCTTGGCGAGACTCTTGCCGGTCACACCAATCCGCCATTGTACTTTCGCCAGCACGTCGGGCGGATAGGCATTGGGGTTTGCAGCCAACCGCTCAAGATAGCCATTTACCGTAGACAATGTCGGCACATAATAGGCACCCGCCGCCTTGAATAATCTAATGCTCTCGTCGGTCATCATGGTGCCATGCTCAATCGAGTCCGCACCCGCGGCTAAGGCGATGTTGACGCCGTCGTCGCCATGGGCATGCACGGCAACTTTCTTGCCATAAAGATGCGCGGTATCCACTAACGCCTTCACCTCGTCATCGAATAATTGCCGTCCAAGTCCAGCGCCAATACGGCTGTTCACACCGCCTGTCGTTGCGATCTTGATGACGTCCACGCCGCGCCGGACCTGTTTGCGTATCGCCTGACGGCAACTTTCAACGCCATCACACAGATTTTCCTGACCGATGCTATTATGTAAGTCTTCGGAGACCGATAAAGTTGCGTCCATATGCCCGCTGGTCGTTGAGATAGAGCGGCCAGCGTCGATGATCCGTGGACCGGGAAGTTCACCCGCCGCAACCGCATCTCGCAGGGCCAAGGTTGCTCCGCTTCCATCGCCCAAGTTGCGCACGGTGGTAAAACCAGCCATCAATGTTTTCTTCGCATTACCCGCAGCGCGATAGGCGGCGCGCGCCGGGCTGTCGGTAACAGCCTCAATCAACGCTGCATTACCGCCAGCGTCGCTATCCAGATGCACATGGCTGTCGATTAAGCCCGGGAGGACAAATTTGTCTTTCAGATCGATCAGCGTCGCGCCCGCTGGTCCCTGCTGATGACCAGACAAAATTTCGGCGATTTTGCCATTGCGAATAATGACGGTGGATGGGCCGCGCGGCGGGCTTCCTGGCTTGTCCAGCAACTTGCCGGCATGGATCACCGTAACCACGTCGGTAGGTTGCGCGGCCAAGGGCGTGCTGGCTAGCAAGACTGCGCCTAATGAAACAAAAACGACCTTCTTCATACTATGTAAACTCCTCTGTCGGCGCAGTGCGGTGCGACTTGCGCCTTGTACCTTTTGCTGGTGGGTCTTGTGGTGGCCCTGCGAAGCATTGCGCGACTGCCATCCATTGATGCGCGATATCGCCTGTGACTTCAAGCGCAGTGTCCGCAATGTTGCGGCATTGAGTGACGACCTGACAAAATTCTGTCGCGCTACCTGAAATCATGCCACTTTCGCAAGGCTCGCCATATTCCCACACCGCGCCAGATGGAGCGGACAGGCGCAAGTGCGGCATCTGGCCCGGTGGCTCGATGCGGCGATTTTTCCATGTGAAGCCCCATGTGTTCACGCCAAGGCGTACGATATTGCCAATCCGGTCAGTGTCCTGCCGCTCCATGCCAAGCGCATCGTAAACGGCCTGCCCATGTGCCCAAGTTTCCATTAACCGCGCCGTGATTGAACTTAGCGCGCTCATATCAGGGCCAACCCATTTGAGACGAAGTTTCGGATCGGCGCTTGCAAATGCATCAGCGGTAGCTCCCGCGCGCTCAATCCAAGCATTTCGCAAGCTATGGCCGGAGAGACCATCTAGATAAGATGCTTCAAACTCCGGCAACTTACCCCCGCGAACGCCCGCCATAATAGCGGCAACAAACGCGCCAAAGGCTGGTTCGTCTTGCAAGGTTAAATCGACGGCGATATTCCATACGTGCAGGTGCCGCATAATGTTGCTGATCGTCCAACCCTTAAACTGGGTCGGCGTGTCAAAATCGCCCTCGGCCAGAGGTTCAAGAAGCCCATCAAGGGCCATGCTTTCATTCAAAAAGTCAGTTGCCTGCTGCATTAATTTACCCATCCCAAAACAGATTATCCCATGAACCCAAAAAGATGCCCCGCCACTTTGCGCATCTGGATTTCTTCTGCACCCTCGGTAATGCGGTAGCGGCGATGGTGGCGATAGATGTGTTCAAACGGCTTGTGCCGCGAATAGCCCATGCCGCCATGAACTTGCATTGCAAAATCCGCGGCGTTACAAACCAAACGATTGGCTTTATAGTTGCACATGCTGACCTTGTCGGACAGACGTACCGCCACCTCTGGTTTAGACATGCTGTCCATTTCAGCAGCGGTTTTGTAGATCAACAAACGCAACATTTCTGCGTCCGTTTGAAGCTCAACCAATGGAAACTGGATCGCTTGATTCACAGCGAGCGGTTTGCCAAAAGGCTTACGGTCACGGGCGTATTTCACTGCTTCATCGATGCAATATTGCGCCGCGCCAAGGGAGCTTGCCGCTTGCCGGATACGATTTTCGTGAACAAAGTGCTGCGCTACGGCAAGACCGTTGTCGAGTGCCCCCAAAATCGCGCTTTCGGGCACCCAAACGTCGGTATATTTCACCTTGGGATGGTCGGTGGGCATATTGAATGTCCACATATACTCCCCGATTTCGAAACCTGGTGCGTCCGTTGGCACAATAAAACAGGTGATGCCGCGCGCTTTGCCATTGTCGCCGCTGGTGCGGGCAAAGGTCATCACATGGCTGGTATATGGCAGGCCAGTCGTCCACATCTTGTTGCCGTTAATCCGGTATCCGGCGACGCCATCTCGCGTTTCTGGGACCGCACGCGTATCCATGTGCGTGGCGTCCGAGCCATGGTCTTCTTCGGTCAGGCCAAAGCTCCAGCCCATTTTGCCCTGTAACATAGGTGGGATAAAATCCGCCTTTTGCTGTGCTGTACCGAAGTCTCGTAACATCAGCACCTGCACTAGGTTGCCAACAATACTGCTTTCGTTCTGAAGGTCGTTGTGTAACCCTAATCCCTTATGCGCCAGATGGTGGCGGATGACGGCCATAGCCAAATTCGAACCGTCCTTACCCCCATATTCTGCAGGAATGGCAAAGCGGTAATGGCCAGCTTTGTCTGCGACCTGACGCATTTCGGCAAGCAGTGCCCACCAGTCTGCGCGCGGGCGGCCATCATTATCCCAATCGGTTCGCGCATGTTCGCGGCGGTGGTCGAAAAAGCGGATATTGTCATCGCGCGCTTCAATCGGCTTGATCTCGCGTTCAATGAACGTGTCAAGTTCGGCCAGATAGTCCATTATATCTGTGGGGATTTCAAACAGCATCATTGTATCCATTTCTGTTGAGCGACCGCCAATGCGGAATATTTGGGTTGGTCTGCAGCCAATTTTTGCAGCGACTGCGCTTTCAAATGCGCCAGCAAATTCGGCGTGGCGAGGGATTTGCGACCTGATAAGAGTTCTTCGGAAAGCAGCTTATCATGAATGGAAGCGCCTGCTTCTGCCTCGCGTTTGACTATGCGCAGCGCGTTTAGCGCGACGGCAGACATGAACCGGTCGCGACCTTGCGCGTGCGGTTTAATGTCTGTTTCAATCCAACTGGCTACGGCGTTCAGGAGTTCAGCAGCAGATGTTTCGCCCATACACCGAGCTTCACTTTTCGCCTGTATCTCAGATGCAGATTGTGGCTTAGAAATGGACTCTAGAACGTCTGCAGCCATAGGTGAGCGATGCTCAGCTTGGCGATTTTGTTCGGCGATCGGCGCGTCTTCTTCAAGCAACATCAGCAAGTCGACCTCGGTTTCAGAAGCCCGGCGCCCAATGACTGCGCGTTCAAGGCCGGAGTCCGCTCCGCTACGCCATATATCCGTCATTTGTAGACAGCAGACGCCCCACCATAATGTCGCATAAACCAGCCACCATCGAAAGCGCCCAGCGTCCACATTATGACCGCTTTCGCGGGCATAAGCGGCGAAGAATGCGTCCACTTGCCCAATTCCAAACGCTGGCCGGTCAATATATCCAAAACGCCAGCTATTGATGCACCCAAACGCTAAGTCTTGATGTCGGTCACCCAGATGCGCCAGTTCCCAATCCAGCACGGCGGCAAGACCTCTTGCATCCACCATGATATTGCCCATGCGAAAATCGCCATGAAGCAGGACAGCGTCTACCGGCGGGGGCAAATGATCCTCCAGCCATCTGATCGCGAGTGCCATGACCGGCCGATTGCCGCCGAAGAGGAGAAAGCGTGCTTTGAGGTCCGCCAGCAGGTTCGCTGCCCCCGCCTCAGGCAAAGCTGGCAGCGAGTCCAGCGGAACTGCGTGAATGGCCGCCAACTCACGGGCAAAATCGTTAAGCAATGACGACGGTGGACTTGCAAGTATCTTTGCCGGGTCAACCTCGGCTTCCACTCTGCGCATCATATATCCGGTACCAAGATGATCTAAGGCTTCGACCTCGGCGATAATTTCAGGTGCCTTTACCCCCGCCAAAAACGCTGCACGCACGACCGCGGCTTCAACGTCGTGGCCATAAACGCGGCCAGCCATCATGTCGGCAGAGGGAGAACGGCGAAGTACATAGCCATGCCCTGCATAGTCGAATGACCAACTTTCCATATTGGCACCACCGGTCAGCCGCATGAGGTTTTCAACCTTGACGGAACCGCCAAAGATCCGCCGCGCAAAGGCCGAAACTAAAGCGGCAAAATCTTTCAAAGTGACCCCTCCTGCCAATATGCAAATACGGCGTTCTGCAACTTACGGATATGGTCGTGCGCGTGCGGCCCTGTCCATTCGCCCTGATAATCGGTACGCCCTGTCCACCAGCCCTGCCCGGGCAAGCCGTCCCCTTCCCGCACCACAAGCACCGCGAGCGCAGGTGCGCCTTCTTCGGCGGTGATCTGGTCTATCTTATCCAGCGTCTTGCATACCGCCCGCATTTTGGGCCGCGTGAAGCGGAAGCCAAGGTTTAGCAAAAGCTCGGAATAGCTGATCGCACGGCCTTCACGCCCACATTGCTCCAATATGGCCTTGATCCGCGCAACATCATGCAGCGCCGAAACATCCGCCGCAGGGTCGCTCAGAAACTCTTCAAGGACCGGGTCCAAGTCAAATCCTAAAGATAGTCACGCCGCAAATCATTCATGACAGTATAAAACTCCTCCATCACCTCATCGATGATTTGTTTGGCGGGTTTCACCGCATCAATGCGTCCAGCTACTTGCCCGGAAAGGGCGATCGCAGCCTCCATGTCACCGCCGAAATACAAATCAAGCACTCCGCGCATTTCGGCCATGATATTGTCCGATGGTTCAACGTCCAGCTTTGTCGTGCGTTCGGTGCGCAAGGCGCGCAATGCTGGCCCTGGCCCGTGGCGGTTAAGGAACAGCGTATCGGTTTCCTTCGCGTTGATGATGGCGTCTTTCCAATTATGATGCACTGGCGATTCCGCAGCGCTGACCATCCGTGTGCCCATTTGCACCGCCTCAGCGCCAAGAGCGAATGCGGCTGCCATCGTGCGTCCGCAGACGATACCGCCAGCGGCCACAATAGGCACGTCAACTTTGCTCCGGATGAGTGGCAGCAGGACCATCAGCGCGACGTCCTTCGGATTTTTGAAACCGCCGCCCTCGCCGCCTTCAACCACAAGGCCATCAACCCCGGCATCAATGGCTTTCAATGCGCCTGCCAGTGTCGGCACAACGTGAAACACAGTAAGACCCGCCGCCTTTAATGGACCGCAATATTTGTTAGGGTCGCCCGCAGATGTGGTCACAAACTTGATGCCTTGGTCGACCACAAAATCAACAATAGCGGGATCACGCACAAAGGCTTGCGCGATGTTCACCCCGAAGGGCTTATCGGTAAGTTCGCGCATCTTGATGATTTCGGCGCGCACCTCATCCAACTGTCCCGAGGATGTTTCGATGATGCCAAGACCACCCGCGTTCGACACCGCCGATGCCAGTTGCGCCCGCGCAATCCAGCCCATCGGCGCCTGAATGATAGGATATTCAACGCCGAGCAGGTCGGTCATGCGGTTTTTAATTGGCTTCATGATGTCAGCTTCCAATCTGGCTAGTGGGTATGTTGCGTTGCCCGGCGAGTCCGGCTTTGCGATGTACTTCAACCGCGTGATATTCAACGGTCTCTTTGAATGTCAGGAGATTAAGCATCACAAAGGGGCCATTTTCAGCGCCTCCGAAAAAGGACGTGATTTGCTCAATGGTTGGAAACACGGCGTTCTCGACACGCATGTTCATTCTCTCCCCTAATTTAATCGCCTGCTTAAATCAGAGGGCGCGTGTTGTAAAAGCGAATATGCATTGGTCGGCCCGTCGCTTATGAGACGATGAACTTATGCGCGCATAAACGGGCCTAAGACACGATTTTGATATGCGATCCGGCGACCGAATGGGCCGCCATTTTCTTACTCAGCCCTAAAAAAACAGCATCCACAATCATGGCCAGTTTAGCAACGCTCAACTTTGTTGTCCCGACACGAAAAAGAATATCGGGGCTCGTATAACATTGCACCATTTGATTGATCAGCGATACAGCCTCATCGATAGACAGGCCTTCGAAATAGCCCTGCTCCATCGCCTCAGCCACAATGATCGACAGATAATGGTCGCCCAAATCAACATAGCCGCGCACCACTTCGAAATACTGCTGA
Organism: Sphingorhabdus sp.; assembly: GCA_044376035.1. Lineage (GTDB taxonomy): Bacteria > Pseudomonadota > Alphaproteobacteria > Sphingomonadales > Sphingomonadaceae > Sphingorhabdus_B. The sequence continues at coordinate 12,479 of JBILLO010000019.1, forward strand.
CCAATTTCGAGATAGCTTTTCAGCAGGTCTGGTTCGGCCTCATATTGTTCAACGACAGCCAAATAACGCCGCGCAAAATACTGGTACATTTTGTCGCGAACTGGCAAGTCGGACTCCGCTACCTCAACCATTATCCGGACTTTTTCCGCAAAGAAACGCTCGGCCACAGCCTCAAGCAACGCTTCTTTGTTGTCGAAAAAGCGATACAGATTGGATGGAGACATGCCCGCTGCGGCGGCCAGATCGGTCATTGAAATATCGGCTGACCCGCGCTTGCGAACAAGGTCATCGACCACTTCAAGCAACGCGTTTCTGCCAGCTTCTATATCAGTATGTGGCCGTGCCATAACGCTTCCTGTATTATATGTGCATCACAGTTTTGTGACATAATACTGATTGCTTCATTTTTCAATGTGCTCAAATGTGAATTGTCCCTGCGTCGTCGCTTTTGCAGGAATATCACTTTGGTCGACAAGTCCCGACAACGTCAGCCCAAGAAGCCGAACGCCCATTTCGACTGGCAAAATCTGGTCCAATAGCGCGTGCCCCAGCGCGGCAATTGCCGAGCGGTCGGCAAGTGTAGGGCCAACAGTTCGTGACCGTGTGACGGTCCGAAAATCGGCATAACGCGCCTTTAAAACCAAAGTCCTCCCTTGGGCCTGATTGCGTTCAATGCGATCCCAAACGATCTCAATGATATCGTTTAGCGCATCGTGCAGTTCTTCCGCGCTGCGCTTATCGTCAAAATACGTGCTTTCAGCGCCAATCGATTTACGCACAGCATTGGCGTTGACCGGGCGGTCGTCGATCCCACGTGCCGCATGAAAAAGATAGCTGCCCCAACTGCCAAAATGCTGCGACAACCAAATCTCGTCCTTTTGCGCAAGGTCCGCGCCTGTATGCACGCCAAGCTTGGCCATTTTTTCGGCGGTGCGCGGCCCGACACCGTGGAAACGACGGACCGGAAGGCTAGCTACAAATTCCGGCCCCTTTTCCGGCAATATCACACACATGCCATCGGGCTTATTCTGGTCACTGGCCAGCTTTGCAATGAACTTGTTATAGCTGACACCCGCGCTCGCGGTCAGGCCCGTCTCGGCGCGGATAGCCGCGCGGATTGCTTTGGCAATCTTCACCGCTGACCCGATGCCCTGCTTGTCATGGGTGACATCAAGATAGGCCTCATCCAAAGACAGGGGCTGAATGAGGTCGGTGTGCCGCGCGAATATTTCGCGAATGTGCCGGGACACGGCTTTGTATGCCTCAAACCTTGGTTTGACGAAAATCAGGTCGGGGCATTGCCTTTGCGCCGTGACCGAAGGCATGGCCGAGCGCACGCCGAACGCACGCGCTTCATAGCTTGCCGCAGCCACCACACCACGCTTGGATGAACCGCCGACGGCGACTGGTTTGCCCCGTAGATCGGGGTTATCCCGCTGCTCAACGCTGGCGTAGAAGGCATCCATGTCAACATGGATTATCTTGCGGATGAGAGCTATATCTTCTTCCATCGCAGACCAATGCCTACGAACCCAGCGACATTCGCAACGCTTTGCGGTCAAGCTTGCCAATCATTGTTTTTGGCAAGACGTCCATTATCGTCACACCCTGAACGCGTTCATGTTTTCCCAATTTCGGGTTGAGCCACGCCGCAATCACCGCGCCATCTTCGGTCGCACCATTTTGCAATGTCACAAAGGCGCGCGGAATTTCGCCGAGATACGCGTCAGCAACGCCAATGACGAGCGCTTCCTTGACAGCAGGGTGTCGGTAGAGCACATCTTCAACTTGGCTTGGGAACACCTTAAACCCGCCAACGGCGATCATATCCTTCAACCGGTCAACGATGTGAATAAAGCCATCTTCGTCAATCGTCGCGACGTCACCGGTGCGAAGATATTTGCCGAGAAACACTTCTGCATCCGCCTCTGGCCGGTTCCAATATCCGCACATAACCTGGGGACCAGAAAAAATCAGCTCGCCGGGTTCGCCGGTTAGAGCGGGCTTAGCCGGGTCCTCCTTGTCAACAAGCCGGACATCGGTTCCAGGGACAGGTTGCCCGATGCTGCCAATCTTGTTCAGGCCCTCATAAGGGTTACACGAGACCACGCCTGAGCTTTCGGTTAAGCCATAGCCTTCGATAACGACGGCTCCAGTCGCTGTCTCAAACCGCTTTTTCAGTTCACCGGCCAAGGGCGCGCCGCCCGAGATACAGGCGCGAAGGCTACTGAAATCGGTCTTTGCAAGGTCCGGGCAATCCAGCAAGGCTTGATACATGGTCGGCACGCCTGGAAGCGACGTTATCTGTGTGCGGGTAATCGCCGCCAAGGCCGCCTTTGCCTCAAATCGCGGCAGCATGACAATTTCACCGCCATTGGCAACTGTGCGATTGAGGACAGTTGCATTTGCAAAGACATGGAAAAACGGCAGAACGCCAAGGATACGATCGTCCAATGGTCCATCTGGCTGATTCATTCTACTGTGCGGATCAAGCGTGTTAATCTGCCGCGCATTGGCGGTGATATTCTGATGACTTAACATTGCGCCTTTGGGGGTGCCAGTAGTGCCGCCCGTATATTGCAACTGCGCAATATCTTTTTCGGGTGCGCACGACTGAATCGCATAATTACCCTCATTTGCGACCAGATGGGCAAAGGTAGACACGCGGCTATCAGAGGGTATCGCCGCAATCTCACCGCGTTTGAACAGACGGTAAGCCCAACTTTTCGCTTTTGGCAACGCTTCGGAAACGCTTCCTACGATCAATTCTTTCAGGCTGCTATTGTCGAGCACCTTAATCGCCGTGGGCAGTAGCGCCGCTGCAGACACCGTGAACAAAATGGACGTGCCGCTGTCGGCAACCTGATGCGCGAGTTCATCAACGGTGTAGAGCGGCGAAAAATTCACGACCGTCGCCCCGGCTGCCAAGGCGCCATAATAAGCCGCAATATACTGCGGCACATTGGGCAGGAACAGGCCAATATGGTCACCCTTGCCAATGCCCTTGTCCTGCAACCCGCGCGCTACGCGCCGAACCGTGGCCGCGATCTCGGCATAGCTATATTTGCGGCCCATGAAGTCGGCCATTGCAGCGCGGCCCATGCGCTCGGCCGATTGGAAAAACATGTCATGCAGTGCCAATGCGGGAAACTGCTGGTCCCATTTGGCAGGATGATAATAATGGTCGTTCCAAATGCTGTGTGTCATGCAGACATTATGCCGCGTGATACCAACCAACGCCATCGCGAATTTCGCATTTTATCCGTCCGGCAAAATGCAAATGCCTCAGATGTGCCTGCGCCTCACCCGTAGCTAAGCCATAGACGGTGTCATCGATTTCGCGGTCGAATAAAATGCTGAAAGTATCGACGGCCCGCATTTCGGCAGTTCGCAATTCGCGCTCCAGCTTATCAAGCCGTTCATGATGTCCCGATGCAAGCTTGTCCAGACGGACATGCACCCCAGTAAACGGTTCCCCATGTGCAGGCAGCACCAACATATCGGCGGGCAAAGCCGCACGGAATTTCGCTATGGACGCCAGCCATTCACCCAGCGGATCCGCCTCCGGCTCGCTGTCCATGACCGATACGTTCGATGTGATGCGCGGCAAAATCTGGTCGCCAGCTATAATCATATTGTTATCAAAATCGACAAGGCTCGCATGCTCAGGTGTATGGCCACCGCCGGTCATGACGGTCCAGTCGCGCCGCCCGATGCGAACGACTTGCCCGTCATCCATGCGTACATGCCCCGCTGGCAACCGCGACACCGCGCGCGCAAAGCCGCCCCATCCGGATTTACGCAGCTTTTCAATGCGCGCCTCGTCAAAGCCGGCAAATCGGCGGTTGTTCAGAACTTCCTCGGGCGGGTGATCCAACTGTTCGCTCGTCAGCATCCGCGCCATCAGCCATTCGGTCCGGTTCATCCAGATCGGGACTTTGAACTTGTTTGCCAACCAACCAGCGCAACCCACATGGTCTGGGTGGAAATGCGTTACGAAAATCCGTTTTAGCGCGCGGTCAGCCAACGCACCCTTGAAAAGCAACTGCCATTGGTCAATCGTTGGCTGCATGAACAGGCCCGTATCGGCAATCGCATATCCGCCGTTCGCCTCATCCAGCAGCCATAGGTTGATATGCGCCAAGTTGCCGGGCACGGGCATCCGCGTCCAACCCATATCGGGCGCTATTGGGTAAATTTCCCCATATTGCGGGGCATGTTGGCCCAAGGGGTAGGTTAGCCCCTTAAGCTCTGTTGCTTCAAATCCATGGTCGGCAAGCGATGCGTCATATGCGGGGGGTGTGGAAACTGCCATCCCCCCGCCGTGCCTTAATCAAGCGATTAAGGCAATCATCACGTTTCGATTATTCGCCAGCTTTTTTGAACAAAGTGTCGGCGGTCAATTCTACCTTGCCAACATTTTCGTCTTCGCCGTTCAACGCAGCTTCTGCGCGGCGTGCAGCTTCGGTACGTTCTGCGCGCAATTCTTCGATCAAAGCGTCACGATCGGTTCCAAGGCGCGCGTCGTTGGCAGCTGTATTGTCGATACCGGCTTTCTTTGCAGCGCGGTTCACGATCACATCCAGTTCGCGCTGCGACGTCAAACCAAGCGTGACAGGGTCCTTCGCCTGAATTTCGGCAATGTTCCAGTGGCTACGCTCTCGAATGGCCGCAATAGTATTGCGCGTCGTGCCGATCAACTTGCAGATCGCGCCATCTGTAATCTCAGGGTGATTGCGCAGCAACCAAGCAATGCCATCTGGCTTGTCCTGACGTTTCGATACTGGCGTATATCTTGGGCCTTTTGTGCGGCGAACCTGATCCGGACCCTTTGACATTTTGAGGACATAATCCTCATCTGCCTGACCCTTCTCAATTTCTTCCATCGCCAGTTCGCCAGCGTGCACAGGATCACGCCCAGTATATTTCGATCCCGTCATGTCATCAGCCATGGCCTGCACTTCAAGGATATGAATACCACAAAACTCGGCGATTTGCGAGAAGCTCAAACCCGTGTTGTCGACCAACCAAGCGGCGGTCGCATGTGGCATCAAAGGGGTGGCCATTTCATTTGCTCCAATAATAAGGGCCGCCCCTTACGGAGCGGCCTGAATGTCGTATGCCAGCATTAGGCGAAGTTTGCCATATCGGCAAGCGACAATGCGCGTTTGGACTTGCACGCGCCGCACCACCTGTGCATTCCGGAGCAATCATTGGGGGGAAGAAATGCTACGTTTGATCAAATGGCTCTTCATTTTGTTGCTCGCAGCTCTGGCTGCGCTGTTTTTCTGGGGCTATGCGCCTGATACAGAGGCCGCCCAGATGGAGAGCAAATACGGTAACGCCGCTTCGCGCTTTGCTGAATTGGAGCCTGGACTGCGCGTGCATTATCGTGACGAAGGAAAGCGGGATGGACCTGTCCTCGTTCTTATTCACGGCTCAAACGCATCGCTGCATACATGGGAGCAGTGGGTTGCCATTTTGGGCAAGGACCATCGCGTTATTTCGCTTGATCTGCCTGGACATGGCCTGACCGGAACTAACCCCGCAGGCGTCTACGACAATGCATCTTATGTTGGCGTCGTTGACCGTTTATTGGCCAAGCTGAATGTTGATAAGGCGGTAATCGGCGGCAATTCGATGGGCGGCGGCGTCTCATGGTTGTACGCATTGGAACATCCGGAGAAGGTTGACGCTGTGGTGCTGGTTGATGCCAGTGGACAGCCAAATGCAAGGTCCGGAGAAATGCCACTTGGATTCCGGCTGATGCGCATGCCGGTGATAAAAGAAGCCGCACGCTTCATTGCACCGCGCAGCATTTTTGAATCGAGCGTCAAAACGTCAATGCACGTTCAATCCAAAATCAACGACAAGTTGATTGATCGATACTGGGAATTGAACCGCTACCCCGGCAATCGCGATGCAACCATGAAACGTTTTTCAAATCCCAAGAGCATGGCACCCGGCACAAAAGAACGGCTATCGGCTATAAAGGTGCCAGTTTTGATCTTATGGGGCGCAGAAGATAACTTAATCCCAGTCACCGCGGCCAAATGGTTCGCGGAAGCCATGCCGCAGGCGAAACTGGTCATTTACCCCAATGTCGGCCATATCCCGATGGAGGAGATTCCTGAGAAGAGCGCCAATGATGTCAAAATCTGGCTGGATGGCGTGGCGGCGAAAACGCCAAAAGTATAAACCAGCCTAATATAAACCAGCCTAAATCGCCAACATGATCTTCCCGACATGCGCGCCGGATTCCATATAGGCATGCGCATCGGCGGCTTCGGCCAAAGGAAAAATCTTGTCTATTTCCGGACGCAGCGCACCATCACAGACCAGTGGCCAAACGGTTGCCGATATTTCCTGCGCAAGCATAGCCTTAAACATGGGGGTTCGAGGACGCAGCGTTGACCCTGTAAGCGTCAGGCGGCGTGACATGACAAAAGCCATGTTGATTTCCGCTACCATCCCGCCCTGCACCGCGATGGTGACATGCCGCCCGTCTTCACGCAGGCACTGCAGGTTTCGCGCAACATAATCCCCCGCGACCATATCAAGCACGAGGTGAACGCCCTCCCCACTTGTGAGCGCCTTCACACGTTCGACAAAGTCGGAGCTGTTATAGTTGATGGCGTGATCCGCGCCGATTTTTAGAGCTGCTGCGCATTTGTCGTCAGAACCGCAGGTCACAATCACAGTTAGGTCAAACAGCTTGCCCAGCTTGATCGCCATGGTGCCAATTCCGCTGGTTCCTCCGTGAATAAGCACGGTCTCGCCGGGCGCAGCATAGCCCCGCTCAAACACATTATGCCACACGGTGAACAATGTTTCAGGCAAAGCAGCCGCTTCG
>JBILLO010000102.1:0-6606 GCA_044376035.1 Sphingorhabdus sp.
GTCCGCTTCACCGCTCTTGGGGTAAGATGACTACGCGCGAAACGACGGCTTACATGCCTCTCCATGATTTGGACCTTAGCTTGTCGTTGGGCGATCGCTGCATGGTCATGGCCTATGGGGCTGTTCAATGGCCGTGGTTGCTGCGTAGCCTCCATGGCGGGCGCAAAAAAGACAAGGCTGCTTTGCTTGCCTATCTTGGGTTGCCGCTGGATGCGCTGCCTAATCTGGGAAGCTGGAAAGCGGACACCCATTTTTTGTGGCATATCGTTTCTGCAATCGAAGAGATGCGACCGACACAGGTTGTCGAATTGGGTTGCGGCGCGTCCACCTTTGTTGCGGCGCGCGCTTTGCAGCTTTTTGGTGGCGGAAAAATTGTCAGCTTTGACCAACATGCTGCGTTCGCGCAAACGACTCAAGACTGGATCTGCGACAATGATATGGACGCAGAAATCCGTTATGCCCCGCTGGGCGCGCCACCAGCAGGCTGGCCGGGGCACTGGTATCAACTGTCCGATGTGCCTAACGAGATTGACTTACTGATCGTTGATGGCCCGCCTTGGGCCATCCATCCGCATGTGCGCGGTGCGGCTGCAAGCCTGTTCCCGCTTATTCGCCCCGGCGGCAGGGTGCTGCTGGATGACGCCGCGCGACCTGGCGAGCGTGTCGTGGCGCGGCGCTGGCGCAAAGAACATGCGAACATGGACTTCACGCTCGACAGCAAAGGGGCCAAGGGCACCTTGCTTGGGCACAAGCACCCCGCTTAAATTTTGGTCGATCGCTCGTCAGTGACCTTATCGCTGGCGAGATCTAGCCCCGCTTTGCCATCGGCAACGGTGTGCGCTGGTGCATGCGGGGATTCGATATATGCGGGCTCTTCAACCTCAAGCATCCCTTCCCATTTGGTGATGACGGACGTTGCAACGGCGTTACCGACGACATTGGTTGCGGTGCGGCCCATGTCGAGAAACTGATCAATCGCGAGGATCAGCGCGACACCTTCAACGGGCAGGTTAAACATCGCCAGCGTGCCGGTGATGACCACCAACGATGCGCGGGGCACAGCGGCCACACCCTTCGACGAAATCATCAGCGTTAGCAGGATCAGGATCTGCGTGCCGATGGATAGGTCAATGCCATAAGCTTGCGCGATAAAGATGGTCGCAAAGCTCATATACATCATCGAACCATCAAGGTTGAAGCTGTAACCCAAGGGCAGCATGAAGCCCGAAATTCGGCGCGGGACACCAAAGCGGTCAAGCTGTTCAAACAATTTTGGCAACGCCGCTTCGCTGGATGCGGTCGAGAAAGCGATCAACATTGGTTCGCGGATGTAGCGGATAAGCGTCCATATGCGTCGCCCCAAAAAGATCGCGCCGATGGACAAGAGAATTATCCAGAGCAACGCCAGCGACAGATAAAACTCAGTGACCAGTTCCAAATAGGTCGCAAGGATCGCTAGGCCGCTTTTCGCTACAACGGCGGCCAGTGCGCCAAACACCGCGACAGGGGCATAACGCATCACATAATGCGTGATCTGAAGCATCATTTCCGCAAGTGACTCGGCACCGCGCACTAAAGGCGCACCCTTTTCGCCTAAGGCCGAAAGCGCGATGCCAGCGAACAATGCAAACACCAAAATCTGCAAGATATTGTTTGTGGCCATCGCCTCGAACGCGTTTTTGGGGAAAATCGAAAGAATGAATTCCCAAAAGTCGAGCTTCTTGACCTCTCCAATCGTTGCTGCGGCATTTGCAATGCCGTCAACAGGCGCGCCAACGCCCGGTTGAAACAGGTTAACCATTAACAAGCCGAGGCCAATGGAGATAAAGCTGGCGATGATAAACCATGTAATTGCGCGAAAACCGATCCGCCCAAGCGCCGAACTGTCGCCCATATGCGCAATACCGACGACGATGGTGGATAGAATCAGGGGAGCAACCAACAATTTGACTAAATTCAGAAATATATTGGATAGAAGGTTAAACGTCTTTAAAAAATATTCGAACTGCATACTGTCCGGCGCGAAACTGACATGGACCGCGTAACCCACGACCACGCCGAGGATCATTCCCGCCAATATCCACAATGTAAGCCGTTTATCCACGCAACCCTCCGAACATTCGTTATTTCATGCGACGCTACACAGGAGCAATGGTCGTCGCAACAAGTTACAGACGCGACTTGTTTAAGCTTAAGAAGCGCGTCATAAGTCTTGTAATAAAATTACAGCGAAATTTGTCGTTGAGCATGGCACATAACCAGATGCTTGCGGGCTCAGGAGATCATTTCATGGCGGCCGCCAAAATTGCGAAAAATACCGCAAAAATCGACAAGACCCTGTTGAAAGATATGGTCTGCGCCTTTGCAGAGACGGCTTTGCCAGGCGAAAATGAAGGGTTTGACGCCAAAGCGGCAGAGGATGCCGCGCGTTTTACAATCGAAACTGGCCTGCATCGCAAGGCGGGCAGCGCGGCGATTGCACTGGATAGCTTTACCGATGCGCATGGCCGTTTGATGATGCGCATATCGCTGAATAATGACGATATGCCCTTTTTGGTGGATTCGGTGTCTGCCGCCGTTGCCGCCTGTGGCATATCTGTGAATCGCATCATTCATCCGGTGTTGAGCGTTACCCGTGATGACGCCCATATGCTCTCATCCATCAGCCGGAAACGGCACGATGGGCAGCCGCGTGAATCCTTCATTTATCTCGAAACCGCGCGCGTTGACGCAAAGGAACGCCGTCAGCTTGCGGCGCATTTGGCGGCTGTTCTTGCCGATGTGCGCGGCGCGGTGACGGATTGGCGCGACATGCTCGCCGCTTTGTCCGCCAACGCCGACAGCCTGCCCGATAGCGAAGGCACGGCCCTGATCCGGTGGTTCCATCAAAATAATATGACGATATTGGCGCATGAGCGGATCAGCAGCGACGGTATGCGGTCCAACCGCCTTGGATTGTCGCGGGTCAGCGACGCGCCCGTGCTTTCGCAAGATAGCGTCGGCATTGCTATCAACTGGTTTGAATCGGGTGGCGTTGCCCCCTTGGTGCTGAAATCCAACCGTGTGTCTACTGTTCACCGCAATGTTCAATTGGACTTGATCGTTATTCCGGTACAAACGGGCGATAAGGTGACAGGCTTAGACGTCACTGCCGGGCTTTGGACCAGCGCGGCGCTTGCAACTGCTCCGGAAGCCATACCTGTGCTTAGAACGCATCTGGCGTCGCTGATGGCGCGTTATGGCTTTGACCCTTCGGGCCATGCGGGCAAGGCGATGGCCCATGCGCTGACGGCGCTGCCGCATGATCTTTTGGTGGCGGTCAAGCTGGATGATCTGGAGCGCGTAACGCTGACCGCCATGTCGCTGACGGACCGACCGCGCCCCAAGCTGATTGCGCTGCGGTCGCCACTTGGACGTCATTTATATGTCTTTGTATGGTTGCCACGCGACGACGTATCGACGGGCACTCGTAAGCAGATTCAGACGATGCTCATGGATGCGACAGGTGGGTCTTTATTAGGCTGGACCATTGGTTTGGAGGACGGCGGCGTTGCTTTGTTGCGCTATACGCTCGATTTGCCGGACCGTGGACAGACCGTGGACGAAGCTAGCCTGGATGCAAAGCTTGAGCTGATGGTGCGTGGGTGGGAGCCAGCGGTTGAGGCTGCATTGGCGCATCTGACCGATCAAAAGCGCGCCGCTGCGATGCTTGTGCGCTACGGTGCTGGGTTCCCGGCCAATTACCGCAGCAGCTATTCAACTGACGAAGCGGCGCGGGACATGATTGGCTTGCTCGCCATGGAACGCGACCACAGCAAGATTACCCGGCTGTTCTTGGAAGATGGCAAGCTTCGGCTGAAGATTTACAGCCATGGCGGTGCTTTGCCGTTGAGCGATGTCGTGCCCGCGCTGGAGAATTTCGGTTTTGATGTTTTGGAGGAATCGCCAACCGCATTGGGCGATGGTCATTATATTCATGACTTCCGTCTTGCCTTGCGTGGCGGTGATGTTTCAACCGTCGTCGAAAAGCCGCAGGTTCTTGAAGGTGCGCTGAGCCAAGTGTTGGACGGTATATTTGAAAATGACGTGTTCAACCAACTCGTTACGATTGCTGGGCTTGCCCCGCAATCGGTCATCTGGCTGCGCGCATGGTACCGCTATTTGCGCCAAACAGGTGTAACATATGGGATGCCAACGGTGGTGTCCGCCTTGGCCAAAAACGCGAATGTGACGCGGTCCATCATATCGCTGTTTGATGCCTTGCATAATCCTGCAACCAACGACAGCCGCGACAAGGAAGCGGCAAAACATCAAAAGGCGATCCATGCCGATCTGGCAGCGGTGTCGGCGATTGACGAAGATCGCATATTGCGGCGGTTTTTGGCGGTGGTGCTGGCAACATTGCGCACCAACGCGTTTTGCGCAGCGGCGGCCGAGGCCCTGGCGTTCAAACTGGATTGCGCAAAAGTGCCCGGCCTGCCTGCGCCTTTGCCTTGGCGTGAGGTGTTTGTTTATTCGCCCCGCGTGGAGGGCATTCACTTACGCGCTGGCCCGGTGGCGCGCGGTGGCTTGCGCTGGTCCGACAGGCGTGATGACTTCCGCACTGAGGTTTTGGGCCTGATGAAGGCGCAGCGCGTTAAAAACGCGGTTATCGTGCCGACCGGCGCAAAAGGCGGCTTCTACCCCAAGCGACTACCCGACATGCGCGTAGACCGCGATGCATGGTTTGCCGAAGGCACAGAGGCCTATAAAATCTTCATCCGGACCTTGCTATCGATTACCGACAACATCGTGAACGATCGGATTGTCCATCCCGATAATGTGGTGATCCATGACGGCGACGATCCCTATTTCGTCGTTGCGGCGGACAAGGGCACGGCGACATTCTCCGACACCGCCAACGCCATCGCGCTGGAACGCAATTTCTGGCTGGGTGATGCCTTCGCAAGTGGTGGCTCGGTCGGTTATGACCACAAGGCGATGGGCATTACCGCAAAGGGCGGCTGGCTATCGGTGCAACGCCATTTTGCCGAAATGGGTATTGATGTCCAAAAGGAACCTGTGACGGTTGCGGGCGTAGGCGATATGTCCGGTGACGTTTTTGGCAACGGCATGTTGCTTTCAAAGACGTTGAAAATTGTCGCCGCGTTCGACCATCGCCACATTTTCCTTGATCCCGATCCTGATCCCGCGACCAGTTGGAAAGAACGTGATAGGTTGTTCGACCTGCCGCGTTCGAGCTGGCTCGATTATGACGCAAAGTTGATCTCCAAGGGCGGCGGCGTGTTTGCGCGTACGGATAAGATCATCAAAACAACATCTGAAATCAGAAACTTGCTTGCCATTGATGCGAAAGAAATGGAGCCATCTGCATTGATGACCGCGATCCTAAAAGCGCCGGTGCAATTGATGTGGTTCGGCGGAATAGGGACATATATTAAAGACCGGAGCGAAAACCATTTGGATGTCGGCGACCCCGGCAATGACTTTATCCGTGTGAACGGCGCAGACGTGCAGGCGCACGTCATTGGCGAGGGCGCGAACCTTGGCGTCACGCAGGCTGGCCGTATTGGTTATGCCTTACGCGGTGGCCGTATCAATACAGACTTCATCGACAACAGCGCTGGTGTCGATTGTTCCGACCATGAAGTGAACATCAAAATCGCATTGAATGCGCAGGTGCGCGCAGGCAAGTTGAAGGAACCCGCACGCAACATCTTACTCGCGGACATGACCGATGCGGTGGCGCATTTGGTGTTGGAGGATAACCGTCTTCAAACGCTTGCCTTGTCCATTGCGGAAACCGGCGGCGCGGGTGATTTGCCGGCCTATGTCAGGCTTATCGAGATTTTTGAAGGCACTGGCCGATTGGACCGTGTGGTTGAGGGACTTGCGCCCAATGAGGAACTGTTCCGGCGTGCGAGCGAAGGGCATGGTCTAACGCGGCCGGAATTGGCGATATTGCTCTCCACAGCGAAGCTGGCGGCGCAGGATGGGGTTGAGGAAGCACCTTTGGCGCAGGACCCGTCAATGGATGGCGAACTTCTGGCGGCATTCCCGGACATGATGGTCAAATCGCATAAGCCAGCGATTTTGGGACACAGGCTGCGCAAGGAAATCATCGCCACGAAATTGGCCAACCGCATGATCAACCGGCTTGGCATGTTGCACCCATTTGAATTGGCGGAAGAGGAAGGCTGCAGTCTTGGCGATGTTGCCGCCGCCTTTGCCATTGCCGAGAGCATTTATGATCTGCCATCCTTATGGAATGCGATGGATATAACAGCCATGCCGGAAACCACGCGGCTGATGCTATTCCATCAAGCCGCGTTGGAAGTGCGCGCGCAAATGGCGGATATCATTCGCAATGCCCATGAAGGTCGCGATGTCGCGGCGGCCATAGCGGTATATGCGCCCGTGGTGCAAAAGCTCACGGCGGCATTGGACGGGCTATTGCCTCATGATGTCCGGCTTCAGACCGAACGCTTTGGCGCGCGGTTGAGTGAAAATGGCGCGCCACGCAAAATCGCGGACCGGCTGGTGCAATTGGCGCAGTTGGATGGCGCAATTGGTCTGGCGGCGCTTTCCTCTGCGCAAAAGGGCAAT
>JBILLO010000017.1:0-20055 GCA_044376035.1 Sphingorhabdus sp.
ATAAGCAGGTGCCGCCCCGAAAGTTTTGGGCTGCACCTGCTTAGTTTGAGGGTCTGAAGCGCAACGGAACAGAAAACCTGCATAAGGAATTCCGAAAGCGCCAAATCTCCTATCCTCGTTTCCCTGACGCGCGCGCTTGAAGCATTTCACGGCGGAGAATGGCATTCATGCGCGTTTAATACCTGCGACCTTCGGATTTGGGCCAGGCAACCACATCCTTGTCCAGACTGGCGGTGATCTGCGCTTTGACGGCGCGATAATGCTTGTCCCGGACAGCATTTTTCCAGTCTTCTTCGCGCTGCTCTGGAATGTTGCTGAGGTCGATATCACTGTCTGGACGCGCCGCAAGCGCCGCGAGCAGTTTGGACTTGTAACGGTTTCGTGCCGGTCACTTGAGAGTTAAACACTCATACAAGGAGACCGAAGAGATGATGAAGCATACAGAAGATTTCAAGCAAGAGGCCGTCCGGATTGCTTTGACCAGCGGATTGTCACGGCGGCGTGTTGCTGTTGACCTGGGCGTTGGATTGTCGACGCTGGGTAAGTGGATATCGCAGTATCGGCCAACCGATCCGATATCAGCGCCGCAAGCAGATTTAGCGCGTGAGAATGAACGCCTGCGCTTAGAGAACCGTATCCTCAAGGAGGAGAGGGAGATACTAAAAAAGGCTACCCAGTTCTTCGCGAGCCTCGGCAAGTGAGGTTTCCATTCGTGCACAACTGGCGGCATGTCTGGCCAGTGGAGATGCTTTGCCGCGTGATGCAGGTATCGACGCGCGGTTACCGGTCCTGGCACGCACGGCCGACAAGCCGACGGTCACGCGGTGACATGAAAGTGCTGGCCCACATCCGTGAACAATATGGCCTCAGTCTCGGCAGCTATGGCCGTCCTCGCATGACTATGGAGTTGAAGGAGGTAGGGCTCGTTGTAGGCGAGCGCCGTGTTGGCCGTTTAATGCGGGTCAACGGGATCAGGCCGGTTCGCACTCGCAAGCACAAGGTCACCACCAACAGTAATCATCGTCTGGGCGTCGCTGCGAACTGGCTGGATGGCGATTTTGTTGCCGCTGCTCCTAACCAAAAATGGGCAGGCGACATTACCTACATATGGACTGCCGAGGGTTGGCTCTACCTCGCTGTTGTTCTTGATCTACACAGCCGCCGTGTCGTTGGCTGGGCGGTTAGCGACAGAATGACCCGAAGGGCGGCGTGGCCAACAAGGATCTGGCAATCAGGGCGCTGGCGTTCGAAGCAAAGGTGGCATAATGAGATAAGTGACCGGCGCAAAACCGTTACAAGTCCAGATTGCGCCAATGCGGCAGGACGTCTGGTTTTGGGAGGCTTGGGAGCCTTCTTGAATGACTGGATCTAGGGCGCGTAGCTGCCATCGGACATAGCCAAAACGAAGCGCAGTTGTCCGTAAGCAGCGCCCTTAAACCTGCCATTCCGGTTTGTCCAACTTAGCGGTCATGATGATTGCTGTAAGCACTCCGCACGGGAGCAATCCCTGCACCAGCGGCTTTGCTAAACGTGAGTCTCATTTAAGAAGGATCAATTCAAATGGATGGATAGATATGCTTGGCGGCAATTCCGAAAATGCACGGAAATCGGAATGATCCAACGCGCCGATAAGGGCGCAAATCGCTTTCCTCAATTTACCAACAACAACGAGAACGCTGCTGCACAAAACCGCTGCTCATCAAAACAAACCGAAAAAAATTCTACACAGTTTCTACACAGGCTAAAAACAGGTTATTTTTAATATTTAAATCAATAGCTTACGCGAAACTTATATTTTGGTCGGGACGACAGGATTCGAACCTGCGACCCCCACACCCCCAGTGTGATGCGCTACCAGGCTGCGCTACGTCCCGACCGCCAATGACCTCGCCGAGGTCAGTGGAAGGGCGCGTATATGGTGCTGGTTTTTGAAAAGCAAGTGCGCTGTCGACGCTTTGACGTTGCGTCAGCAGGGTGCAGGTGATAATTGCGCCCGATTAGTTCCGGGCTGCGCTGCATGTTAGCGCGCGATTTCATTAGAGTGAGGTTTTTTCATGGCGTTTGTTATCTTGGGTGCTGCCGCCGGTGGTGTTGGTGGTTCTGCATTTTTCGTGCAGTTGTTTCCTCTCCTGCTGATCTTTGTCGTATTTTACTTCTTCCTCATCCGTCCGCAGCAAAAGCGGGCGAAGGCGCATGAGGCCAAGATCGCTGGGGTTCAGAAGAATGACGACGTCGTGACCGCTGGCGGGCTGATGGGCAAAGTGACGAAGGTTGCCGACGATCATGTCGAAGTTGAAATCGCACCAAATGTGCGGGTAAAGGCGGTCAAGTCAACCATCGCCAATGTGCAGTCGCGCAACGCCAAAGCCGCGAATGATTAATCCTTTGGGTTGAACGGCTCTGCCGTCAGCCCCACATCTTGCCTTCATAGCTCGTTCGGACCAACCCTATGCTTGATTTTCCCCGTTGGCGCATATGGATGCTCAACATCGTGCTGATTGTCGGGATAGCCTTTGCTATTCCAAGCCTGCTGCCATCACAAATGCGCGCGCAGCTTGCGCAATTTGTGCCTACATCCACTATCAATCTGGGTCTCGACCTTGCCGGCGGTAGTCATATCTTGCTTGAGGCGGACACGTCGCAACTATCAGAGGCCCGGCTCGAAGCGTTGGAGGACAGTGTCCGTAATGCTATGCGCCGAGCCAATCCGCAAATTGTGATTGCGGATGTCTCACGCAGTGAAGGCCAATTAAGCTTTAACGTAACCGACATATCAAAGGTTGATGCTGCCCGTGAAGTTATCTTGCCGCTCATCAGTAATGCTATGGGTGCGCGGGATTGGAATATTGGCGTAAACAACGGCAACCGGATTATTCTGTCACCCGCAAGCTCTGGTGATGAAACTGCGCTTGACCAAGCGATGGACACGGCCAAGGACGTCATTGACCGCCGGATTAACGCGCTTGGCACGTTGGAGCCGACGATCATTCGTCAGGGTGAGAACCGCATCGTCGTTCAGGTTCCCGGATTGGATGATCCAGAGGCGTTGAAGGCATTGATTGGTAAAACCGCAAAGCTTGAATTCAAACTGGTTGATGAACAGGCTGATCCCGACCAAACCGCGCAAGGCAAGGCCCGCGTCGGTAGCCAAGTTCTGCCCTATCCCGACAATCCCACTGGTCTGCCGAACATCGCGGTGCGCCGCTTGGGCGGCATATCCGGGGACAAATTGGTTAAGGCCGACCCGACATTTGACCCGCAGACCAATGAGCCTGCTGTCACCATCCAGTTCGATTCCGATGGCGGTCAAAGATTTGCCCGCATGACTCAGCAAAATGTGAACAAATTGTTCGCGATTGTACTTGATGGCCAAGTCATCTCCGCGCCGCAAATTCGGGAACCGATCTTCGGCGGCGTATCGCAGATTTCGGGCAGCTTCACGACCGAGAGCGCCAATGCGCTTTCGATCTCGCTCCGCTCTGGCGCATTGCCAGTTGACCTGACGATTGTTGAGGAACGTTCAGTTGGGCCCGACCTTGGCGCGGATTCCATCCGCCGTGGGGTTTTGGCTGCGGTCATTGGAACAACCGCCATTCTTGTGCTCATGTTCCTCGTCTACGGCCGTTTCGGGATGTATGCCAATGTTGCGTTGGTCATCAACGTGTTGATGATTTTGGGCGTTATGTCCTTTGCCAATGCGACATTGACCTTGCCGGGTATTGCGGGTTTTGTCTTGACGATTGGCGCGGCAGTTGACGCGAACGTTTTGATTAACGAGCGTATCCGTGAGGAGTTGAAGCGAGGCAGGCGCGTCGTGCAGGCGATTGAAGTTGGTTACAAAGAAGCAAGCCGCGCGATTTTCGATGCGAACAGCACCAACGTCATCGCGGCGGTTTTGCTCTTCATTTTCGGGTCGGGACCCATTCGCGGATTTGCCGTGGTTTTGATGATCGGGATTGTGACCTCGGTTTTCACCGCAGTGACCATCACCCGCATGTGGGTCTCACTCTGGGTGAAGCGCACGCGTCCCACTGAATTGACGATTTGAGGATATTGATATGAAACTGCTCAAACTCGTTCGTGATGACACAAATATCGATTTTCTCAAATGGCGCGTCTGGGCTTTTGCCATAAGCTTGCTTCTGATGGCGGCATCGGTTGGCTTGGTCGCGACCAAGGGCCTCAATTTCGGCGTCGATTTCATCGGCGGCCAGATGATCCGCGCAACCTTTACACAAAGTGCCACGGCGCCTGTTACCGAATTGCGCGAAACGGTGGGCAGTCTTGGCTATGGCGACCCGACAATTCAGCGCTTCGGCGCTGAAAACCAAGTGTCGATCCGCATGAAACTGCCAGACGGCGCGGACAAGAACCCGGAACTGGCCAATGCGATGGCCGAGAAAATCACCAGCAGTTTGAAGGCCGGTCATCCCGATGTGCGGATTGACGGTGTAGACTCTGTGTCCGGCAAGGTTTCGGAGGAATTGTTCAGCAAGGGGATATTGGCGCTTCTGGCCGCAATGGCAGGCGTTTCGATCTATATCTGGTTCCGTTTCGAATGGCAGTTCGGTGTCGGCGCGGTCTGGTCACTGGTCCATGATGTAACGCTTACCTTCGGGCTATTTGCGTTGACGGGGTGGGAGTTTGACTTGAACATCATTGCCGCGTTGCTAACCATCATCGGCTATTCCTTGAACGACACCGTCGTGATTTATGACCGTATCCGCGAAAACCTGATGAAGTTCCGAAAAATGGAAATGGCCTCGCTGTTAAACCTGTCGGTCAATGAAACCTTGTCCCGGACGGTGATGACCAGCGTATCGATTTCGCTGCCGCTGATCGTGCTGGTGCTATTTGGACCGGACGTCATCTTTGGTTTCAGCATGGCAATGGCATTTGGTATTGTCGTGGGGACCTATTCATCCATCTACCAGGCAGCGCCGATCCTGATTTGGCTCAAGGTTGGATCACATAGCTTCGTCCCCACCGACGAAGTAACAGGTTCTAAGGCTGAACGGATAGACGCAGACTTCGGCGCGCAGCCTTAACGGTTATAACTTGCGGACAAGCCGGACGGCTTTGGCAATCCAGGCTGGGTCGGTTACGACCTGTTGACGTGCGCCGGCCTCAAGCGGCAGAAGGTGGAGCTTGCTGACGTCACGGCCAAGCAAGCGGCCAAAGATGAACCGTCCGCCCGGTCGCGGCACAAGGACATCCAAATTCAGCGCAGAGGCAAAATCGTCCGGTTGTAGCTGCTCAAGCCATAATTCATCGCCGCGTCGATATTCGCCCACTGCCGCTGCAATCCGAAGCCCGACCATGCTGCCGCCGACATTGGGAACCATGATGCGCTCCTCTTGTGTTGGGGCATAAGTTCCATCCTCATGCAGCACCGCCGCGACGGGCAGAAATTGTTGGTCAGGCAAAGCGACAAGATCGCTGGAATCCACGCCTAAAGCATCAGCAATGCGGTTAATCCAGATGAGCGACAGCACGCGCATGCCCGTTTCGAGGCGACCGATAGTTTGTGCCGTTGTTGGTGGATTGCAGCGTTCGGCTACATCGGCAAGTGTCAGGCCCTTGGCCCTTCGAACATCGCGGATTCGACTTTGCATGGAACACTCCGTTACCAAATAGGTTTTTTCTTTCCTACAATATTTACCACATGGCAAGGGTGATTCGATGAGTCAAAGGAGATTATCGATGCCCGCCAAATCCCATTCGAACCGAAAATTTCACGACCCACGCATGTTGGTCGAAAACCCAGTGGCGGAAAGTCCCGCTAGCCGGCGCACTGTGACGATTAACCTGTCGGAATCGCCACTGTCGTGGTTGCACGCGCGTGGCCATTTGTCGAACCGACAAATGTTGGCCGGCGAGACATTGCGCGGGGATTATGAATCCGCCGCACTTGGACCGCATGTGACTATGTCGTGGGAGAATATTCCGCGCAGCCGTCAAAAACGCGGTGCGCCATCGGGGCTGAACCGAACGGAACGGATGATTCAGGCCAAAAGCCGCTTTGACGGCGCGCTGACCGCGCTTGGCCCCGATTTGTCGGATATTGCGTGGCGAGTCATTTGCGTTGGGGAAAGTGTGCCCGCTGCGGAACGCGAGATGTCGTGGCCTGTGCGGTCGGGAAAACTCGTGCTAAAAATCGCGCTAGATCGGTTGGTGGCCTTCTACCGCATTCCCGGCTAGGGTCAGGGCCACTTAAATCCACCTTCGCGGCCTCAAAATGGCAAAGATATCGAAGGAAAATGGCCGCCGCAGGCAGTTATTCTGCCTGCAAGGGCATTTTGTTTCGAGATCGAAGCCATTTTGGCGTCCTTCGGATTTGACCCATTTTGTCCATTGCTACGTTGGCAAAGCTAGACTTAGAACCACTAAGCCTGCGCCTTGCCGCCTTGCACTGAACAAAATGGCCTCAAACCGCGAAGGTGGATTTAAGTGGTCCTGGCCCTAGAATGTGGAATCCTCGACCATCATCGCGAGTTCGAGCCAGCGTTCCTCTGCGGCATCCTTTTCCGCGCGCAGGCCTTCGATCTTGCTGGTCAGTTCGGCAAAGCGCGCTGGCTTTTGCGTGTACAAAGCCGGGTCGCTCATTTCCTCCTCAACCGCTGCAATCTCGATATCAATGTCTGTGATGCGCTTTGGCAAGAGGTCATAGTCGCGCTGGTCTTTGTAGGTCAGCTTGACCTTCTTGAGTGCTGATGGGGCCGCAGAGGCGGGCTCTGTCGAAACGGTTTTTTCGGTCTTCTTGGCGGTGGGCTTGTCGCGCTTGTCGCGTTTTTCTTCCCAATCTGCATATCCGCCGGCGATGATATCGACATGCCCAGACCCATCCAGACCAAGCGTCAAATTGACCGTCCGATCGAGAAAATCGCGGTCATGGCTGACGATCAAAACCGTGCCGTCATAATCGGCGATAACCTCTTGCAGCAGATCAAGCGTTTCCAGATCAAGGTCGTTGGTTGGTTCGTCCAACACCAGCAAATTGGCTTCACGGGCAAATTCCCGGGCCAGCAAAATGCGCGATTGCTCGCCGCCGGACAAGGAGCCGATCCGCGCCTCAATCAACGCGGGGTCGAACAGGAATTCCTTGAGATAACCCTGCACATGCTTGCGCACGCCGCGCACATCGATCCAGTCGCTGCCATCGGCCAACACATCGCGCACGCGCTTTTCGGGCGTCAGCAGTTTGCGTTGTTGGTCAATGACGATGCCCGTCAAGGTTGGCGACAGCGTGATGTTGCCCGTGTCAGGTTCGGCCTCGCCCGTTAGCATACGGATAAGCGTTGTTTTGCCGGTGCCATTTGCGCCGACAATGCCGATGCGGTCGCCGCGTTGAATGCGCAGCGTGAAATCCTTGATGATCGTCCGGTCGCCAAAACTTTTGCCGACATTCTGCGCGCTGATGACCGTTTTGGTTTTGCTGTCGTCGCTTGAAGCGGCGAGCTTTGCTGTGCCTTGCGGGCCAATCATCGCGGCCCGCGCGGCACGCATTTCCCAAAGCTTGGCCAACCGGCCCTGGTTTCGCTTGCGCCGCGCCGTAACGCCGCGTTCCAGCCAATGCGCCTCGATCTTCAACTTAGCATCCAGACGGTCTGCATTGCGCGCATCTTCGGCAAAGACGCGCTCAGTCCAAGCATCATAGCCGCCAAAGCCGATTTCATTGCGGCGCAGCAGCCCGCGATCCAGCCAGAATGTCTGTCGCGTCAAGCGTGTTAGAAACGTCCGGTCATGGCTGATCACCATGAATGCGCCGCGATAGCGCGTCAGCCATTCCTCCAGCCATTCAATCGCGGCAAGGTCAAGATGGTTGGTGGGTTCGTCCAGCAGCAGCAGGTCAGGCTCGCTTGCCAGCGCCCGGCAAATCGCGGCGCGGCGCTTTTCCCCGCCGCTTGCGGTCTTTGCCTCACGCTCCAGATTGATGCCCAATTGGTCGGCAATCGCGCGCACCGCATATTCGGGCGGGCCTTTTTCACCATGAATGGCAAAATCGATAAGCCGGTCGAAGGCGCTTACGTCTGGGTCTTGCTCAAGCATCACGATGTTGGTGCCGGGTAAGACGACGCGGTTGCCCTTGTCAGCTTCGACTGTTCCGGCCACCAGCTTCATCAACGTCGTTTTTCCGGCCCCATTGCGACCGATGAGCGCCAACCGGTCGCGTGCGCCGATGAACAAATCCATATCCTGAAACAGCCAGCCGCCACCTTGCTGGAGGCTGAGTTTTTCGAAGGCGAAGATAGGAGGTTGCGACATGTCGGCTGGCGGATAGGGGGTAGCAACGGGAGGGGCAAGCCAGATTGTCTATCTACCGTTTTTTGTCAGTCCCGCGAAAGCGGGAATGACAATGTGGATGTTGACGATAGATGAAGCTTCAAGCAAAGCTCTTTTATGCGCACTATCTATCTCAACGGCCATTATATCCCCGAAACCGAAGGCAAGGTGTCGGTCTTCGACCGTGGTTTCCTGTTTTCGGACTCAATCTATGAGGTTGTCTCCATACTCGACGGCAAACTCGTTGATTTTGACGGCCATGTGCAACGCGTTGCCCGCTCACTGACAGAAATCGGGATAAGAGGCGCACCAGACGCAGACGACTGGCGCACCATCTGCCGCGAACTGGTTGCGCGTAATCATGTCGAAGAAGGTATGATCTATTGGCAGGTAACGCGCGGTACGCCTGAAGACCGGGACTTTGTGTTTCCGCCCGCCGACACGCCGCCCACGGTTCTTGCCTTTACGCAATCCCGCACGCTTGCGGACAACCCGGTGGCGCTTCGCGGGCTTCGGGTGGTGACGATGCCTGATTTGCGTTGGGGCAGGGCGGACATCAAAACAACGCAACTGCTTTACGCTTCCATGATGAAAAATGAGGCGATTGCACGTGGCGCGGACGATGCGTGGATGGAGCGCAATGGCTGGATTACCGAAGGCAGCGCGCAAAACGCGCATATCATCACGCATGAGGGCGTTCTGGTCACGCATCCGTTAACCTGCGAAATCTTACACGGCATTACACGTGCGTCCGTGCTTCGGCTTGTGGCACAAGGCATAGAAGAGCGGCCTTTTTCGGTTCAAGAGGCGGAGCAAGCCGCCGAAGCCTTTGTGTCGTCCGCCTCAGGCTTTGTTATGCCCGTGGTGCAGATTAACGGGCATATAATCGGCAACGGCCAACCCGGTTCGGCAACCGTTCAGCTTCGCCATGCCTATATTGATTGGGCACGCCGAACAGCAATATAAGGTGTTGGCACAAAACGGGAGTTTAACATGCGTAAACTGATTTTAGCAGCATTTTTGGCAACTAGCGGGATGATGGCCAGTGGCGCGATGGCGACTGAGGTGCATGTTACCACCGCCAATTCGGTCATTGACCTGACGATCTCAGAAACGGTTGAAACCCCGCCTGACATCGCGACGTTTTCAACGGGCGTTCAAACAATGGCACCAACGGCAAGTGCTGCGGTCCGCGCCAATAATCTGCAAATGGCATCTGTCGTTGCGCGGTTGAAGCGGCTTGGCATAGCTGATCGGGATATCCAAACGACACAAATCAATTTGAACCAGCAATTTGATTATCGCGACGGGCAGCAGATTTTTAAGGGCTATCAGGCATCGAACATGGTCAATGCCAAGCTACGCGACTTGAACAAGCTTGGCGCGTTCCTTGATGCGCTTGCGGTGGATGGCGCGACCAATTTCAACGGGCCTGCGTTCGGCATTGATGACGACAGTAGATTCCGGGAAGCCGCCCGTGACAAGGTGTGGAGTTCGGCGATGAACCGTGCGCGCAGCTTGGCGCGCAAGGCGGGTTACAATGATGTCCGCGTGCTGCGCGTCGAAGAAAATGATCAGGGACGGGGGTTTACACCAATGCCAATGGTTGTGCGTTCGATGGCCACAGCGGCGGAAAAAACCACCCCCATCTCGCCGGGCGAATTAAGTGTCGGGGCAAGCATGTCTTTCACATTTGAAATGGTTAAATAATGAATTTAAGTATGCAAGCGACGCGAAACATAGGTGCCTCATTCACTTTGCGTTCAATGCCGCACGCTTAGGGGGCGATGATGTTACACCGACTTGTCCTTGTCTCTATGCTCGCAAGCATCGCCTTGCTTAGCCCCGTGACGGCCGATCCGCGCCGGGGCGAACAGAATGAGGCGCGGCAGGATATGCGGGCCGGCAAGGTCAAGCCCTTACGCGAGATTGAGGCAATTATTGTGCCGCGCATGCGCGGGATGCAATATCTGGGGCCGGAATATGACCCAAGCGCACAGGTGTATCGGTTGAAATTCATTGACCGCGACCGCGTTATCTTCGTTGATGTGGATGGACGGACGGGAAGCATGCTGCGGCAAAGGTGATAGGATTTTGTGGCTGCACGCAAAATCTGCTAGCCATATCGCGATACAGTGTTTGACAATAGAAGGGAACGGCATGCGCATCTTGATCGTGGAAGACGAGCCTAATTTGGGCAAGCAGCTCAAGTCAACGCTTGAAGGCGCTGGCTACGCTGTTGACCTCTCAGTTGATGGTGAGGATGGCCATTATATGGGTGTCACCGAAAATTATGACGCCGTCATCCTTGATCTTGGTCTGCCGGAAATTGACGGGCTGACCGTTCTTGACCGCTGGCGCAAGGAAGGTAGGAAATTCCCCGTTCTGGTGCTGACGGCCCGCGATAGCTGGTCGGACAAGGTCGCTGGCCTTGATGCTGGTGCCGATGATTATCTCGCCAAGCCGTTCCAGACCGAAGAATTGATTGCACGATTGCGCGCGCTGATCCGCCGTGCGTCGGGCAATGCGTCGAGCGAGCTGAATGTCGGCGATGTCCGGTTGGATACGCGTTCGGGCCGTGTCACGCTTGATGGTCAGCCTGTGAAGTTGACCGCGCAAGAATATAAGCTGCTGTCTTACCTGATGCATCATAAGGGCAAGGTCGTTTCGCGGACGGAACTGATCGAACATATTTATGATCAGGATTTCGACCGGGATTCAAACACCATTGAGGTCTTCGTGACTCGTATCCGAAAGAAACTTGGGCAGGACGTTATTTCGACGATCAGGGGCCTCGGCTACAGCCTTGAGGAACCCGTCAGCTGAATCCGCCAGTCGCCATTATGTCCGAACCAAAGCCGCCAACGTGGCGCAGCCAATTCCAAAGCACCGGATCGCTTACGCGCCGGATGATCCTGACGGCAGCGGCGTGGATTACGATTTTGCTCATCGGCGGGGGCGCCGCACTGGACCGCGTGTTGACCAATTCGGTTGAACAGAATTTTGATACGCAAATCGAATATGTCCTGACCGCGATGATTGCGTCGGCAGAAATCGGCCCTGATGGCGAAATCCGGATGAACCGGCCGTTGGGCGATCAGCGTTTTCTGGAACCGAACAGCGGGCTTTACTGGCAAATTACTGGCAAAGACGCGATGCCATTTCCCTCTCGCTCGCTGTGGGACCGCGCACTTAGCCCGCCCGCTGGTCACAAAGATCAGGCGGTTCATTTTCGGAACAGTGATGAATTTCCGGACGAGCCGCTGCGTATCGCAGAGCGCTCCATAAAGCTGCCGGACTCCGATGTCGCTTGGACATTCATGGTGGCGCAGAGCCGCAATAGCCTTGATGCACAAATTCAGGAATTGCGGTCGGTATTGGTGACAAGCTTCTTTCTGCTGGCGCTCGGCCTCATCATTTTGGCGGCGTTACAGACATTTTACGGTTTGTGGCCGCTACGCGCGGTGCGCATGGCGATTGCCCAGATGCGCAGCGGAAAGGAAAGCCGGGTCACAGATGCCTTGCCCGACGAAGTGATGCCGATGGTTAATGAACTAAACGCCTTGCTCGACCACAATGAGAAACAGGCGGAGGAATCGCGCCGCCATGCTGGTAACCTTGCGCACGCGCTCAAGACACCATTAACGGTCATCATGAATAGCGCAACCGCACAAGCCCCCGATATATCGGAGACGGTCATCCGCGAAGCCACAACGATGCAGCGTCAGGTGGACCATCATTTGGCCCGCGCCCGCGCCGTTGGCCGCCGGGGCCACAGCCACAGCCGCGCGGTCGTCTGGGGCAGCTTGGAATCGGTGGAGCGCGCGGTGGGCCGTCTTTATGCGCATGTCCGACTCGATATGGCCGGAGACACAGAAGTTGCCGCAAGGGTGGAACGGCAGGATCTGGATGAAATGCTTGGTAACCTGATAGAAAACGCAGCTAAATATGGCGGCGGCAGTGTGTTTGTAACCGTCGAGGATGCTGGCGATTTTGTCGAAATGATCATTGAAGATGACGGACAAGGCATCCCCGAAAGCGAACGTGAACGGCTGTTTGATCGCGGTGCGCGGCTGGATACCAGCAAGCCTGGCACTGGCCTTGGTCTCGCGATCGTCCGCGACGTTGTTGAAATTTATGGCGGGACTGTCGCGTTGGAAAAAAGCGAGGATCTTGGCGGACTTTTGGTCAGACTACGCTTACCGAAAGCGATGAGCTAATTAGGGTCAGGACCTATTAAATCCACCTTCGCGGCGTCAAAATGGCAAAGATATCGAAGTAAAATGTCCGCCGCAGGCAGTCATTCTGCCTGCAAGGGCATTTTGCTTTGAGATCGAAGCCATTTTGGCGTCCTGCGGATTTGACCCATACTGTCCATTGCTGCGTTGGCAAAGCTTGACTTAGAACCACTAAGCCTGAGCCTTGCCGCCTTGCACTGAACAAAATGGCCTCAAACCGCGAAGGTGGATTTAATAGGTCCTGACCCTAACTTCCGTCTCGGATTTGCTGATGATGGCGGATGACTTCGTCAATGATGAAGCGCAGGAATTTCTCGGTAAAATCAGGGTCAAGCTTGGCGTCATGTGCCAATTGCCGAAGCCGCTGTATCTGCCGCTCTTCACGTGCGGGGTCTGCAGGTGGCAGCGATGACCTCGCCTTAAACTCGCCCACGGCTTGCGTGATCTTGAACCGCTCGGCGAGCATGAAAACCAGCGCTGCATCGATATTATCGATGCTGTCGCGAAAGCGGGCGAGGGTGTCTGCGTCGTTCATTGATGCCATCTGTGCCGATATTGACCGCAACGGACAAGCAAAAATACGCCATTTGCACTTGCCTATCCAAGCTGCGCGCTTCACAGCGATCAGATTATGACGGCAACAATCCACAAAATTGGCGGACATCAGGCGCCATCGCTCGACCCAATCTTGAAATTGGTCGCTTTGGGCATGAATAAGGTAAATGCGGTCATTCTGGACCGTATGCAGTCCGAAATCCCGCTTATTCCCGAGCTGGCGGGCCATTTAATTGCCGGCGGCGGCAAACGTATGCGGCCAATGCTTACCTTGGCCTGCGCGCAGTTGCTCGATTATCCTGGCGATCGTCATCATAAGCTTGCCGCAGCGGTAGAGTTTATTCACACCGCAACGTTGCTGCATGATGATGTTGTCGACGGCAGTGACATGCGACGCGGCAAGACTGCTGCGAACCTGATTTTCGGGAACCCAGCGGCTGTGCTCGTCGGCGACTTTCTGTTCAGCCGGTCGTTTGAGCTGATGGTCGAGGATGGCTCGCTCAAGGTTCTTAAAATCCTCTCAAACGCGTCGGCGGTTATTGCAGAAGGCGAGGTCCACCAGTTGACCGCGCAGCGGCAAATATCGACGACTGAGGAAAAATATCTCGACATCATTGGGTCGAAAACGGCGGCTTTATTTGCAGCGGCGTGCCGGATATCTGCGGTTGTTGCCGAAAGCGGAGAGGTGCAGGAAATGGCGTTGGATGCCTTTGGCCGCAATCTTGGCATTGCGTTCCAGCTTGTTGACGATGCCATTGACTATGTCTCCGACGGCGCGACCATGGGCAAGGACAGCGGCGATGATTTCCGCGATGGCAAGGTTACGCTGCCCGTCATTCTCGCGCATTGCCGTGGCAATGCCGAAGAGCAGAAATTCTGGCGCGACGCGATGCTTGGCAACCGGGTGAGCGACGCCGATTTGGCCCATGCGCGGACATTGTTGCATGCACATCGCGCCATTGACGACACATTGGATAGGGCGCGGCATTATGGTCAGCGTGCAATAGATGCGATTGCGCATTTCCCCGCAGGCGAAGCCAAATCTGCGCTGACTGAGGCAGTGAAGTTCGCAATAGCCCGCGCATATTGACGGATGAAGCGGTGCCGTCCGCGCTTAACATGAGCGAAGCATTGCCTGTCATGGCGGTTATGCCTGATTTGCTGGCATCGTTGCGCGCGGCGCCCAATGCCGTTCTTATCGCCCCGCCGGGCGCTGGTAAAACCACTATGGTTGCGCCCGCTTTATTGGATGAGCCGTATTGCAACGGCCAAATCCTTCTGCTGTCACCGCGCCGCTTGGCCGCGCGCATGGCGGCGGAACGTATCGCCGAAAATTTGGGCGAAACGGTCGGCGGACGGGTTGGGTACGCGACACGGCTCGATAGCAAAGTTGGCCCCAACACACGCATATTGGTGATGACCGAGGGTATTTTCCGCAACCGGATCATCAGCGACCCCGAATTATCGGGTGTCTCGGCTGTGCTGTTTGACGAAGTCCACGAACGCAGCATCGATAGCGATTTCGGCCTCGCGCTGGCGCTTGAGGCACAGGCCGCTTTCCGCCCTGATCTGCGCTTGCTGGCAATGTCCGCGACATTGGATGGGGCGCGTTTCTCATCATTGATGGACAACGCGCCTGTACTGGAAAGCGAAGGTAAGAGATGGCCTTTGGAGTATCTTTATGTTGGCCGTAGGACTGAGCTGCCGATTGAAACCGACATTGTGCGCATATTGCGCCAAGCGCTGTCGGAGCAGCAGGGCGACATATTGGCATTTCTGCCCGGCGTACGTGAGATTGACCGCGCCTTTGATGCATTGGGCGATTGCGGGCCCGATATCGTTGTACACAGGCTGCATGGGCAGATTGACCCAGTGGCGCAGCGGCTTGCGGTCCGCCGTGACCCGCAAGGCCGCCGCAAGGTCATTTTCGCCACTAACATTGCCGAGACCAGCCTAACCATCGATGGGGTGCGTGTCGTGGTCGATAGTGGCCTTGCGCGACGTGCGCGCTTTGACCAAGCGGCTGGCGTTACGCGGTTAGTCACAGAGCGCGCAAGCCTGTCCGCCGCGACACAGCGCGCCGGGCGTGCCGCGCGCCAACAGGCAGGAATTGCCTATCGGCTTTGGGAGGAGGCGGGCAATGGGGGCCTGCCACCATTCGACCCGCCCGAGATTCTCGAGAGCGACCTTGCGCCGGTGTTGCTCGATTGTGCGCGCTGGGGCGAGAATGACCCAGCTGGCCTGCGCTGGCTTGATTTGCCACCCACCGCCGCCATGCAGCAAGCGCGTAAGCTGTTGATGTCGATGGACGCATTGGACGCGCAGGGACGGATTACGGCGCACGGAACCACGCTTGCCAACCTGCCTTTACCGCCGAACCTTGCGCATATGGTCGTGACCGCCGCCCTTAGCGGGCAAGCGCAGGACGCAGCGATGTTGGCGGTCCTGTTGCAAGAGCGCGGTCTGGGTGGGCAAAGTGAGGATATTGACGCACGCTATGAACGCTTCGTGCGAGAACGCGGACCAAAGGCCGAAGCCGCACGCAAGCTGGCGCAACGCATTGCGCGGCTGTGTAGCGGTCATGGCGGGGGTGATCCCTTGAGCATCGGCGGCCTGATCGCCACAGCATTTCCTGAGCGCATAGCGAAACGTCGCGATCCCAAGGGCGAGAAATGGATCAGCGCCATGGGTCGCGGGCTTCAGCTTGATGCAGCATCGCCTCTCGCACGGGCGGAATGGCTTGCCGTGGCAGACGTGCAAGGCGCGGCTTCGGGCGCACGTATATTGTCGGCGGCAGCGCTAACCGAGCCGGAAATCTTGGGCCGATTTGCGCATCGAATCGTCAGTCAGGAAATATTGTCCTACGACAAAAATGCTGACCGCGTGGAGGCGCGCGTGCAGCGGCGACTTGGCGCGATTGTGCTGAGTGAGGGACGCGTTGAAAAACCCAACCCGCAGGCGGTTGCCAACGCTTTGTTAGCCGCTGTGCGCGATATCGGGATCGACATATTGCCTTGGTCGGCGTCCGCGCGCGCGCTTCGGGAACGCGCGCTGTTCGCCGGTATTGCTGCGCTCAGCGACGATGCTTTGGCGCAGAGCGCGGAACAATGGCTTGTGCCCTTGCTTGGCAAGGTGAGCCGCTTGCGTGATGTTGCGCCATCGGCCTTGGCGCAAGCACTCGACAATATGCTTGGTTGGGATGTGCGGACTCGTATTGACCAAATCGCGCCCGCTTCGTTCAAAAGCCCCGCCGGAACCGAGCATAGTATCGATTATGCCGCCGAAGCTGGCCCAACCGTCGAATTACGCGTGCAGGCTTTGTTCGGGCTTGATACGCACCCGTTGGTGGGCGTTGACCGCATACCACTCGTTCTCAGCCTAACCTCGCCTGCGGGTCGGCCCATTCAGACCACGCGCAACCTGCCCGAATTTTGGCGCGGAAGCTGGCGGGACGTGGCCAAGGAAATGCGCGGGCGTTATCCCAAGCATAATTGGCCCGACGCGCCGTGGGAAAGCATCGCCAGTCTGAAGACCAAAAAGGCACAAGCGCGCGATACGCCCCGCAACGCTTGACGACTCAGATGCTGTTCGGGCAAGGCGGTCGCGAAATAACCGTCAGGAAATACAATATGTCCGCCCGTATCTTTCAACGCCCCAAAAATGCCATGCAATCGGGCAGTGGTCGCCGCGAATGGGTGCTGGAACATGTGCCGGCTGAGCCACGCAAAGCAGACCCGCTGATGGGCTGGGCAGGCTCAGGCGATACGCAAGCGCAGGTGCAATTGACCTTCCCAAGCCTAGACGCGGCGCGCGCTTATGCGGAGAAAAAGGGCATTGTCGCAACCTTCATCCCAACGCCGCCGAAAACGCTAAAGCTGCAGGCCTATGCGGATAATTTCCGTTAAGCGATCATTCCCGGCAGCATCAGCAGCTTGACGTCCATGACGCAGCCTTCGGCGCGCTTTTCCTGAACAAAATGTGGCAAGTCGGCCAAGGCAACGCGGTGGACGATGATATTCTCGCCATCAACACCGCCGCCTTCACTTATTTTCGTCAAGCCGCGTGCTCGGACGAGTGAGAAGCTTTCGCTGACCATGCCCGGTGACGAGAAAAACGCGCCAACGATCTCTAGGTGGTCGGCGCGATAGCCGGTTTCTTCCTCAAGCTCTCGGGCGGCGGACACCAATGTGTCTTCGCCCTCGTCATGGTCACCAATCAGGCCAGCGGGTAGTTCAATGCAACGCGCGCCAAGCGGAACGCGATATTGTTCGACGAGCAGGACATGATCATCTTCCATCGCAAGGATCACCGCTGCCTTAATGCCGCGCGCACGGCTGACATATTCCCATTTTCCGCGTGTCTTCGCCGTGATGAAGCGCCCTTGCCACATCACGGTTTCCACATCGTCTTGTTCGATCATAATTCGATGAGCCTGTCGGGTAGTTCGTTAGGATTTTCAGTACCCTTGGGGAAATGTTCGGCCAACACAACGCCCATTTGCGCGACTGCTGCTGCAACACCAGCGCCGGGATTTCCCGCCTTCACCTGATCCAGTAATGCAACCATCGCGTCACCCCAAACTTCCGGCGCAACCTTAGATGCGATGGCTTCGTCCGCCACGATTTCCGCGCGATGCTCTTTCATCGAAAGATATAATAAAACGCCGGTTCGGGCCTCCGTCTTTGATTCCGTTCCAACCTTAAACAGGCTGATGGCGCGGCTGCGCACGCGGGCCAGTTTCGTCGCTTTGGGGGTGATCGCCATGCGCAAGGGTATCCATTTCAGGATCAACCAAGTTCCGACCCATTTCAACGCAACGGCGGTCACCAAAAAGGCGACATATTCACCCGTCCTATATTCATGACCCCAACCACTCGACAGACGGGTAATCAGACCGATGTAAAAGTCAGGAAAGGTCGCGTAGCTTATCAGCGCAAGGAACGCGATGGCGCTTGCCCAGGCCATCGCGATATCGTCATAATGGTCCGAAAGGTCGGTCACAATCGTAACGATTTCGCCGCTTGTGTGCCGTTCGGCATCGGCGACTGCGGCTGTTACCAGCACATGGTCAGCTGCGTTCATTTGGCTTATTTTACGTATGTTCATATCAAACGTTCCTACCAGCCACCCGACGCACCGCCGCCGCCGAAGCTGCCGCCACCGCCTCCAAATCCGCCACCGCCAAATCCGCCGCCACCACCGCCAAAGCCGCCACCGCCGCCCCAGATGATCACGGGACCCATGCCGCCGTGCCGGTGCTTACGCCCGCTACCATTGGAGGAACGGAACATGGGTAAGAATACGAAGAAGATCAGGAACAGAACAAATATGATCGCGCCAAAAGGAACGCCCTCATCGCGCCCGCGCGGTTCCTGCGCTGCGCTGGCTATCTTGGCGGCTTCATCGGCGGGAAGCTCCAACTGTGTAACGATGCGATCGACGCCCGCATTGATGCCGCCTGCAAAATCACCTTCCTTGAACCGTGGCGTGATGTCGTTGCGAATGATACTGGAGGATAGACCGTCGGTTAGAACTGGCTCAAGGCCATAGCCCACCTCAATCCGCATTTTGCGTTCTTTAGGCGCAATGATCAGGATTGCGCCATTGTCCTTCTCGGTCTCGCCTTTGCCATCCTGACCCAGTGCCCATGTGCGGCCAAGCCGATAGCCATAATCGGATATCTCATAGCCTTCGAGGCTGCTCAGCGTTGTTACCACCAACTGACGCTTGGTGCGGGTTTCCAGCCCCGCCAGCTTGGCCGTGAGCGCGGCCTCTTGCTGTGGGTCAAGCAGGTTCGCCTGATCCACCACACGGCCTGTCAGTTTCGGAAAATCCTGCGCAACTGCTGCTTGGCCGGTGAGGGCCAGCAGCAGCGCAATCATGAGGCCAAGGGCCTTATTCATGTTCAATTCCCCAAATTGGCCTTAGGCCGCGGGTGCCATATCTAGCGTTGGTGCGGTCTCGGCACCTTGTGTTGTGGCTTGATACGGAACCATCGGCTTTGCGCCATGGATGACCTTTGCGCCAATGATATCGGGGAATGTCCGAATTGTGGTGTTATAGCCGCGCACCGCTTCATTATAATCACGCAGCGTAATACGCACGCGATTTTCCTGACCTTCCAACTGGTCCTGCAATTTCAAATAGCCTTCTTGGCTTCTTAACTGCGGATATTGCTCGACCGAAACTAGCAGGCGCGACAGGCTGCCCGACAATTGATTCTGTGCCGCCTGAAACGCTGCCATTTTTGCAGGATTGCTTAAGTCGTCAGGGTTAACCTGGATGTTCGGCGAGGTGGCTTGCGCACGCGCCTGTATGACTTCGGTCAGCGTCTTGTTTTCCTGCGCTGCTGCGCTTTTAACGATATTGGCTAGGTTGGGAATGAGGTTCGCGCGCTCTTGAAACGCGGCTTGCACATCGGCCCATTTCGCCTTGGCATTTTCTTCAGCCGTCGGAACGCTGTTAATTCCACATCCGGCTAAGGACGCCGCAGCAACGGGCACCAGAAGAAATTTCAAAAAGGTTTTACGCATCTAACGAACTCCTCCACTTGGCATAATGCCTAGAAATCCCGCCCTTAGGGGGCGTGTATTACATACATAAGGCGCGCTGTGGTCTTTCGCAATGACTGCTGTCGTTCGTGCAATGAATTTTACCAAACGGCTTTGGCGATAAATTTACTTCGCTTTGCCGCAATTATCTGATGTATTGCAAAAGCGGATCCAAGTACGGCGGCATCAATGTTGCGCTGGTCACTTTGATCAAAAGATGAAATTTGGGGGAGCAGGATGAAAAAATGGATATTCGGGTTTTTGCTGGTCATAGCATCGGCAGCAGGCGGTTTTTGGGTCAGTGCGGACAAGGATATGAAAGCGCTCCTGTCCAGCCTGCCGACGGACGCTAACGTGCTGTTCTGGAGCGTAGAGCAACGCGACGCCGCGTTTCGTACGATGGATCGCATCCCCATCCTTGCTAAAGC
>JBILLO010000018.1:0-19716 GCA_044376035.1 Sphingorhabdus sp.
AGCGGTTGCGCTCGCTTGTTTTTGATCCGTCGGTCAGATTGGTTCCGTAACCATCGCGCTTGTTGATGCCACCAGCAAGGCTAAAAGCGATATTGTCAGAGATCGGACCAGTGACGTCGGCCTTGGCGATGATTGCGTTGTAATTGCCGTAGCTGATTTCAGCCGAACCGCCAAATTCATAGCTTGGTGCAGCCGTAACAATCGAGATAACGCCAGCCGAGGCGTTTTTGCCGAACAGGGTCGATTGTGGGCCGCGCAACACTTCGACGCGTTGCAGGTTTGGAAGGTCGCCGATCGCAGCAGCCGAGCGCGAACGGTAAACGCCGTCGATGAACACGCCAACCGAGCCTTCAATCCCGATGTTGTTCGATCCGCCGCCGAAACCGCGAATGGTGAAATCCGTGGCTGCCGAGGCTTGGAATTGGCTGACGCGGAGCGAAGGAACGAGTGTCTGCAGATCCTTAAGATCGCGAACCTGTGCGCGTTCAATGGCAGCAGCCGAGGTTACCGAAACGGCGACTGGCACTTCTTCAAGTGTCTGTTCGCGCTTCGTTGCAGTTACGATGATGACTTCTTCGTCAACTTCGTCGCTGGCTTGTGGTGTATTGTCTTGTGCAAAAGCAGCTGAACCTGCGCTCAACGAAGCGATGCTGATTGTCGACAGCATGGCCGCCTTCAGCAGATGATTTCCGAATTTCATGCTCACTCTCCTATTGTTCGATCCATCCCGGTTCATCCGGGTTTTATTGGGGATGAGATTGAAAATTGCCCCCAGCACCCCCCCATGAGCAGCTGATAAGCATGTTGCAGTATTAACCAGAAATTGCTGCGCAGCAATTGCTTAGTGTCATTTGCAAAAAAATAGTCACATATGCGATAAAAATGTAACGAACTTCTTTACGGCCTCACCGCGATCTGGATAGCAAATGCCCAAAATGGTCAAGAAGGGCGATTTGCCCTCAAAAATATGCGCTGCGTGCCAAAAGCCGTTCGCGTGGCGCAAAAAATGGGCCAAGGATTGGGATAATGTGCTGTATTGTTCCGACCGATGTCGAAGGGCGCGATAAGCGCGCGCGGGAAGAAGGCTGCTGACAGCCTGGAAATCATGCGCGTTTGATGGAAATGGTGCCGGCTACAAGGTTCGAACTCGTGACCCCCTGATTACAAATCAGGTGCTCTACCAACTGAGCTAAGCCGGCACTCGGCGCGTCCCATAGCGTTAAATGACGCCAAAGGTCCAGCCCTCAGTTACAGCAATTTCAATATTTAGTGCATTGG
Source organism: Sphingorhabdus sp. (assembly GCA_044376035.1). Taxonomy (GTDB): domain Bacteria; phylum Pseudomonadota; class Alphaproteobacteria; order Sphingomonadales; family Sphingomonadaceae; genus Sphingorhabdus_B. Next base: position 1,279 of record JBILLO010000018.1, read on the forward strand.
GTGCCCAAAGTTGCGGATTTCCGGCAACATTGCGGAGCCATGCGGCGGTTATCAGGGCGTCGGTTGCATGGTCTGTGTAGCGGTTTAAGGGTGAATGGGGTTTCGATCCAAGCGCTTGCAGCGCCAAATCAAGTTCAATGGCATCGCGCACTTTGCTGCGGCCCTTTGCCACGCCAGCCGCGCGGGCGGCGATGGTGGTGTAAATCTCTAATGCCACCTTGCCGCGCGCCGGAAGCGGATCGAAGGGCCAAATCGGCACAGCATCGCGCAGTTGGTGCAGCAGGCGCATACCGGCAAAACTGGCCTTGGCGACTTGCGATGCGCCAATGGCATCATAAACGGTTGACGCCTTGCCGCTGCTGCTTTTGTTCAACAACTCGCATTGCCGCCAAAACAGATAGTCCGATTTTCCGCCGTCTGCCGCGCCGAAATAGAAATGCCTGCGGTGGAGGTTTTCCAGAAAGGAGGCCGCGCCCAGATCCGGGTCGTCACAAACTTGGTCGACATAGCTCCAAAATGCCTTGGCAGACATGGGCACATCATCGCCCGGCAAATAACTGCCGCGTTCAATAAAGGGCGGGGCGAAGCTAAAGTCGAAACCGATGAGCAAATCATCATCTTGCGCCAATAGCCAGTCGGCAATGCCTTGGCGCGACCAGACCTTGTCAGGCGGGGTTATGAGGCGCGGGGCTTCGTCGCCTGCCGTACATACCGCAAGCGCGATGCCGGGGTGTCGGCTGCCTTTCGCGCCGGACCAGTCGGCGCATGCGAAACGGGTGAAGGGGAGCATTATTGCGTATCTGGATCTGTATTACGTGCGCGCAGCCGGTCCCAATATTGCAGCCGCTCAATTATCTTGCGTTCAAAACCGCGTTCGACGGGTTGGTACAAAGTGGCGGGCGTCACCGCATCCGGCCAATAATTCGCGCCCGAAAATCCTTCTGCGCTGTCATGATCATAGGCGTAGCCTGCGCCATAGCCGATGTCCTTCATCAACTTCGTCGGTGCATTCAAGATATGCGCTGGCGGCATAAGCGAGCCTGTATCCCGCGCCATTTTCCACGCCGATTTCTGCGCGTTGTACGCGGCATTCGATTTAGGCGCGGTGGCGAGATAGAGGCATGCTTGCACAATGGCGACTTCGCCCTCTGGACTGCCCAAAAATTCATAAGCCTGCTTGGCGGTCAGACATTGCACCAATGCCTGCGGGTCAGCAAGCCCGATATCCTCACTGGCGAAACGGACCAAGCGGCGCAGCACATAAAGCGGCTCTTCGCCTGCCACCAACATACGCGCCATCCAGTATAAAGCTGCCTGCGGGTCGGAGCCGCGCAAGCTTTTATGCAAAGCGGATATCAGGTTATAATGCCCCTCCCGATCCTTGTCATAAACGGGCATCCGTCGTTGTAACAAGGCCGCCATGGCTTGCGGGTCGAGCGGGTTTTCAATGTGGATGGTAAATAAAGTTTCCGCCTGATTAAGCAAAAAGCGGCCATCACCGTCGGCGCTGGAGATCAACGCCGACCGCGCATCGTCGGTGACGGGCAGGGCGCGTTCCAATATCGCTTCTGCGCGGGACAGCAGCGTCGCTAACGCAGCCTCATCCAAACGTTTCAGCACCATCACTTGCGTGCGCGAGAGCAAAGCCGCGTTGAGCTCGAACGACGGATTTTCGGTCGTTGCGCCGACGAGCGTGACCACGCCGCTTTCCACAAAGGGCAGGAAGCCATCCTGTTGCGCGCGGTTGAAGCGATGGATTTCGTCCACGAACAGCAATGTTTGCTTGCCCGTTCTTGCCATTGCCTCTGCTTCGGCAAAGGCTTTTTTGAGATCAGCCACGCCTGAGAACACCGCCGAAATCGGCTTGTAATGCATGTCCACCGCGTCGGCTAGCAATCGGGCGATGCTTGTCTTGCCGGTCCCCGGTGGTCCCCACAGGATCATGGATGATAATTTGCCCGCAGCAACCATGCGGCCAATCGCGCCATCTGGACCCGTTAGATGTTCCTGACCGATGATCTCAGACAAATTCGTTGGACGCAGGCGGTCAGCCAATGGGCCATTTGCTGGAATAATATGGCCGGATGGCGGCTCGCCAAACAGGTCTGGCATCAACCCGCCATCGACCGCGCTGCGCGTTGGCGGATCAGGCGGATATAGGTGTCGGCGACCGTCTGGTTTATCGCGTCCCAGCTATATTCCAATGAGCGCTGCTCGCCAGCATTGCCATGCCGCACGCGCAAATCGGCGTCGGTGCAATAGAGTTGCAAACTGTCGGCAAATTTCTGAATTGCGCCCGGCGTGATCAGGCGGCCAGACACATTGTCGTCCACTAGGCTTTGGCTGCCCGTGGCCTTGGCGGCAACAACGGGCATACCGCAGGCCATGGCCTCCAACGTGACATTGCCAAAGGTTTCGGTGACGCTTGGGTTGAACAATAGGTCCATGCACGCAACCGCACGGCCCAGATCCTGCCCCCCTTGGAAGCCCACAAAACGGGCATGGGGCAGGCGGCTTTCAAACCAACCACGTGCCGGGCCTTCGCCAATCACCATGACCTGATGCGGGACATTGCGACGGCGCAACTGGTCAATCGCATCGGAAAAGACGTCAAGACCCTTTTCCATGACCAAGCGGCCCAGAAAGCCGATGACGACGGGTTCGTCGGTTATGCCTTGTGCGCGCCGCCAAGCAAGGTCCCGGCGGCCAGAGTTGAAAATGTCGCGGTCAACGCCGCGTGACCAGATGTCGATGTCGTAATTCATCCGTTGCTCGCGCAAAACCTGCGCAAAGCTCTCGGATGGCGCGACCAGCGCGTCGCATTTGCGGTACAATCGGCGGAGCCAAGCCTCCACCAATGGCTCGGCGAAGGACATGTTGTAATAGCGGAAATAGGTTTCGAAGCGGGTGTGCACCGAAGACAGCACCGGCAGGTTGCGACGGCGCGCCCATTTAACCGCCTGACGCGCGACGCGATCCGGGCTTGAGATATGGACGACATTGGGGGCAAAGGCATCCAGATCGCGTTTTACTTTTGCCGACAGCGATAGCGGAAGGCGATATTCCGGACGAAAGGGTATGGCGAATGATGGGACGCTGACAACGTCGCCTGTCGCGACAAAAGCAGGTTCGGCAACCGTCGGGGAATAAATTCGTACCGATGCGCCTTGGCTCAAAAGATAGCCGACAAGCCGATTTAAAGCCTGATTTGCGCCATCACGGACATAATTATAATTGCCGCTGAATAGCGCAATGCGAAGGTCGCTGGTCTGCATTGATCGGCTTTTATCGGTGGCAGCGCAAAATGCCAATGGGAATGGTGCATTTGGTGCGTTACATATCCAATATGATGTTAAGTCAGGTCGATGTTTTGCTGATAGGGCAACCCAAACCATTTCATGCCGACGGCACGATGAGTGCGATGGCACGGCTACCTGTGGACCGACCCGTTTTCTTGGGCAAGCATGGCTTTGAGGGGGACCGCGTGGCCGACCCGACTGTGCACGGCGGCGCGGACAAGGCGGTGCATTTTTATCCCGCGGAACATTATCCCAAATGGATTGCCCATTTTGCTGCAGAGAATTTTGTCCATCCTCTGCTCGACCAAGCGGGCGCATTTGGCGAAAATATCAGCGCATCGGGCCTAACCGAGGACAAAGTGCGGATCGGGGACCGCTTCCGTATCGGCAAGGCATTGGTCGAAGTCGCGCAAGGCCGACAACCCTGCTGGAAGCTTGATCATCATTTCGGTGTGCATGGCCTGTCAGGCGCAGTCATCAATAGTGGCCGTTGCGGTGGCTATTTCCGCGTGATTGAAGAAGGCGAAGTGGCACCCGGCGACAGCATAGAACAAGTGCATGCAGCAGAGCATGATTGGACCGTCGCCCGAACCTTCAATCTTTTGATTGGGGGCGGGCATCGCGCAATAGGGGCCAAATCACAATTGCGGGCGCTGGCGGCGTTGGAGACAATGGCGGAAAGCTGGCGGACTAGGGCGGCGAAATTGGCGGGGTGATGATTTAACCGGATCCGGTCGGTCTCATCGGTGCTTATGCGCCGATATCGTTTCTACCGGACGCAGGGGCGTAGAGCCGGATTCGGGTAACGCGTTTTTCGTCGGCTTCTAATATTTCCAACGTCCAGCCGCTGGCATCATGCATCAACATTTGGCCGATGTCGGGGACTTGGCCGGCAATGACGAAGGCGAGGCCGCCAAGTGTATCGACGTCTTCATCCACTTCCGCCAGCTTTGGGTCAATGGCATCGGCCAGATCGTCTAGCTCAGCCCGGGCGTCGGCTTCCCACATATCGCCGGTCATTTGCGTGAACAGCAATTCGGGTTCATCGTCATGTTCGTCTTCTATTTCGCCGACGATTTCTTCGACCAAATCCTCAATCGTTACCAAGCCCTCGGTCCCCGAATATTCATCCAGTACGATGGCCAAATGCGTTCGCGTCCGGCGCATTTCGTCGAGCAAGGCGAGCACGCTCATATTTTGCGGTACGAAACGTGGCTGGCGAATGAAGGATTCAAGGCTGTGGGGGCGATTCTGATCTGAGGCCAGAACAGCGAACACATCCTTAATATGGATCATGCCGATGACGCTGTCCAACGTGTCGCGGTAAACGGGCAGGCGGCTGTGGCCATGTTCGGCGAACGCGGCGATGCAATCGGCAAAGCCAGCGCTTTCTTCAATCGCGATAATGTCGCTGCGCGGCACCATGACGTCGTCGACGCGGTGCTCGCTGAAATGGAGCAAGTTGCGCAGCATCGTGCGCTCGACGGCGGTCAAGTCGCCAGCGGCGTCGGATTTTCCGTTGTCGTCGCTATCTTCCTCATGCTCTGCAATCGCTTCTTCAAGCTGCTCGCGTAAGGTCGGCTCGTGGTCGCGGCCAAAGAACATGCTCTTCAGCCGCTGCCATATTCGCCCGTCGTTATCGTCGTCGGTTGCGGTTTTCGAACCGCTAAAACTGTCACCCTCAGGCATAATGGAAGCGTACTGGCCTCTTAATGGTCGATTTACGCATTATATGGATTGGGAAGGCCCAAAGATGCAAGCGCTTTTACCTCAAGCGCCTCCATCAATTCGGCTTCGTCATCCTCGATATGGTCATGGCCAAGCAAATGCAGCATGCCATGGATGACCAAATGGGTCGCGTGATGGGCGATAGGAATGTCTTTTTCTGTCGCTTCGGCAGCGCAGGTTTCATAGGCCAAAATGATGTCGCCGAGCAACATCTCCATCTCTTGCTCGTCACCCTGAACTCGTTTCAGGGTCTTAATTTTCTCGGCGTCGGATAAGAAGTAAGACCCTGAAACAAGTTCAGGGTGACGGAGCTGTTCTAAGGCATCCTCTTCCAACATCGGGAAACTCAGGACATTTGTTGGCTTATTCTTGTCGCGCCATTCGCGGTTTAAAGCTTGGACTTCGGCGTCATTGGTAAGCTTGATGCTGACTTCCACCGGCGATCGATATTCCGCTAACCCCGGTAAGCCAGCAAAGCGGACCGCTGCATCAACGGCCTTTTCGACTTCGCTGTGCCCGAAATTGCTATTGCCCCAAACCACGCCCATGTCGAGTTCGACATCAATCATGCCCACCCTCATAGGCGTCGACGATCTTACCGACGAGTGGGTGGCGCACAACGTCGCTGCTGTTGAAACGGATGGTGCTTATGCCATCGACACCGTCAAGCCGTTGCACCGCGTCATTCAGGCCCGACATGCGTTCGCCGCCGGGAATATCGACCTGACGCGGATCTCCGCAAATAACCATGCGGCTGTTCATGCCGAATCGGGTGAGGAACATCTTCATCTGTGCCGCTGTGGTATTTTGCGCCTCATCCAAAATGATGAAGGCATCGGCCAACGTCCGCCCGCGCATGAAGGCTATGGGCGCGATTTCAATTTCGCCAGAGGCAATCCGCCGCTCGACCTGTTCGGCGGGCAAGCAATCGTACAAGGCATCGTAAATCGGCCGCAGATAGGGATCGACCTTTTCCTTCATATCGCCGGGCAGGAAACCCAGCCGCTCGCCAGCCTCAACCGCCGGGCGCGAGAGGATAAGCCGTTGCACTGCGCCGGTAATCAACATCGCCACGGCCTGCGCCACCGCCAGATAGGTTTTGCCGGTGCCTGCTGGCCCAAGTGCAAAGATAATCTCGTCGCGGGCCAATGCCTCCATATACGGAATTTGTGTGGCTGAACGCGGCACAAGCGTTTTCTTGCGCGTGCGGATCATGATACCAGGCACATCGGTCGCGTCCTTGCGGACGATGCCTTCTAAAGTCGGTTCAGCGGTCATGGCGATGATGGATTGCACTGCTTCGGTATCCATTTCCTGTCCACGCGATAGCCGGGAATAAATGTCGTTGAGAACGTCACGGGCGCGGCCAATGGCGCCAGCCTCACCTTCAATCTGCACGCGGCTTCCACGGGCCGAGATATAGACCCCGAGGCGGTTCTCAATCGTAACCAAATTGCGGTCAAATTCGCCGAAAACCGCGTTAATCAAATGCGGTTTGTCGAAGCTCATCTCCAGCCGGGACAAGTCACCGGCCTGCGCTTGGGCTTTTTTGGCCATTCAGGCTGCTGCTCTCATCGTTGGTTCACCTTTCAAGCTAAGCGGTCCAGAATCGGTTATGTTCACAGTCACGATATCGCCGATTGAAAGGTCCGGCGCAAGCACATGAACGGACTGAAGCCATGGTGATTTACCAATTAATTGTCCGACGAATTTTCCGGGCCGTTCCAACAGGACATCGGTGGTTCGCCCCACGGTGCGATCATTAAACGCCGTCTGGTCCGCAACGATCTGCGCCTGAAGCCGTTGCAGTCGTTCGTCCATGATTTCCATGGATATTTGGTCGGACATGTCGGCGGCGGGTGTGCCGGGGCGCGGGCTATATTTGAAAGAATAGGCTTGCGCATGACCAACTTCGCGCACGAGGCGTAACGTGTCTTCGAAATCGGCGTCGCTTTCACCTGGAAAGCCGACGATGAAGTCACCGGAAAAGGCGATGTCGGGCCGCACAATGCGAACACGGTCAAGGATACGCATATAGCCGTCGCGGCTGTGGCTGCGGTTCATAGCTTTTAAGATGCGGTCTGAGCCGGACTGAACGGGCAGGTGCAAGAATGGCATCAGCTTTTCAACATCACCATGCGCGGCAATCAGCCCTTCGGTCATGTCATTTGGGTGGCTTGTCATGTAACGGATGCGGCGCAGGTCCGGTATCTTGTCGAGCGCGCGGATAAGGCCGTCTAGGCCCTGAAGCTTGCCCTTGTCATCTTCCCCATCCCACGCGTTGACATTCTGGCCAAGCAACGTGATTTCGCGCGCGCCAGCATCGACTATCGCTTTTGCTTCATCGATCAACTCGGCCCAGCCGCGCGAGATTTCCGCGCCTCTGGTGTAGGGCACGACGCAATAGGTGCAGAATTTGTCGCAACCTTCCTGCACCGTCAGAAACGCCGATGGCGGCTGTTTGCGGCGGGCCGGCAGCTTGCTAAATTTGTCGAGGCCGGGCAGATCCAGGTCAACCACACGTTCGCCGCGTCCAACCGCTGCCACCATATCGGGCAGGTTGTGATAAGCTTGCGGGCCAACAACGATGTCGACTTCGGGTGCCCGACGGCTGATCTCGCCACCCTCGGCTTGTGCGACGCAGCCAGCGACGGCGATAACCGGGCTCGTTCCATCCTTGCGGCGCAGGCGGCCAATTTCGGAATAGACCTTTTCCGCCGCCTTTTCGCGGATGTGGCATGTGTTGAGGACGACGAGGTCGGCACTCGCCTTGTCATCTGCAGGCGACATGCCCTGGCTTTCAAGCATCTCGGCCATGCGCTCGCCATCATAGACGTTCATCTGACAGCCGTAATTTTTGATCGAATAGGTTTTGGGGGATTCCATGCTCATAATGCGCGGCTATACTATGCGCGCCGCGTTGCCGCCACCCTCCATTGCAGCGCCAATACGCGCCCGCACTTCGGCAGAAATGGCCTTGCGGTCCGGATAATGGAGCGGATCAAATGGCTCCAGAAAATGCAAGGTGGCAGTTATCGGTTTGAGATATGACAAAAGGCGCCAGAAATTCTCGGTCACCTTTTCGTCGCCAACCCAGGCCACGCGCGGCGTGTGGTGGCCATAACTGAGATAGACAGGCTGAACGAGCATGCCAGCAGGCGGCGGGACTAAAGCGGCGAACAAAGATGGTTTGAACGGCAATAGGCCCGATCCATCATGCGTCGTGCCTTCGGGAAAGATGGTCACGGGCTGGTCGCCCGTCATGGCGGCGCGCAAATCATCAATTTGATTGCTGACGCTGGCGCGGTTTTCGCGGTTGACGAAGATGGTGTTGTTGATCTTGCACAGCCAGCCAATCAGCGGCCAGCCTTCGATGCCATCATTCGCCACGAAAGTGCAGCCCGTGACGCCAGACATTACGGGAATATCGATCCAGCTATGATGGTTTGCCGCATAGAACACTTTATTGCGTATGCGGGTACCAGTGGTGGCGGTCGCAATGCCGCTGGTCCAGCTGATTGACAGTAAAAACAAGCGCGGCCAAGGCGACGGTTTGCGGATTACCCGCCAGACATTATGCAACAACAAACTTGCGGACAGGCTTGCTGCCATCAGCAACAGCCGTGTCACAAACAAGAGCTGCCCCGTGACAAAAGCCGCCGAGTTGCGTCGTTCAATCCTTGCGGTCGATGGCGACGCCATAAAGCTCCATACGATGGTCGACCAAACGATAGCCCAGCCGTTCCGCAATGATTTTCTGCAATGCCTCAAGCTCAGGGTCGACAAATTCGACGACCTTGCCGGTTTCTACATCAATCAAATGGTCATGATGCGCCTCGGGCGATGCCTCATACCGTGCGCGGCCATCGCCGAAATCATGCCGGTCCAATATGCCCGCCTCTTCAAACAAGCGGACAGTCCGATATACGGTGGCAATCGAGATTTTGGGATCAATGGCCGACGAACGGCGGTAAAGCTCCTCCACATCGGGGTGGTCGGTCGCATCGGATATGACGCGCGCTATGACGCGCCGTTGTTCGGTTATGCGCAGGCCCCGTTCGTTGCAGAGCGCCTCAATGTCAATTTTGCTATCCATCGGACAAGACATTTAGTGCCGTCCCATGATTCGTCAAAGAAAAAGGCCGGGGGTGTCCCGGCCTTCTGTTCTTGCGGATACGCGAAAAGCCTATCTCACTTTTTTCTTTCGGCCCGAACCCGGCGCGCGTCCAAGGCCAATGGCCTTAGCCAATTCGCGACGCTGCTCCGCATAAGCGGGTGCAACCATTGGATAATCGGCGGGCAATCCCCACTTGGCGCGATAATCATCCGGCGTCATGCCATAATGCGTCATAAGGTGACGCTTAAGCATTTTTAGCTTCTTACCATCGTCCAGACAGACGATGAAATCACGTTTAATAGAGTTACGGATAGGAACGGCCGGTTCCAAAACTGCTTCTACTACAATAGCGGGTCCGGAAATTCCGGACAGAGCCGCGTGCACATTAGAGATTAAAGTCGATACATCCGACACGGCAACGCTGTTGTTGCTAACATGCGCTGCGACAATATCAGCAGTTAACGTAATTAACAGTTCGGTAAGATCGTTACTTTCTTGTGACATTTACAAACTCCGCAACCAAATAATTATTTTTATATGTTATAGGGGAGGTTACATGATTAGAGATACATCGTCAACAAATAGCCAAACATAGACGTTACGTCTATAGTTCCAATAGCATAGTAATTGCATCGGGACTTATACCATCGGCATTTTTGTAATAATTTTTCCGACGTCCAATCGGGGTAAATCCGGATTTAAGATAAAAACCATGCGCATTGTTGCCATCGCGAACTTCAAGGAAAATTTTGGTTCTCCCCCCTTGGCGCGCCCTGTGGATTGTTTCGGATAACAATAGTTTACCGATGTCTTGTCCCTGAAGTCTCTGGGCGACGCCAATCATCAACAATTCTTGATGATCAAGAACCCAACGGCTCATGGCAAAGCCGCAGACGTCATTATTGTCCTTCGCAAGCAATAACTGGCAATCGGGGAGCACCACAGTTGATAGACATTGTGCAGCCGTCCATGCTTCGCCAAATCTGGGGTCGAATGCGTCGTTCATGATTGTCATCATGGCCGAAATGTCTCCGGCATCGCCATCAACGACCCGAATCATTTTGGAACGGTTGCGGGCTTTGCGTCTGGCGCTCTGCCGTAGATTGGCGTTGCCGCAAGCGGATGGTCGGCCCGCAAATGCGTCCAGTCGCGCGCATTGGGTAACAGCTCCAGCCACTGGCGGTCGGCACGTTGGGGATCAATGTCGCCAGCCACCAATGTAGCTGTGGCAAGGTTGGGCAGATCTGCCGGCAGGACGGAGCGCACCGGCGCAAGCGAATGCCCCTGCGCATCAAATGCCTCGAAGAAATACTCGCCATGCCCGCCAGTCATGACAACGTCTACTGCCGTGGCTTTGGGCAGCTTTGAACGCCCCATCGCCGCCACCAAAGCAAGGCAACCATAGCCATGCACATCAATGTGCCATGCTAGGCCCAAAGCCTTTGCGGCGGCCACGCCGACACGAATACCTGTAAAACTGCCCGGTCCGACATTGACCATGACTTGGTCCGCTTTACCGTTGTCGGGCAATGCAGCGATCAGGGGCAGCAAGCGTTCGGCATGGCCGCGGCCAATGACTTCATGTGCCGCTGCAATAACATGGTCTCCATCAAACAAAGCAACCGAGCATGCCCGCGTCGCTGTATCGATGACCAATGTCCGCATGACCTTTCGTTGGCTGCTTGATCAGAGGATGCTGTTAAAGCGGTCGAACGCCGGCCGTGGGCTGCGTTCGAAAATGCTCGCTTTGTCGCCATAGCCCAAGGTGCAAATGAAGTTTGATTGCACTTTAGTGTCTGCAAAAAACGCCTCGTCCACTGCGGCATTGTTGAATCCTGACATCGCGCCAGTGTCCAATCCGAGTGCGCGGGCCGCGAGCATGAAATATGCGCCCTGCAAGCTGCTGTTGCGGAAGGCGGTTTTTTCGATCAGCGCATCATTGCCGACAAACCAGCTTCGTGCGTCGGTGTGCGGGAATAATTCAGGCAGATTTTCATAGAATTCGAGGTCCATTCCGATAATCGCGGTTACGGGCGCCTGAAGGATTTTTTCACCATTGCTTGGCATGCAGCAAGCCGCCAGCTTTTGCTTTGCCTCTTCGCTGCTGCACCAAATGATCCGTGCGGGCAGGCAATTGGCCGATGTCGGACCAAATTTCATCAAGTCCCAAATCTGTTCCAACTGTGTGGGCGACACGGGCGTATCCAGATAGCCATTAAAGCTGCGCGCTTCACGAAAAAGCTGATCAAGGGCAACGTCGTTCAAAGCTTTTGACATGATATTTACTTTCGCAATATTTAATATTTATGCGGCGCGCACTTCAGTGACTTCAGGCACATAATGCTTCAACAATTGTTCTATCCCGTTTTTCAGCGTGGCGGACGAAGATGGGCACCCGGCACATGCACCCTGCATTTGCAGGAACACGACGCCTTTTTGGAAACCCCGATATATGATGTCGCCGCCATCATTGGCGACCGCAGGGCGAACGCGGGTTTCGATCAGATCCTTGATCTGGTCAACGATATCGGCATCGGCAGGGTCATCCAACGGATAGTCTGCTTCACCTGACGGGACCGAAAAGCCCGCGGTAGCCGGATTAAACAAAGGCATGTTTGCGCTGAAATGATCCAATAATATGCCAAGCACATCAGGCTTTAGGTTTGCCCACTCAACGCCGGGCGCTGCTGTCACGGAAATAAATGAATGCCCAAAAAACACGCCCGTCACATCGCCAAGCGCGAAGAGTGCTTCCGCCAAGGGAGAGGCCTCGGCCTCTTCGGGCGAAGCAAAGTCGCGTGTTCCTGTGTCCATGACCACACGGCCGGGCAGGAATTTGATGGTGGACGGGTTGGGTGTCAGTTCGGTTTCTATCAGCATTCCCTGCATGTGGTGCGGTCGCCGACAAAGTGCAAGCCAGAATGTCTTGACAGCAGCCAAGCCTGAGTTGACGTAATGGGCGATAAGGAGAGCAAAATTGACAGACCAATCACATAAAACCGCATGGATCACAGGGGCATCATCGGGCATTGGCGAAGCATTGGCCAAGGCGTTTGTTGCCAACGGCGGATATGCCATATTGTCGGGGCGCAATGTTGATGAGCTGCGGCGCGTTGCAACGGAAACGGGTGCAGCGGAACGCTGTTTGATTTTGCCATTCGACACCGTGGATTATGATGGCTTGGCCAGTAAAGCAGCTGAAGCTATCGCGTTTCAGGGCCATGTCGATGTGCTGGTCAACAATGCAGGTATCTCGCAACGGTCGCCAGCATTGGATACCGATTTTTCTGTCTATCAACGAATAGTCGATGTCGACTTGCTCGCGCCGATTGCGCTGACTCAAGCCTTGCTATCGCACATGGTCGCGCGGGGCAGCGGGCAGATTGTGATGATCTCCAGCGTGGCGGGTAAGGCGGGAGTCCCGATGCGCACGGCGTATTGCGCAGCAAAACATGGCTTGATCGGCTATGCCGACGCGCTGCGCAGTGAGGTGGCGGGGCAGGGTGTAAAAGTCCTTGTTGTCGCGCCAGGGTCCGTCAAAACCAATGTCTCACGCAATGCGCTTAACGCCGATGGCTCCGTGCGCGGCATCAGTGACGCGGCGATCGATAATGGTATTGACCCGGATACGGTCGCAAGCCGCATTTGGCAGGCTGTGCGCAATGGCAAACGCGAAATTGTTATCGCCGAAGGGATGGAGGCCAACATCCCCCTGCTGCGCGCGCAGGACCCGGAAAAGCTGTTTGATTTGGTCGAGGCGATGGTCGCGGACGGCTATGCCCAGAAGATATCCGCGCAATAACGGGCCTAGGTCCTGACCCTAAGTTCTGCCCGCGCGCAGGGCAGCACCCGCTGCAAATGGGGACAGCGCCGTTATCGCCAATGATGTTGCCGCAAGCAACTGCATCGCGTTACCGGGGTCTTCGGCAAGGGTGCCTGCGCCGAAAATGAGCAACGGGATGGTGATGGGCACCAACAGCAACCCGCCAAGCGCGCTCGCGCCGCTTAGACCAGCGGTAAGAGCAGCAATCATTAAGGACAGGCCAGACAAAGCAGGCAAAGCCAGCGCAAGGCCGAGGAGCAAGGTGCCCAATTGCGCCTCCGGCAAGCCGATAAGCGCAGAGCCGACTATTGTCGCCAAAAGCAATGGCAAAGCGAAAGCAACAATCTGCCCCGCGATTTTGGCCGTTGCGACAAGTTCATCGGACCAACCGCGCAGGGCAAGCTGATCCAGCACGCCGGATTCGCGGTCAGGCAAAATCAGCCGTTCAATGGGAAGCAGCGAGGCCAGCAGCGCAGCGATCCACAAAATGCCGCCGCCAGTCCGCGCGAGCAAAGCCTTGTCGGGCCCGGTCACAAAAGGGAATAATGTGGCCACGGCGAGATAAAACACCACCGGTAGCCATAGGCCACCGCCTGTCCATGCCAGACGCACTTCGCGCGCGACCAGAGCAATAAAGGACATCATGCGGCAACGCCTTGGCTATCTAGTATTAAGCTCATTGCGACATTGATGGAGGGCGGCTGATGCGCGGCGACAAGGACGATGCCGCCCGAAGCCGCTCGGGCAATAATTGCCTGATCAAGCCGGGCGCAGCTTGCACTGTCGAGGCCATTATAGGGTTCGTCCATCAACCAAATATCTGCATTTGACGCCAATACGCGCGCGATGCTGGCGCGTTTGCGTTGTCCCGTCGACAGAAAGCGGACCGGAATATGAACGAGGTTTTGCAAATCCATAGCAGTTAAGGCCGCGTCACGGGCGTCGGCGGATGCACCGTCCATGTCCGCCCAAAAGCGGAGCGCGGCCTTTACTGTCATATTGGCATCCAACGCCATATTTTCGTCCGCAAGCGCCATATGACCTTCGGAATGGATCGTCCCCGATGTAACCGTCAGCAATCCGGCGACAAGGCGCAGTAGCGTCGATTTCCCGCATCCATTGGCGCCCCTGATCCAGATGACGTCGCCAGCGCGCGCCGACACCGATAGGCTGTCCAGCACTAAGCGGTTGCCGCGTATGACCGCGACATTTTCAAGGCTTAAGGACGGCACGGATGCTTGACGCGAGGACATATCGCGACTTAGGCAGATATTCGTTCAATTGCAAAAGCAGGATTAGGATATGCACGTTTCAAGACTGGATGACGCCGTCCGCGATGCCGCAATGCAGCAACTGCCGCAATGGACCTATGACGCGGATGTTAGAGGTATCCGCCGCAATTTGCACTTTGCCGACTTTGCCGAGGCGTTCGGTTTCATGACTCGCGTCGCGATTGTGGCCGAAAAAGCGGACCATCATCCAGAATGGTTCAACGTGTATAACCGCGTCGAAATTTTGCTGACGACCCATGATGCCGATGGCCTGTCGCAACGCGATATTGACCTTGCTTGCAAAATCGACGTGATTGCAGCTTAGGCAGCAATCACGGCTTGGTCTGCACAACGTCGCCAAGGCCGCCCGACAGGACCTGTTGCTTGCGCAAACGGTTCGGAAACCAACGCGCATAAAAGGCCAATTGCTTCGCCATTTTGTTGACTGGCGTATGCACTTTGGTGCCGTGAATGGCTTCCCACGCCGCAGGGCCAATGATTGAAACGGGGCTGATTTCAATGCCGGCTGACTGAAGCCTCTCCTTGCCAGTCATGTTGCTGTTGGCGTCGACATTGCTGATGATGTTGGTATCGATGAATCCGGGCATCAGGCTGCGGGATTTTATGCCATATGGACGCCATTCAATGTCATGCGCTTCGGCAAGCCCACGTACCGCGAATTTGGTGGCGCTATAGACGCTTAAGCCCGCCGACCCGTAAATACCCGCAGCAGAACTGGTGTAAAGCACACATGCCTCAGGCGTGTTCTTCAGCAGGTCGAAACACGCGCGCGTGCCGCTAATCACGCCGGTCAGATTGATCGCGATCATAAGGTCAATATCTTCGTCAGTCATGTCTTGGATCGGGCCGCCAGCGCCGATCCCCGCATTGTTGAACAAAACGGTCATATGGCCGTTGGTGTGCTTGGCAAATTCCGCAACGGCCTTTTTCCATTGCGCACGGTCGGTGACATCCAACTTGTGGCGCGAATATTGGCCCTTTGATAACAAGGCAGCGGTTTCGTCCAAACCTTTTTCATCAATGTCCGCTAGACCGACAAACCAGCCCACATTTGCAAAATAGCGCGCGACTTCGCGACCAAGGCCGGACGCGGCGCCCGTAATGAAAATACTTTTTTGTGCGGCTGACATGATGATGATTCCTCTCTTAATCACATGGCTGTCTGCGACAGCAATTTGCCCAAAACGTCAACTGATTATTGCAACCGCGGTCATGGACGGATATATCTTGAACATCCAAGGGGCGTCTATGTTTCGCTATTGCGTAGTGCTGATTTTCGCCATTTTAAGCCAGTTTCCCGCGTCCGTGCGCGCTGAAGTGGTCGCAACTTTTTATAGCCATGATTTCGGCGCATATTTTCCGCACGCCTTTGTGCGGTTGCAAGGCAAGGTTGATTCAACGGGCGAGGCGGTTGACACCAATTATGGCTTCACCGCCGTCAACGTGTCTCCCGCCATATTGATGGGACCAGTCAAGGGCATCGTCGAAACGAGACCCGCGCATTATGTCGCAGCTAGCCGGCCGCATTTCTCCGTGCAGTTATCGGATGCCGAGTATATGCGGTTTATGGCTTTGGTTGAAAAATGGCACAATCTGCCGGGCAAAAGTTACCATTTGGGTCGGCGCAATTGCGTGCATTTTGCTATGGAGGCTGCGGCGTTGCTTGGCCTGAGCGTGAACCGACAAAGCCGCTATTTCAAAAAGCCAAAGACGTTTCTGATTGAGGTCATGGGCCTAAACAAAGGCCTTAAGCCCTAAATCGCTTGAAATCCCTTGGCGTAGATATGCCAGGTGAAAATCGCTGCGGCCCCGCGATGCGGACGCCAGCGTTCGGCGATGACGCGTATTTCTTTTTCCGATGGCCGCGCATCAAGCATAAGCAAGCGACCAACGCCCTCTTGCACCGCAAGGTCGCCCGCTGGCCAGATATCGGGACGGCCTTCGGCAAATAGCAAATATATCTCTGCTGACCAGCGGCCAATGCCCTTGACCTGCGTGAGATAGGCAATTGCCTCCTCATCATCATCGGGCAGGGCGTCGAGCGGCAATGCGCCTGAAATCACAAGCTGCGCCAGTGACCGCGCATAGCCCTGTTTCTGCCGACTAAGGCCGCAGGCCCGCAACGCGTCGAAATCTTGCGCCAACAACTGCTCGGGCGGGCATTCCGCGCCCAGCAGGGCCTCCAACTTGTTCCAGACCGATGCCGCCGCCGCGACGCTGACCTGTTGTCCGAGAATCGTGCGCAGCAAGGTGGCGTATCCCCGCTGACGTATTCGTTCGTCAGGATAGCCTGTGATCGCGATGGCCTGCGCGATGCCGGGCTCAATCGCGGCCAGCGCATCAAGCGCGGCATGCAGCTGCTGTGTCGGAATGCCCATGCCGCTTATGCGCCGCGGCGCACGGTGGCGGCGTATAAGGCGATTGCGGCCGCATTGGACACGTTCAGCGACTCCATCTGTGCGCTGATCGGCAATTTTGCCAATTGGTCACAATGCTCCTCAATATTACGCCGCATGCCGTCACCCTCCGCGCCCAGCACCAGTGCATTGCGTCCCGGTGTCAGCGCCTGATCCAGCGTGACCTTTGCATGGCCGGACAGGCCGATTCGCCAATATCCAGCCTCGGCAATCTCCTCCAGCGCCCGCGCCAGATTAACCACCCGTACCCATGGCGTAATTTCAAGCCCGCCCGACGCGGCCTTTGCCAATGCCCCCGATTCGGGCGGCGCGTGCCGGTCTTGCGTCACAACAGCCACCGCATCAAACGCCGCTGCTGTCCGGAATATCGCACCGACATTGTGCGGATCGGTGACTTGGTCGAGGATCAGCAATGGTCGGTTATCGTTATTCGGCAGCGCGAGTGCATCGGTCAGCCAGACCTCCTCCAGCGGCGCAACCTCAAGCACAAGACCCTGATGTGGAGCATCTTTCGGCACAAAACGAGCCAGATCGTTCACTTCGGCATATTGCACCGTCAGGCCCTCAGGCACGACAATCTTGCCGATTTCCTCCCGCGTGCCCCATAAATTAATCGAGCGGCGTTCGGGATTGTCGAGCGCGGCATAGACGGCATGCCGTCCGTAAAATTTGGGATTGCCGCTGGTAACGGCGGCGCCACGGCGTCGATGGCTCTTATGTGAAGACATTATATGTACCTGTGCATGAAAAAGAGAAGCTTCTGGTGCCCTTTCCCACTTGAGGCATTGACAGGCAAGAGCCGTTTCGCCATTGCGCACCTTCTTCTGCGGGACCGGCCCTCATGCAAGCACATGATGCCCCGCACGACGATGTGGACAGGTGGCCGAGTGGTTAAAGGCAGCAGACTGTAAATCTGCCCGGTTTTCCGTACGCTGGTTCGAATCCAGCCCTGACACCAATTACGCATTCGTCCATGTTCGTGTATATTTCTTAGAAATCTACTAAATCTTAATGTGCTGAAACATTACGATATTTAAGACAGCCTTAGTGAACAATAGCGGCTTACCGCTTGGCGATTCTCTCATCATAACCATCAATCCACCTGTCATCCATGCAGGCATAGTTCCATTGCTCGTCGTCTTTTTCATATAACCCCCTTTCTAATCAGGAGTTAGGGCTTCCGGCTATCCCAGAGCGGTTCAATCTCCTTCCTCCGCGATTGCAACGACAGTGCCGTCAATAGAATAGAGAACGGGTTGGATTTCATAGCGCAAAAGCAATCAGGATTTGCATATGCTGATTTGCATATGCTGAAGGTTATACTATAGGGCAAAGATTGAGAATCGAGCGCCTCTGATGCTTGGCGTTGGTTTCTCAAGCCCTTCATGGTCCTTGATTGAGCGATGTGAGAAATGACTGTTATCCCAGATGCCTACACCAAGTTTCTGGTCAGCACCCAGACACAAAGTAATCAGGGGCGGTTGTTAAAGTTTTATTCAACTTTGTCGGGACCGTCTCAAAGATGGTTTTTAGTAAATGTTACTTCTCTCCTCGGAAATGTGAAGCATATCTTCAGTGTTATATCCACAAAAAAGATGCGCGCAAGGGTGAAACAACGCACGGAAAAAAAATACAAGGATAGCGGTCACAACAGAAATTCTAACCGGGTGCAGCGCATTACTCAAATATTTGCTCAAGCCGCTCATAAAGACTGTTCAACAATCTTTCAATTAGCGCTGGGTCGCAGATAAAGCAAAGAACC
>JBILLO010000103.1:0-6321 GCA_044376035.1 Sphingorhabdus sp.
TTGTGATGTGTAATAGGTGCAGCGGACCCGGGGGCGGTACCCGGCAGCTCCACCAAAATCTCTGTTTGTCAGAGGTCTTGGAGGGGCTGAACTAGGATCGACGTGCGTTGAAAAGCATTGTTTTTGCCCGGCATGAATAAGCCGTGAAATGGTTCATAACCAATAGGTGCAAACGATAACTCAGCACTTGCTCTCGCAGCGTAATTTTGGGCCTCACGGTCTGAATTTACACTAAAAGAACGCGGCCGAACCGGCCGGGCAACAGAAAGGTTACGGCGGCCCCCGGGAGCCGAGCAACAGAATCCCGGGACCTTTTTTATAACCGCGTGCTGGGCAACAGAAACCCCCACTGTCCATCAATGCACGGAGCAGCGATGCTCTGGCCTCAACGGTCCAAGCCGCTGCGTGTTGTTAAAGAACTTGGCCGTCAGGCGAGCGCAATGAGATCGGTTGCCTCCAACAACGCAAACCGCGCCAACCGGACTTTATCTAGCAAATCGGGGTCGCCAAGCTGGTCCGGCGCAATGGTTTCGGGCCAATGCGCGGCAACGACTTGCGCTATGGCGTCCAACTTTGTCGCATCGGCAATGAAGCGTGGGTCAACCGTCGCAGGATCGGCAACAACGCGCAGGCGCAAGCAGGCTGGGCCGCCGCCATTTGCCATCGATTGGCGCACGTCCACAGGTACAAGCTTGCGGATGGGGCCATTGCCGTCAATCATTCCGGTCAGCCAGCCCCAAACCCGCGCATTTTCTTGCGCTTCGTTGGGTAAAATAAGCGCCATGCCGCCGTCAGGCAATGTCACCAACTGCGCATTGAATAAATAGCTTTGAATGGCGTCTGCGAGGCTAACGCGGTCCGCTGGTACGATGATGACCTCTGCCGCAGGCATAAGCCGTTTAGCATCGGCATAGGTCTGTTCTGGGTGCTCGAACGCGTGCTCATGCGTGAAAAGCACGTGTTCATTTGCCACGGCGACAACATCATTATGAAACGCCCCAGCGGCGATGGCAGCTTCGGATTGCTGCACGAACAAAGTTTTGGCCGGGTCAAGCCGGTGCGCGCGCGCTATGGCCTTTGACGCCTCAATATGCTGCCGCGCAGGGAAGGGGCCGCCGGTTTTCCCATAGACAAATATTTCGACACCCGCTGCATCATGCGATGCGCATAAACGCATGAAATTGGCCGCACCTTCGTCGCCAAACGGCGCTGGAACCGGGCCATGCACCGCAAAATGCCGTTCATTAGCAAAGGCCAATTGCAACTGCGCCAGCGTCCCTGTCCACTCATGGCTTCGGTGCGCCATGGTGAGCAGATTTGCCGCCGACAGATGGCATTTGCCGTCCGCCGTGTCTGGCCCGGGCGAGACAGTCGCCGCATTGGCCGCCCACATCGCAGAAGCCGAAAAAGCGGCTGCGCGGATATGTGGCTCGGCCGATTGCATGTCGGTTGCAAGTCCGGTGAGCCAGATCTGGTTTGGCCGATCAAGCGGCATGAAAAACCCTTGCGCCAGACCAAGGTCAATGTTGGCGCGCATCTTCTCAATGCCCTGCAACGCCGCAGCTCTGGGATAAGATGCCGCGCCAGCGTTGTTTGACGATGCCAAATTGCCAAGGCTTAGCCCGGCATAATTATGGCTTGGACCTATGATTCCGTCGAAATTGATTTCGACCAAAGCCATTACGACCGCTCCACATAAGTCACCTGATCGCCAACCGAAATATTCAGCGCCCGCGCACATGCGCCGTCGATTATGACGTCATCGCCGCGATCATCAATCCAGCCATAAGCTGCCTTAAATGCGTGCAAGCGACCTATTGTAAGCAACTTCTTTTGGTCGCTCTTTTGTTCGCGTACGGCGCGGCTTATCTTTGTTATCGTCACATCCTTTGCCTCGCGGATACTTCGGATCTGGTTAGTGCGGGCGGTCATAGTTGGGCCACCGTCAAAAATGTCGATATAATTTTCCCACCCGAAACCTTCATTCTCCAGCATACGCATGGCAGCACGGCCAGAAGGGTGCGGTACGCCAATAACGGTTTTTGCGCTTTCCTGAAGCATGGCGATATACACGGGGTGCTTAGGCATGAGGTCAGCGATGAATTGGTTGCCGAATTTCGCGTTGAATTCGTCCGCCTCTTGAAAGCTCATCCCGAAAAAGCGTCCGGCCACGCCATCCCAGAAAGGAGAGCCGCCGGCCTCGTCGATCACGCCGCGTAACTCGGCAATGGTTCTGTCCGCGAACCTTTGGCGATGATTGCGAATGAAAAGATAACGGCTGCGCGCAATCAACAGGCCAAGCCCGCCAGCGCGTTCGCCGGGGTGCAGGAACAAACCGCCGACTTCCGTGGTGCCCTCCAAATCGGTCGAGAGGTTTAGGATGTCCGCACGAAATGTGCGTTCCAATTCCACACTATGCTGCGTTAGAGCGCCAATGCGATAGCTGTAAAATGGCCATGTCTGCCCAACCTTGCCAAAGATTTGGCAGGTACCGCGCACTTCGCCGGTGAGGCTGTTCTGCAACACGAACACATACAGGTCGTCGGCAACATCGTCCCCCACACGGTCAAATCCAGCGGCAGACCGTTCCAGCTTTGCGGACAGCGCTTCCTTGTCCGGTGGCAAGTTGGTGAAACCACCGCCGGTGCGTTTCGCCATTTCGTAAATTGGTTGCAAATCGCCTATATTCGCCGGACGGATCAGGAAAGTCATAATGCCCCTTTTTCTGACAAACGCATAATGGTCAGTGCGGACAATTGCGCGCGCTCGGTTAGGCTTTCGACGATGAGGAATTCATCTTTGCTGTGAATACTACCACCACGAACGCCCATCGTATCGACCACCGGGACGCCGCACGCCGCGATGTTATTACCATCACACACGCCGCCGCTGGAACGCCACGCGATGGATAGGCCAAGATCAGCGCCAGTTTGCTTTACAAGGGCAAATAGCTTGGCGGCCCTGTCGTCGATTGGCTTGGGTGGGCGGCCAAAACTGCCATGCAGATGGGCACGCACGTCATGTTCGCGTTCGATATTGGCGATAATCCGGCGCAAATCTGCCTCGGTTTGTGTCACAATCTCCGGCGTGCGTGGTCGGAAGTTAACGCGCAATATTGCGTGATCGGGCACTACATTGTTGGGGCCGCCACCCTCAATTTTGGCCGGGTTAACCGATAGCCCGTCGCGCGAGAGCCGCTTGAGCCGAAGCGCGAGATCCGCCGCCGCCAATACCGCGTTGCGGCCATCATCGGGGTTGCGCCCGGCATGTGCTGACAACCCTGAAAAAATCACCGAGAAATTGCCACTCCCGCCACGTGCCCCGGCCAGCGTGCCGTCGGGCAGTGCAGGTTCATAGGTCAACGCTGCCAACTTGTTCCGCGCAAGCTCGGCAATAAGTTTTGCTGAGGAAGGAGAGCCAACTTCCTCATCGCTGTTGATAAGGATTTGATACCCCGTACGCGAGAGGCTTGCCGAAAGTTCAACCGCGCGCAATGCAGCGAGCAAGACGGAAATGCCGCCTTTCATGTCGGCAACCCCAGGGCCATTGAGCACCCCGTCATCCAACCAGCGCAGCTTCTGAAATTCATGATCCGCCGGAAAAACCGTGTCCATATGGCCCGTAAACAACAATTGTGTTGGCGCATCAGGGCGCACTGTGACCAAAAGATGTTGGCCATGCGCAGCAGTTTGGATGGATCCGTCGGCCAGCACGCGGTTGATCGGTTCGGGATTAACCAGGGTAACTGCGCCAGGAAGAACTGAAAACGCATCGGCCAACATTTTTGCGGTCGTCGCCAAGCCATCGAGATTGCCGGAACCGCTGTTTACCGCAGACCAGCTTTGCACCTCGTCAAGCATGGGCTGCTGTTGAATCGTTTCAAGAACCTGTCGTTCGCTGTCGGTGAGTGTATGCATGACATGATCTTAGCTTTGGTCGCCTAAAAGGGCCACCCCTAGCGTATTAGGTTATCCAACCTCTCGTGCAAGCCCGCACCATTCGGCTATACTTACGGTTTCAGCACGACGGTCTTCGGCAATACCGGTTCTGTGGAGTGCCTCCAAAGCGCCGGGAACGCTTTTGAGGCTTTGCCGAAGCATTTTGCGCCTCTGTCCGAAGGCGGCACCCGTCAGATTTTCCAGCACCGACATTTTAACGCCGTTTGCCGCTTCCTTGGGCGTGATGTGCACTACGGCGGACATCACCTTTGGCGGCGGGGTAAAAGCGGAGCGATGGACTGGCATTGCAATTGCCGCATTCGAACGCCACTGCGCCAATATGGCCAAGCGGCCAAAAGCGCTGGTGCCAGGAGAGGACACTATCCTGTCAGCAACTTCGCGCTGGAACATAAGCGTCAGGCTTTTCCATGTTGGTGGCCATGCATTGCCGCCAAGCCAGCCAACGGCCAGCGCCGTGCCAACATTATAGGGCAGGTTGGAAACGATGTGAAATGGCGCGCCGATTTCGGCAAAGGGATCGATCTTGAGGGCATCGCCTTCAATCACGCGCAATTGGCCTGGAAATGCCTCCGCCAGCTCGGCGAGCGCTGGTAAGCAGCGATGGTCGCGCTCTACGGCAACAACATGCGCGCCAGCGCGTAACAGCGCGCGTGTGAGGCCACCAGGGCCGGGGCCTACCTCATACACAGTTTCGCCCGCCAATGGGCCGGGAATGGCCGCGATACGATCAAGCAGCTTCTCATCAAAAAGGAAGTTTTGGCCAAGCGCCTTGCTCGCAGACAGGCCATGGCGGGCAATGACTTCCCTAAGCGGGGGCAGTGAAACCGTCATCAACCACCATCGGCGGCAGCAAGGCGGTATAATGCCGCTGACTCCGCCATTTTGATTGCTGCGATCATGGAATATGGCAGCGCCCTATTTTGGCCCGCTATACCGAAAGCGGTACCATGGTCCGGCGATGTCCTGACGACGGGCAACCCGAGGGTTATGTTTACAGCATCATGGAAATATAGTGTTTTCAGTGGGATAAGTGCTTGGTCATGATAAGCGCATAAAGCGGCGTCATATTGCGCGCGCGCCTCGGCATGAAACATCGTGTCGGCAGGCAGAGGGCCAATCACGTTGAATCCTTCGCTCCTGATCTGCGCAATGGCGGGTTCAAATATTTCTATTTCTTCGCGGCCCATATTGCCCGATTCCCCGGCATGAGGGTTGAAACCAGCGACCGCGAGCCTTGGATTTTCGATACCAAAATTGCGCTGCAATCCCTTCGCTGTGGCGCGCAGGCGTTGACGGATCAACCTTCCGTCCAGCTTTGCTGCCACTTCGGCAAGTGGAATATGCGTCGTCATCGGGACCACGCGCAGGTCCGGGCCAGCGAGCATCATGACTGCATTATTCTTGGCTACGCCGCAGCGTTCGGCAATGAATTCGGTCTGGCCGGGGTGCGTAAACCCAACGGCATAAAGCTGCGATTTGGAAACAGGACCAGTGACTAAAGCGGCGGCGCTCCCTGCTCGGGCAAAGCCAATCGCCATTTCCAACGCCTGATATGCACAATGCGCGCCGTCCAAGTCCGGGATGCCGGGTACGACCGACAGGCAGTTGTGCAGTTGAATTACGGGTAGGGCCGTGTCGAAATGCTTGAAGGTATCCGCCGGGTCTTCAATGCGGACAACCGGGCCGTGCCAGTGCGGCGCGAAACTTCCAATGTCACCAATGGCAAAGAAAGGCGCCAAGCCAGAGGCGTGGCGGGCCTCCCATGCTTTTCCAATAATTTCCGGCCCGATACCAGCCGGATCACCGACCGAAACGGCCAGCGGCAGTTCCAGTCGGCCCGTCGGCATCAGTTATATTCGATAACAGCGTCGCGACGCAAATCGCGCAGGTAAATGCGGGCGCGCTTATTCACGCGATCTTCTTCCAATCGCGACATGATTTCGTCAAAACTCTCGGACGCGGCCTCTTGTGGTGCGTCGCGACCACATAGGACGAATACGCGGACGCCATCTTCCAAAGAACCATAAGGGGGCGTTGATTGGCCAACCTGTAAATCAAGCATAACCTGCTGCAAAGGAGCGGGTAATTCGCGGATTTTGATACCGTCTCGGTTCACCACATCGGCGCCAAGTTTGCGCGCCATCTCGTCCGCGACACCGCAGCCAGAGATTCGTTGCGTTTCCTCGCTGAATCTTCTGATCAATGGTGTCACCTGCGCTTCGGTCGTGTCCTTAGGGAAGCTGATGGCAATTTGCTTCAAGCTTAACACGGAGTCTCGCGGATCAGAGGTTGCCACTTGGCGTTTATCGATCAGCAACAGAATAGAGATACCGCCAGGCGATGCCACGGCTTTAACCTCGTT
>JBILLO010000067.1:0-10429 GCA_044376035.1 Sphingorhabdus sp.
ATGCCCTCAACCGCTTCCGAAAAGCCCGAAAGACGCAAGGTCATTGAATGTTACCATTATCATAAATGCCGCCAGCATCGCAAATCCTGCACGAAAAGCCCACTCCTGCACTTCGGGCGTGGCTGGACGCCGACGCACTGCTTCCACGGCGTAGAGCAACAAATGCCCTCCATCCAGCATCGGGATTGGCAGCAGGTTGATGAACCCCAAGTTAATCGAGATCAACGCTGCGAGACTAATGAATGTTAAAATGCCAAGACTCATGGCTTCGCCTGAAACTTTTGCGATTTTCAACGGCCCGCCCAGTTCGGAGATGGGACGGCGGCCAGAGATAATCTGACCAAGGCCAATCACCTGCTGCCGCAAGATATTTCCGGTTTGAACAACCGCAGCCCAAGGTGCCTCAAGCAAGCCTACTTCGCGGACTTCCAATTTTCCGGCACCTATGCCGAGCCGGCCAATGCGGTATTCATTACCGAAACGATCAACTTCGATAGCCGCAGCGACCGTCGCCTCCTTGACCATGTTCGTTCCGTCGCGTTCGATTTCGATCACGACCTGTTCGTTGGGGATCATGACAATTTCGTTCGCCATTTCGTCGAACGTCTTGATGGTCCGGCCATTCAAAGTGAGGATGCGGTCGCCTTCCATCAGGCCCGCCACCGCCGCCGCGCTATTGGGCTGCACAATGTCAATGACCGGCGGAGTTACCGATTTCCCAAACGCCAACAGGAAACCCATCGCGATTAGGATAGCGAGAATGAAATTCACCGCTGGCCCGGCAAACACAATCAACGCACGTTGCCACAAGGTTTTGGACTGGAACGTCTGGTTACGTTCCTCTTCTGGGAGTCGTTTCCAGCCTTCGTCGGCTTGGCTGGCGGGATTCATGTCACCTGCAAATTGGACAAAGCCGCCCAAAGGCAGCAGGCCAATGCGCCACAAGGTGCCACGTTTGTCGACCCTGCCCCAAATCTGCGGACCAAAGCCGATAGAGAATTTCTCGGCCTTCACGCCGAACCAACGCCCCACGGCATAATGCCCCAGTTCGTGCACGACAACCAAACTGCCGATCAGCGTTATAAATGCAAGTGCAGTGACGATGATATTTGGCGATTCCATTGGCATTAGGTAACCTTTTGTATGAGCGTCTGCGCATAGCGCCGCGCGGCTGCATCTATGCTGAACAAGTCATCGATGCAGGTTGGCAGGTTGTTCGGTGCATAAACGCACAGCGTATCTTCCACCAAAGCTGCGATATCCAGAAAACCGATTTGTCCATTTAAGAACGCCGCCACCGCGACTTCATTGGCGGCGTTCAAAATGGCCGGCTTTGCGCCGCCTTCGGATATGGCCGCGCGGGCAAGCCGCAACGCCGGAAAGCGCACGATGTCCGGCTGCTCAAACGTCAACTGCCCAATAGTTGCTAAATCCAGCGGCTTGCAGTTCGTGGCAATACGCTCCGGCCATGCCAGCGCGCTCGCTATTGGAATGCGCATATCTGGCGAGCCAAGCTGCGCTAAAGTCGAACAATCGACATATTCGACCATCGAATGGATGACCGATTGTGGATGTACAAGTATATCGATTTTATCCAAGCCCACCGGAAACAAATGATAGGCCTCAATCAGTTCAAGGCCTTTGTTCATCATCGTCGCGGAATCAATACTGATCTTCGCGCCCATGTCCCAATTGGGGTGCGCCACAGCCTGCGCTGGCGTGACGTCCCGCATCTCCTCAAGCGAGAAAGAACGAAACGGCCCGCCGCTGGCGGTGAGCGTAATTTTACGCACTTGGTCAATTTTGCCACCCGATAGGCACTGGAATATCGCATTATGCTCGCTATCGACGGGCAACAAAGCTGCGCCCGACCGGTGCACCGCGGCCATCATCAATGCGCCTGCGGAGACCAAGGCCTCCTTATTGGCCAAAGCGACGGTCTTGCCAGCCTCGATTGCAGCCATACAGGAGGGCAATCCAGCACAACCGACGATTGCGGCCATTGTCCAATCGGCATTGCGTCTAGCGGCCTCCACAAGCGCTTCTGCGCCTGCTGCGGCTTCTATACCCGTCCCTGCCAATGCGTCCTTGAGGTCGGCATAGGCCGTTTCATCTGCAACGACCGCCAATTCAGCATCAAATTCCCGCGCCAACTGCGCTATAGCAGCCGCATTGCCGTTCGCGGTTAGCGCGACAACGCGATATTGGCTGCGATGTTGGCGAATGAGATCCAGCGTCGACAGCCCGACCGAACCTGTTGCACCAAAGATGGAGATGCTGCGGGTCACAGGATCAGCTACCCACCGCATTTTGAAACAGCGTAACAACACCGGCGGCAAAAGCGACAGCGATAAGGCCGTCTGTCCGGTCAAATAACCCGCCATGGCCCGGTATTAATCGGCCGGAGTCTTTCACCCCTGCCCGCCGCTTCATCCAGCTTTCAAAGAAATCCCCCATTTGCGCGACCACCGCAAGCGCGGCCCCCGTTAGCATGAGGCGCGCCCAGCCATATGCAAGATAGACATCGCCAGCATTTCCGCCCCTAAAGGCGAAGATGCCTGCTTGAATGACAACCATCATAAGGCCCGCGCCAATCATGCCGCCAAAAAGGCCCGACCATGTTTTGGACGGGCTAATTCGCGGCGCGATCTTGGCTCCGCCGATGCTTCGTCCCGCGAAATACGCGCCGACATCCGTGCCAATAACACCTGCGATCAATAGAATTGCGGGCGTCATGCCGAACAAAGGCGCGCTGAACAGTATCAAAGTGAAACATGCCAGGCCGACATAAGTCAGGCCGCCCAATAGCCACAATATCCGCGCCTGCGGACTGTGCGCGAAACCGAGCACCAATTTGGTAAATTCAAAAAAAACACCAAGGCCTACAGCGATAACAAGGCCCATAAAGGCATAGCCGCCCAGCCAGATCGCAATTATCGCAACCGACATCATGGCAACACTGGACAATGTCCGTATGCCCAAATCCGATCGGGGTTTCAGCAGCGGCGCGACCTTATCGTTCATCGACCACCATAGCGCCGTTCACGCCGCGCAAATTCGGTTAGGGCGGCAGCGAGCTCGTCTTTGTTGAAATCCGGCCATAAGGTTTCGGTAAACCATAATTCGGCATACGCCGCCTGCCACAGCATGAAATTGGACAGCCGTTGCTCCCCTGATGTGCGGATGAGCAAATCCAGCGGCGGCAAGTCAGCTGTGTCGAGATTGGCCTCAATGCTCGCCGCATTAATTTCGCCTTGCGCAGCGGCAGCTCGGGCTGCGCGGACCATCTCATCTTGTGCGCCATAATTCAGTGCGACCGCCAACGTCGTGCGGCTGTTCTTTGACGTCCGCGCGATAGACTCCTCAAGCATGTCGACAATATCTGGCGCTAATGCTTTATAATTTCCAATGATTTTAAGGCGAACATTGTTAGCGGCGAATTCATCAAGGTCAGATTTGATAAAATCGCGCATAAGGCCCATGAGATCGCTGATCTCATCCTCGGGCCGTTTCCAATTCTCGCTGGAGAAGGCGTAGAGGCTCAAGGTTTCAAGCCCGAGTTCCCCCGCCGCACGGACAATATTCCGGACAGTCTCGACACCGCGCTTATGCCCCATCGCCCGCGGTAACATCCGCTTTTTCGCCCAACGGCCATTGCCATCCATGATGATCGCAACATGGCGCGGCATTTTGCCTGTTCCGGCGGCAATGCGCTCTTGCGCTTCGGGCGACATTTCCCTCACTTACCTAAACCCGATGAAGTTAAAGCGCTGGCCAAAATCACTGGCTCAGGATTTCCTTTTCCTTGTGCGCTGCTGCGTCATCGACCGCCTTGATCATTTCATCGGTCATTTTCTGGACTTCAGTTTCCAACCTTTTGCGGTCATCTTCACTGATTTCCTTCTTATTCTCATCGGTCTTTAGCCCATCATTGGCATCGCGGCGCACGTTGCGAATCGCAATTTTTGCTTTTTCCGCATATTGGCCCGCCAGCTTTGCAAGCTCCTTGCGACGTTCTTCGGTAAGGTCGGGAATAGGCAGACGCAGCGTTTGGCCATCGGTAATCGGGTTTAGGCCCAAGCCTGCCGAACGAATGGCCTTTTCCACTGGCGTCACATTTGACCGGTCCCAAACCTGCACTGACAGCAAACGCGGCTCTGGCGCGCTGACGGTTGCAACTTGGCTCAACGGCATGTGTGATCCGTAAACTTCAACCACCACAGGATCAAGCAAGGTCACATTCGCGCGGCCCGTCCGCAGGCCCGAAAGATCGCTTTTGAATGAATCGACCGCGCCCTTCATCCGGCGCTCTACATCGGTTTTGTCATATTGCGGCATGGATCAGTTTCCTTCGCTTGTTACCACAGTTGAAGTGCCGCTTCCGTCAAGCACTTTCAATATATTGCCCTGTTCGCGGATGGAGAAAACCACGATTGGAATATCATTGTCACGGCACAAAGATACCGCGCTGGCATCCATAACCTTCAGATTATCTGCCAAGACACGATCATAACTTAATGTTTCGTAACGTTTTGCGGTTAAGACCTTCTTGGGATCAGCATCATAAACACCATCAACCGAGGTCCCTTTAAACAAGGCGTCGCACTGCATTTCGGCCGCACGCAACGCAGCGCCGCTATCGGTTGTGAAAAACGGTGCGCCAACGCCTGCGGCGAAAATGACAATGCGGCCTTTTTCCAAATGCCGTTCCGCACGGCGGCGAATGACCGGTTCGCAGACCTTGTCCATCTCAATCGCGGATTGGACCCGGGTCGGCACGCCAAGCTGTTCCAGCGCGTTTTGCATCGCGAGCGCGTTCATGACGGTGGCGAGCATTCCCATATAGTCGGCCTGCGCGCGATCCATGCCCTTGGCCGCGCCAGACATCCCTCGGAAGATATTACCTCCGCCGATGACGAGGCACAATTGGAGGCCAGTATCCTGCGCCGCCTTTACCTCTTCGGCCACGCGCGCGACGGTATCCGGGTCAATGCCATAGGCCTGATCCCCCATCAGCACTTCGCCTGATAATTTCAGCAGAATGCGACGATAGCCGTGCGCGCCCATAATGTCCCTCATTCCCATACGATAATGGCGCCCAGCTATAGGAGCCGCGCGCCATATCGCCAAGTGTCAATAACATGGCTAGAAATCTAGCGAGATAACAAACTTTTGTCACCCCCGGCTTGTTCGGGGGTGACCTAGTAAATCATTGCTCAGTTCAGCCGCCGACCGCAGCAGCCACTTCAGCTGCAAAGTCGGACACTTCCTTTTCGATGCCTTCACCAAGCTGGAAGCGGGCATAGTCCTTCAACATAATGGGTTTGCCGGCTTCTTTCGCAGCGGCGGCAACAACATCGGAAATCGGGGTTTTGCCGTCCATCACAAATGGCTGGCTCAACAAGGCGTTTTCTTTTGCAAACTTCTTCACAGCGCCTTCAACCATCTTTTCGACGATATCGGCAGGCTTGCCGCTTTCCGATGCCTTTTCACGGGCAATGCCGCGCTCACGCTCAAGCGTTTCAGCGTCAAGACCAGTTTCGTCAAGCGACAGCGGGAATGCAGCGGCGATGTGCATCGCCAGTTGCTTGCCGAGGCCATCGAGCGTCGCCGCGTCCGCTTCGCTCTCCAACGCCACCAGAACGCCGATGCCGCCCATGCCAGGTGCCGCAGCGTTATGGACATAAGAAACAACTCGGCCATTGCTGACCGACAGGGATTTAACGCGGCGGATAACCTGATTTTCACCGATGGTTGCAATGTTGTTGGTCAAACGTTCCTGAACGGTTTCGCTATCGCTATAAGGCGCGGCCAAAACGACCTCCGCTTCGTTGGCAGATAGGCCAAGTGCAACTTGGCTAACCGCAGCAACAAATTCCTGGAACTGTTCGTTCTTCGCAACAAAGTCGGTCTGGCTGTTAACTTCGATTGCCGTACCCTTGGTGCCTTCTACAGCGACGCCGACAAGACCTTCGGCTGCGGTGCGGCTGGATTTCTTGGCAGCAGTTGCAAGGCCCTTGGCGCGCAGCAAGTCAACGGCGGCTTCGATATCGCCATTGGTTTCTTCAAGCGCCTTTTTGGCGTCCATCATGCCCGCGCCGGAAAGCTCACGCAGTTCCTTGACGGCTGAAGCGGTAATTGCAGACATAATTTTGTCCTTTCGAAATGTGGTTAGCGCGAGGCAGGAACCCCTCATCGCTCTAAACAGTGTTACCCCCGACTTGATCGGGGGCCCATGGTCCGCCAAATCAGTTTACACCGACAAGTCAGACCATGGATTCCCGCTTGTGCGGGCATGACAAAGAAATGTTACGCTTCTGCGGCAGGCGCTTCGGCTGGAGCAACTTCAGCAACAGCCGCTGCTTCTGCGGCTACTGGTGCAGCTTCTTCAGCAACAGGCGATATTTCTTCGGCTACGGGCGCAGCTTCTTCAACCAAGGCTGGTTCAGCCGCTGGCTCAACTTCGGCACCAAGGTCAATGCCCTTGGCAACCTTAGCGTTTACATTGCCCTTGGTTGCCGCAGTGGCAATGGCGTCGCAATACAAACGAATGGCGCGTGCCGCGTCATCATTTGCAGGAACGGGGAATGCAATGCCGTCAGGCGATACGTTTGAATCGAGGATCGCGATCACTGGAATACCCAAAACATTGGCTTCCTTGATCGCGAGCTCTTCCTTGTTGGCGTCAATAACGAACATGACCTCAGGAATGCCGCCCATGTCGCGAATACCGCCAAGGCTCATTTCAAGCTTGTCGCGCTCGCGGGTCATTTGAAGGATTTCCTTCTTCGTGAAACCGTGCGTGTCGCCCGAAAGCTGCTCTTCAAGCGTCTTGAGCTTCTTAATCGAGTTTGAAATGGTCTTCCAGTTGGTGAGCATGCCGCCCAACCAGCGATGGTTGACGAAATGCTGACCCGATGCGCGGGCTGCATCGGCGATGGGGCCTTGCGCCTGACGCTTCGTGCCAACGAACAATACCTTACCGCCAGACGAAACGCTCTGGGCGACAAAATCTAGCGCACGTGCGAACAAAGGCACGGACTGCGACAAATCGAGAATGTGGATGCCGTTGCGCGCGCCGAAGATATACGGCTTCATGCGCGGGTTCCAACGGTGTGTTTGGTGGCCGAAATGGGCCCCAGCTTCAAGCAATTGCTGCATGGTAACGACAGGTGCCGCCATGGTACTTCTCCTTCCGGTTGAGCCTCTGGGAAACTAGAACTTCACTAATGCCTGAAAGGCATAGATCAGCACCGGTATGTGCGTTTCCCATGTGGAATGAGCGGGCGGTTACCGTTGATGGCTAGATTCGTCAAGCACCAATGCTTTTTACCAAAATGCAAAACCCCCGGTGACGGCATTAACAAGCGGTTCAGGTCGATTTGC
Source organism: Sphingorhabdus sp. (assembly GCA_044376035.1). Classification (GTDB taxonomy): domain Bacteria; phylum Pseudomonadota; class Alphaproteobacteria; order Sphingomonadales; family Sphingomonadaceae; genus Sphingorhabdus_B. The sequence goes on from JBILLO010000067.1 coordinate 7,387, forward strand.
ATAGGGCTATGAGGTGGACGGGAGGGCAACATGAAAATGCAATATACCGTCATCGCTGCTCTTGTGCTGGGGGTAACGCCCCTGTCGGCCTTTGCGAGTGAAACTTCCTTGGGCGATGCGCAGCAGTCAGCGCCGCCCGAACGCATGTCCTTTCTCATAACCTTTGGCACTGAGCCATGCCCAGAGGCGGACGGCGACGAAATCATTGTCTGCGCAGCGCAACCCGAAGGCGACCGTTACCGTATTCCCAAACCACTTCGCGCAGAGGACAAGCCGGACGTGGCGGGCGGAAGCTGGACCGCAGCGGTCGAAAGCCTCGATGCCTATGCCCGCGCCATTTTGCCAAATAGCTGCTCGGTGAACGGTTCCAATGGTTTTACCGGATGCCTCCAACAAGCGCTTCAGATATGGCACGCGGAACGCCGGGGAGCCGCCATTAAACCGTAAACCTTGGCGATTGGTAGCTTTGGCCTTTGCCAAAGCTATCCAATATTTATCCCCCATTTTATCCAGCGTTGTTCCGGTTGCGTCATGTCGCTTGACAAATAAGAACAAATAGTGAACAACAACTGAAATACGGTGTAAAACCGAATCAACACGCCGCCTGATTCGGGGCGGGGATCAAAAAGGATTATTGCCATGACTATAATTACTTCCCTTCTCTTCTTCACTGCGCTGGGTGCATCCATTGGCGTAATCATGTTGACAATTCGCAACGCTATGCCGCGTATTCATGAAGTTATCGATATGGAATTTGCGCCAGCATTGCAGCGCGAGCGCCGGATCATTTTGGGCGACATGCGGCGCTTGGCGCCTGCCGCGATCATCGCTTTTCCAGCTGCGCCGCGCCCGCAAAATGGCAACCGCTTGGCGGCTTAACAATAGTTGGGGGGGGGGCATCGTCCCCCTTCAATCCACATCGCTATCAAAATGGACCTAGGGTCAGGCATGGTGGGGGTACGGCCTTGTAGCGCTTCACCAATAACGAATATGTGCGAAAAATGCGCTTTGTGGTGACTAGGGTCAGGACCTATTAAATCCACCTTCGCGGCGTCAAAATGGCAAAGATATCGAAGGAAAATGGTCGCCGCAGGCAGTTATTCTGCCTGCAAGGGCATTTTACTTTGAGATCGAAGCCATTTTGGCGTCCTTCGGATTTGACCCATTTTGTTCATTGCCGCGTTGGCACGCTTGGACTTAGAACCACTATGCCCTGCGCTTGCCGCCTTGCACTGAACAAAATGGCCTCAAACCGCGAAGGTGGATTTAAGTGGTCCTGACCCTAAATGTGTCGCCTTCGCTCCGTGATACAAAAAAAAGGGCGGGTGCTTTCGCCCCGCCCTTTTTACCAATTACTTGGCGTGTGTCTTAGTTGACAGCGTCCTTGAGAGCCTTGCCAGCTTTGAACTTTGGCTGAGTCGATGCCTTGATGGTCATTGGCTCACCAGTGCGTGGGTTACGGCCAGTCGATGCCTTGCGCTTTGCAACGCCAAAGGTGCCGAAACCAACGAGACGCACTTCGCCGCCGCTTTTCAGCGCGCCAGTGATCGCTTCAAATGTTGCTTCAACAGCTTTGCCAGCATCGGCCTTGGTCAAACCGCTAGCATCGGCAACTGCGCTGACGAGATCTTGTTTGTTCATGTGGGAACCCCCCTCTTAAATTATGTGAAACTAACTTATTACTAAATTGAGTCGCGACCTAGGCCGGTGCGCGGATAATGAGGAGATTGCGGAAACTGTCAAAGGAAATATCGGCCTAAAACCGTCATTCTTTGTGAAAAGCTGCGCGTTCTGCGTATTAACTACACCTAAAGCCAGAACGCGCAGGGTTAATGCGTCACCGCAGCCCCATTTTCCCCGCCAATACCGGCTGGCAAAGCCGCAGCCAGATCATCGGCCTCGGTCCACTCAACGGCGACCAACGGCGCCACAAGCGCACGCGCCAGAACCTGGTCAACATGGCTAACTGGAATGATTTCCAGACCATTTTTGATATTTGCCGGAATATCTGCGAGATCCTTCTCATTTTCTTGTGGGATGAGAACTGTTTTAATCCCGCCGCGCAAGGCCGCCAACAATTTTTCCTTCAAGCCGCCAATGGGGAGCACCCGGCCGCGCAAGGTGACTTCGCCAGTCATCGCCACATCGCGGTGCACCGCAATACCTGTTAGCGTCGACACGATGCACGTGACCATACCGATACCGGCTGAGGGGCCATCCTTTGGCACTGCGCCTTCGGGAAGGTGAATGTGCACATCCTTGCGCGCAAACAGGCTGGGCTTGATACCATAGCTTGGCGCTCGCGCCTTCACATAGCTCAAGGCGGCCTGAATGGATTCGCTCATGACCTCGCCCAACTTACCCGTGGTTTTGATCTGCCCCTTACCGGGCACTGTAACCGCTTCAATCGTCAGCAATTCGCCGCCAACTTCTGTCCAAGCAAGGCCCGTAACGGCACCGATCTGGTTTTCTTCCTCGCCCATGTCATGGCGATATTTGCGGACACCTGCAAAATCGGCCAGATTTTCCGGCGTGATGACAATGCTTTTGTCTTTGCCTTCCAAAATGCGGCGCAACGCCTTACGCGCAAGCTTGGCAATTTCGCGCTCCAAAGTCCGGACGCCCGCTTCACGGGTGTAGTAACGGATGACGTCCCGCATGGCGTCGTCAGTGATGCAAAACTCATCAGGCTTCAAGCCATGGGCTTCGATTTGCTTTTCGATCAAATGCCGCTTGGCGATCTCAAGCTTCTCGTCTTCGGTATAGCCTTCAAGACGGATGATTTCCATCCGGTCCAACAAGGCGCGCGGCAAGTTGAGGCTGTTTGCAGTCGTCACAAACATGACGTCCGACAAATCGAGGTCGATTTCCAGATAATGGTCGTTGAACTTGTTGTTCTGTTCCGGGTCAAGCACTTCCAGCAAGGCCGACGCGGGGTCGCCGCGGAAATCCTGTCCAAGCTTGTCGATTTCGTCGAGCAGGAACAACGGGTTCATCGTGCCTGCCTTTTTCAAGTTTGCCGCAACCTTGCCGGGCATCGAAC
>JBILLO010000104.1:0-6269 GCA_044376035.1 Sphingorhabdus sp.
TCAAGGTGTCGGCCCTGATACTCTTTCTCATCTTGGCGTTGCCAGCAATGAACGCAGAAAATTTCCAGCCATTTAGCCCGAACGGTTTTTTTGCGAAGGAAGTGGTAGATCCGATTACTAATAACATGGCCACAGTCGGCGTTGCGGCTGCGGCTGCGTCTATTTTCTTCGCTTATGTTGGTTTCGATGCCGTTTCTACCGCAGCAGAAGAAACAATCAATCCGCAGCGGAATATCCCGATCGGTTTGATCGGATCACTGGCGATTTGCACGATCATCTACATGTTGGTTGCCGCTGGAGCTACGGGGGCTGTTGGCGCTCAGCCTGGTGGCGAACTGTCACAATCGAAAGAAGCTTTGGCTTTCGTGCTTAATGAAATTGGTCACGGCTGGGCAGGAAAGCTGGTCGCTATATCGGCCGCCATTGCATTGCCCTCGGTTATTCTGATGATGATGTTCGGCCAAACACGAATATTTTTTGTGATGGCGCGTGACGGCTTGCTGCCTGACGTGTTTTCCAAACTTCACCCGAAATATGGAACGCCGCATGTCGTCACCTTGTGCACAGGTGTATTCGTTGCATTGTTTGCCGCGCTTTTCCCTGTTGGCAAGTTGGCCGACATTTCAAACTCTGGCACCTTGTTCGCATTCTTCACCGTTGCGGTCGGTGTCATGATTTTGCGTCGGACTAATCCTGACCGCCCACGGCCATTCCGTACACCTTTGTATTTCTTAGTTTGCCCCTTGGCCGCAGCGGGTTGCGTGTTCCTGTTCTTCCAACTTTCAGGTTACACGGAACTCATGTTCCTTGGGTGGACAACAATCGGTCTAGTTGTGTATTTTTTATACAGCCGCCGTCGGAGCCATGTTGGCCAGGGAATTGTGTAACATCAAAGCGCTGAAAATCAGTTTAGCACCCATTTCGTAAATTGGTGACCAAATAACAATAGGACAGGGGCGCTTCGGTGCCCCTTTTCTTTGCCTTAATTACGCGGGCCTTAATTGCGCGGGTTGGTGGGCAGGGGCTGAGTGGTTCCGGGCCGCGTAAACAGCTTCCCCTTCTCGCACCACAGCACAAGGCCAAGCGCCACCAACCCGCAGCACAGGAACCCCAAAGCGACGGGATATACCGTGCCGTCAAACTGCTGCCCGATAATGGCGCCAAGCGATGCCGCAAGCGCCGTACGGACGAAGGTCTGAAAAGACGAGGCCGCCCCTGCGACATGGCCAAAGGGGGACATTGCAATCGACGAGAAGTTGGACCCGATAAAGCCAATCATCGCCATGTTACCGGTCAGCAATATCAGGAAGATCGGCAAGGACGTTGGCGCAAACTTGGCCGCAAGCAATTGCAACGCGCCCAATGCGATAAAGGTCAACACAGCGGTCTGCGACACACGGCGCGCGCCAAAACGTTCGACGATGCGCGAATTGGTGAAGTTGGACACAGCGATGCCAATGGCGATGATCGCAAAGCCAATGGTGAAGAAATCCGCTGCGTTGAACACCTTGTCAAACATCTGCTGCGAACTGTTGAGATAGCCGAACAAAGCGCCCTGCGTGACGCCTGCGCCAATCATATAACCAGCGGCATTGCGGTTCAGCACAACAATCTTCCACGCCTTGGCGAGCGCCTTTGGCTGAATAGGAATGACATTTTCGGGTGCCAATGTTTCGGGCAAGCGCAGATAGACCCAGATAGCGGCGGCGACGGCCATGACGGCCATCAGGTCAAAAATCACCCGCCAGCCCGCGAAAAGCAGCACCAACTGGCCAATTGTCGGCGCAATAATTGGCACAATCATGAAGATGAGGAAGATGGTCGACATGCGCCGCGCCATGGCGTCGCCTTCAAACTGATCCCGGATGACCGAAATCACGAGAACGCCCATGGCCGCCGCCAACAGCCCATGGATAAAGCGCGTGACAAGCATGATTTCAAAATCAGGCGCGACGGAACATGCCAACGACGCTATCGCCGCGCCAATAGTTGCAATCAACAATATTGGCTTTCGCCCATAGCGGTCGGACAATGGACCGTAAATGAGCGCACCGATTCCTGTGCCAGCCAAAAAGGTCGAGATGATGTGTTGGATCTGGTTCGGCTCAGCGATGCTCAGGCCGCGTACCATGGCAGGGAAGGCGGGCAACATCGCGTCAATGGCCAGCGCATTGAGCGCCATGAGCGACGACATCATAACGGTCAACTCACGCGGGCCGATGGATTTCTTAACGGGGGTTGGCGATGGCATTTCGTGGCTATGCGGGAGCGGCCACCATTTTGCCACCCACTAAATAAGCCCGGAGCTGCGCATGCTGCTAAAACCGTTTTTGCCAATGATGATGTGGTCGTGCAAAGCTATTCCGAACCTTTTGCCCGCTTCAGCAATGTCGCGCGTCATCGCAATGTCTTGCCGGCTGGGGGCGCTGTCCCCGCTGGGATGGTTGTGGACCAGTATAATCGCTGCCGCGCCAAGGTCCATCGCGCGGCGGATGACTTCGCGGGTGTAAATGGCGGCTTGGTCAACGGAACCTTCGCTTGCCACCTCATCACGGATCAGCATGTTTTTGCTGTTGAGATACAGCGTGCGCACGCGCTCAATCGTCAGATGCGCCATATCGGCGCGCAGATAGTCCAGCAACGATTGCCACGACGACAGTATCGGCAGTTCGCGCACGGGTTCGCTGAGCAGGCGAAGCGCCGCCACTTGGACTATCTTCAACGCCGCAACGCTGGTTTCGCCCATCCATTTTTCTTGTAAAATACTGTCGGCGTCTGCGGTCAGCAAGGCCGACAGGCTGCCGTAACGGCGAATCAAATCCTTCGCGATCTGCTTGGTATCTCGGCGCGGAATGGCGAGTGCGAGCAGATATTCGATCAATTCATGATCGTGCATGCTCTCGCCATTTTTCTCCAACAAACGCTTACGCAAACGCGCGCGGTGGCCCGTGCCATGATGTTCCGTCTTATCCGTTATATCTGTCATCAGGTCTATCCTGCTGTGATATGGTTCTTTTCTGTGATTTTTGCGTCGGACGCAAGTCGCATCATGCAAATGGCGTTGCAACCGGTCCGTCTTTCCCGCATTTGCGTATTATGCAGGATCCTGCCGACGAAACACCGACGGGCGATGTCGATGTGCAGCCCTATAGCGGCGCACATTGGAAGCGGCGCATTTTCGGCGGCGTCGGCATCTTGCTCGCGCTGTTGTTGCTGTTTGCATGGACTCAGCGCAACACTATCGCCGACCGTTTTGTGCAAAATGCGTTTGCAGAGCGGGGTATCAAGGCAAGCTACAAAATTGATACGATTGGTTTGCGTACGCAGCGTATTCGCGACCTTGTTATCGGCGATCCGGCTCGCCCCGACCTGAGTGCAAAGCTAGTCGAAATTGACCTAGCCCTTAACTTTTCCGGTGCAACTTTGCGCGACGTCCGCGCGGACGGCATCATCCTGCGCGGGCGTTATGCCGATGGCAGCTTGTCCTTCGGTGAACTCGACAAATTCCGCGATCCAAAGTCCGCCGAGCCGTTTGTGTGGCCCGATATCGCGGTGAAAATTAAAAACGCGCGCGCGCGGATTGATACGCCATGGGGTGTTATTGGGGCTGGCCTCAATGGTAGCGGCCTGCTGCGGAACCGTTTTGCGGGCATTCTGTCGCTACGCGCGCCGGTTGTGAAGGCGGCGGGATGCAGCGCGGCAGACATGAAATTTGATGGCAAGCTGCTGCTCGAATGGCGTGAGCCGCGTTTAATCGGGCCAATGACGTCCACCAAAACAACATGCGGCGAAGCAGGCATTGCGCTCGAAGCACCGCGTTTTGATACCAATCTCAAGCTGTCTGAACGCTTTGATGCCTGGGACGGCACCTTCGCTTATGCGGCAGATGCGCTCAGACTATCGCAAGGTCAGTTGCGGGGCATATCCGGCAAGCTGTCGGTCGATGGCACATTGGCGCGTACCAATTTCGACTTTGCAATGGTTAAGGGTTCATTGCGTTCCGCCCCGCTGTCGGCGCGCCGGTTAGTTTTCGCGGCTAAGGGAACGGCTGGCCTCATGGACGGCCATATGGCTTTGTCAGCCCGTGGCGATGCCTCCATCACTGGCGGCGCATTTGATCGCGGCACAATCACGGGCCTTCGTGACCTGGCCGCACAAACGAAGGACACGCCAGTTGGCCCCATTGTCGCGCGTATGGCACCCGTGCTCGAACGCGCTGGCGATCAATTCTCCGCTAGCCTCGATTTTGATGCCTTTCAGGATTATCAGGGTCGGCGTGAGACAAGCATCGCGGACCTTGCGTTCACCAGTGCATCGGGCTTGCGTGTGCGGCAAAACGGTAACTTCGGTGCCATGGGAACATCGACTGGCTGGATACTGAACGCGCCTGCACAGCTCGCATTATCTGGGCCCGACGTGCCCTCTGTCACCCTTTCGCTCGCGCAATCGGGCCAGAGCTGGTCGGGCAATCTGGTTATTGCGCCTTATGCCTCTGGCGGGGCGAAGCTTATAGTGCCTAAACTTGCCTTTAAGGGTGTTCCCAATGGCGCATGGCGCTTTGCCGGACAGGCGCGGATGTCAGGGCCGTTGCCGGGTGGGTTCGTCACTGGCCTGAACGTGCCCATAGCGGGTCGTTTTAATGCTGGGGCTTTCAACTTGTATGACAGTTGCCAGAATGTCGGGTTTGACGCGTTGCGGCTATCGAACCTTGCGTTACGCGGACAGTCGCTCCGGCTTTGCCCGGATGCTGGCCGCCCGATGCTGCGCCTACGTGCGGGCAATGTCCGCTTTGCGACTAATGTTGCAAGCTTCAACATTTTGGGCACGCTTGGAAGCGCGCCCCTCGCTGCGCGTGGCAGTAATGTCCGCTTCAGCCTGACCGATGGTTTTGCCGCCAAAGATGTGGTCGTTGAGCTTGGCCAACCCGACGCGCGCTCTGTTTTCAATATCGCCAGCTTTGATGGTAGATTCGGCGAAGGCGGTGCTTCCGGTGCGCTGACCGGCGGCGCGGGGCAGATTGGCAAACTGCCGCTGCTGATCGACGCCGCATCGGGTGAATGGCGCTACCTTGCCGAGACGCTGACCCTCAACGCGCGGCTAAATGTGTTGGATGCAGATCAGGTCGACAGGTTCAAGCCCATGCTGGTGCCAGATATGCTGCTGTCGCTTGAAAACAACATCATCACCGCGACCGGCCATTTGGTTGAGCCAACCACCGGCACCCGAGTTTCAGATGTCGATATCCGTCATGATTTAAGCAACAGCAGCGGGCGCGCCTTGCTCGCGGTGGATGACGTGCGCTTTAAGGAGGGCTTTCAACCTGACTTGCTCGCAGCCCTCGTCTTGGGTGTCGCCGCCTATGTTGACGGCAGCGTCTCGGGCGATGGCCGTATCGATTGGGATACAGATGGGGTGCGCAGCACTGGCCGTGTGTCCACGCGCGGTATGAACTTGGCTGCCGCCTTCGGCCCGGTTGAGGGGCTGACGACAGAAATCCTGTTTTCCGACCTTTTGGGCCTCGAAACCGCATCGGGCCAAATCGCAATGCTTGGGTCGGTGAACCCAGGTATAGCCGCGTTGGGGGGAACGGTCAGCTATCGATTGTTGCCCAATCGGCAGGTTGCGATTGAATCGGGGCGCTGGCCATTTGCGGGCGGGGAATTGGTCCTTGAGCCAACTGTCCTCGATTTCGGGGTTGAGTCCGAACGCCGACTGACCTTCCGCGTCATTGGCGTTGACGCGGAGAAGCTGCTGGCTGGATATGATTTCCAGAATTTGCGCGTTACCGGCGTGTTTGATGGGACCTTGCCCATGCTGTTCAACCAAGATGGCGGCCGGATTGTCGGCGGTGCTCTGGTGTCGCGTCCTGGCGGCGGGGAGGTCAGCTATCTGGGCGAACTTGCTTATGAAGATATGGGTATGTTCGCCAACTATGCCTTCAACGTCTTGCGCTCTATCCGCTATTCCACATTGACCATTGGCGTGGGGGGCGACCTTGGCGGGGAAATCGTCACGGACATCAGCTTTACTGGGGTGCAGCAGGGGACGCTGGCCAAGCGCAATTTCCTAACCCGGCAATTGGCGCGGATTCCCATCAAGTTCAACGTCAGCGTGACGGCGGAATTCCTGAAGCTTATAGGCTCTATCCGCGGGCTTTATGACGCCAATTATGCCGCGGACCGCGATCTGCAATCTTTGCTCGACGCGCAGAAAAAGCAGAACGCGCAAACAGGGCCAGCAGAAACTAAACAAGAACCATCAAATGAATG
>JBILLO010000020.1:0-19003 GCA_044376035.1 Sphingorhabdus sp.
ACAGTATCGCGGAAATCGGTCTCGCGTTCGATTTTGTAGGACAAAGAGCTTCCCGGTGAGACAATCACGCGGGCAAGCCGTGCGGCGTCGAGCATGCCTTCTTCTTGGTCGAAATCCCAACTGCGGTTTTGTTGCGCCATCAGGCGGCGTTGCAGGCGGTTGGCGAGTTTTGTCACCACCGATTGCAGGTTCGACAATTGCTGATCGAGATAGGCGCGCAGCCGGTTCAGCTCTTCTTCGTCGGCAAGTTCAGTTGCGGTGATCGTTTCGTCAAATTTGGTCGACCAAATCTTGTAATCGCTCTGCGGCAAATGGTCCCAATTGCGGCGCTGCGGCGTGACGGGTTGCATCCCGTCATCGCCCATTTCGCCGTCGGCACCGTCTTGGTCATCCATATCTTCGCCGTCATAATCGGCCTCTGTCTCTTCGTCTTCTCCTTGCTGCGGCTCCGCGCGGGCTTCGGCTTGGCCAGCTTCGCCTTCACCATCATCTTCGCTGTCGCCGTCTTGGTCTTGGCTGTCCTCGGCATCGTCACCGCCTTCGTCGGCATCGGACGGGTCGATATCTCCTTCGGTGAGGCTCAGATGCTCCAGCATGGACTGAGTCAGCGCGGCAAAGGCGCTTTGATCGTCCAGCGCAAGCGCAAGCGCATCTAGGTCACTGCCAGCATTTTCCTCAATCCAACCGCGCAGCATATCAACGCCAGCGGCGGCAGCGGCTGGCGCAAGCGCGCCGGTCAGCCGTTCGCGCACGATCAGGGATAATGCCGTGGAAATGGGCACTTCATCAGGGGCCTGTGCGCGGGAAATCGGGTCAGTGCGCATTTTTAGTTCAAGCGCATGGCCAAGATTTGCGGCAATTCCCGCCATATTGCGCGATCCCAGCGCCTCAACCCGCGCATTTTCAACCGCGTCAAAGGCTGCGCCTGCAATGACTTCGGATGGGCGCAAGGCGGCATGACGGGCGGGATTATGATGCTTCAACTTCAACGCAAAGCTGTCGGCAAAGCCTCGCGCCTCGGCCACTTGATCGGGCGGAAGCAGGCGGCCCGGCATGGGTACCTTAAAATTCTTGCCCGCTTGGCTTGGCGCATCGGCGGTGAAGGCCAATTCCACCTCCGGCTCATGCGCGAGCGCACGGGCGGTGCCAGTCAGCACTTGTTTGAATAGTTCAAGAGGGGTTTCGTTGGGCATTAATCGGACAACCTCTTGCACATAGCCGCAATGTCTTCCTTCGTCGGCTTTACTGGCGCGCGCAGGGTGAAGACATGCGCATCCTTGGTCGCCACGCGGTCCTCGGTCGTGCGCGCGCCATTCACGACAGCAGCAAAGTCCTTACACACCGCAAAGCTGCGCAAATAATCGCTATGGCCAACGCTATCACCGGACACGTCGGTTGTATCGATAATAAAGAAGCCGGTTTTGGCAGGTTCGGTCTGATATATTGACTTGGTCGCAAAGCAACGTTGCGGCAGACCCTTTGCCTTTAGATCCTTCGCCTCAAAGGGGTTGAAGCAAAAAGGCGAGCCTAAGCGTGGATAGCCATGGACCGCGCGCGATAAGGCCAGCGCGCGGTCGCTGAGCGATGCATAGACGGTCACGTGCCGGTCATTGTTGACACGCCGCGCGGCGAGGACTTCTTCCGCGATGTCGCGTTCAAAGTCTTCGCGATCCACATCCGGTGATGCCAATATGATATTGGAAATATTGCTGGAATCGGCGTTGGTCGATGTGCGGTCGACATATGCTACTGCAGGGATTACGAGCCGCGCACCCAATGAATGGGAGACAATAACGATTTCCTTGACCCACTCCGTCCGCGCCAATTTGGTCAGGAAATTGCGGAAATTGCGTTCGTCCCAATACATGTTGGTTTCATCAACGGCGTAGCTCAGCAAATTGCCCTGTGAGGGCCAGCTATAATGAATGATTGGCCCGTCAAAATTGCTCATCGCGCCAATTTGCACAGCGTCGCGCGCCGTAGTTGCCAGTATTTCGCGATAGCCGTGGACATATAGCAGCACACGACCCTTACGCAGGTTCGCCGCATCACGTAGGCCATCCCACCATGCATCCTCTGGTTGGAATGCAAGTGGCACAACCACTTGCGCATCGCCCTTTGCAGGCTTTATCTTTTGTGGTGGCGCAAAGCGGGCGTAACGCACGCGATCGGCCCGGTGATTGGTCAGGATGATAGTGTCGCCGCGGCAGTCGGGTAGGCGGCTCGTAACAATGAAATGGTCTTTTCCGGCTATCGCGGCGCTGTCATTTTGCGCTGGGTTGCAACGCGGATTTTCCGCCAGCGTGCTGTGCGGCACATCGCCATAGGCGACGGCCACAGTGCAACCAGACAGGAGCGTTGGCAAAAGCAGGAGAGAAAGCTTGCGCATTATTTACGCTTAGCGTTCGCCGCATGCCATGCCTTTACTGCGTTCAGCGCGCCGGACACATGGCCCTTCACGCCAAGCTGCGCATAAGCAAACAACACCTTGCCATCGGGCGCGATGACATAAGTCGTGCGGTTGGTACCGCCCATCATGGGCATGCCGACCGCGTAATTTTTGATCATGGACTTGGTCGCAATACCGACCATGAATTTGTTGCGGCAGGCCTCAACCGAAAAGCGCTTTAGCGTCTCCAATTTGTCCGCTGACATGCCAACAATGGACGCACCATAAGCCGCAAAGTCATCGGCGGCTTCGGAAAATTCATGCGCCTCAACCGTGCAGCCTGATGTGAATGCCTTTGGATAGAAATACAGCACCACAGGCCCGTTTTTCAAAGCCTTGTTCAGGTTGAAGGTGTCGGCCTTGCCAGCCAGCACGGCTTGCGTTGTGAAATCGGTTGCGCGTGTCCCGGGTTTCAGCGCGGCAAATGCCGGGGATGCGGAAATCATCAGCGCAAGTGCAAGTGCGAAGCGTTTCATAATGCGTTCCTTCAACTGAGGCGGCGAAATAGCCGATACTTACTTTGCTTTGCCAACAACGCTTTCCGGCAGATCTTGGCCAAAAACGCGCTGATAGTATTCGGCGACCAAGGCGCGTTCCGCGTCATCACATTTGTTGAGGAATGACAGGCGGAAGGCAAAGCCGACATTTTTGAAAATCGCGCTATTCTGCGCCCAAGTGATGACCGTGCGCGGGCTCATGACCGTCGAGATATCACCATTGATGAAGCCCTGCCGAGTCATTTCGGCGACCTTTACCATATTGGCGACCGTCGCGGCGTCAGTGCCCGAGACCTTGGCCAAAACAATTTCGCTTTCAACCTGCGCAGGCAGATAGTTCAGGCCAACCACGATGTTCCAGCGGTCCATCTGGCCCTGGTTGATCGCTTGCGTGCCATGATACAGGCCACTGGTATCGCCAAGCCCTACGGTGTTGGCGGTGGCAAACAGGCGGAAATAGGGGTTGGGGCGAATGACGCGGTTTTGGTCGAGCAGGGTCAGCTTACCTTCGGTTTCCAACACGCGCTGAATCACGAACATGACGTCAGGGCGGCCAGCATCATATTCGTCGAACACCAACGCCGTCGGCGTCTGCAGCGCCCAAGGCAACAGGCCTTCGCGGAATTCAGTCACTTGCTGCCCATCGCGCAAAACAATGGCATCGCGTCCTATAAGGTCAATACGGCTGATATGCGCGTCCAAGTTGATGCGGATGCAGGGCCATTTCAGACGCGCGGCGACCTGTTCAATATGCGTGGATTTGCCCGTGCCATGATAACCCTGCACCATCACGCGGCGGTTATGGGCAAAGCCAGCAAGGATCGCGAGGGTGGTGTCGGGGTCAAACACATAGCTGTCGTCAGTGTCGGGCACACGTTCGTCAGCAATGGAGAAAGCGGGGCATTCCATATCCACATCAATACCGAACAATTCGCGCACGCTGACCACTTTGTCAGGGGCGGCGAGGATGGTCGTGTCGCGGCTTTCGGGTTGGATATTTGGGATGTCAGTCATGTTATTCTCGTCAAATAAAAGCGGGCGAAGTTTTAAGGTGCGTATAGGCAGCAATCACGTCTTGCAAAGCCTTTTCATAAGAGCGGTTGCCGCCATTTTTGTCGGGGTGATAGGCGCGAACCTTCGCCGAATAGGCGCTGCGTAAAGCGCGGCGGTCGGCATCCTCGCCAAGCCCTAGCGTCCGCAACGCTTTGCGGTCCTCCAGCGACAGAAAATAGCCATCGGCACGCTCTTTGGGCAGGCGCGACCGGAACCGGGTGGAAATGGCATCCAGCGGGTCTTTAAAATCCGCCCATTTCGGCGGCGAATCGACATTACCATTGGCGCGAAAAGCGCGTGTTTCACTTGGCCAGAATTGCACCGGGCTTTGCGCCATGGAAATTTCTTCGGCGGTCATGCCCGCAAACCAGTTATAGCCTGCGTTAAACTGCCGCACATGGTCAAGGCAGAGATATTGATAGTCGCCGGGGCCGTTGGCCGATGCGGCCTGTCCCCGCGGATCAGGCGCGCGAAATTCCCCCGCTTCGCTGCAGAGCGGATAGACGCATTGCCGCCCCGCGCCGCGAATGCGGCCGTGAAAACGGTCAGTGGAACGGTCAGAGGCCATTATTTTCCTTGGCGAAAAACCTGCCATATGGGAAGAGCAAGCCATGAAAAAAGGTCCTGCACAACTTGAAATGGAAATGCTGCTTGAAACAGCATTCGCGCCAACCCGCTTGGCCGTCATCAACGACAGCGCCAAGCATCACGGCCATAGCGGCGATGATGGGTCCGGCGAATCCCACTTCACCATCGAAATTGAAAGCGCAGCCTTTACCGGCGTTGCCCGCCTGATGCGGCAGCGGATGGTGCATAAGGCGCTGGGCGATATTCCCGGAACGCGCGTCCATGCGCTGGCCATCAAGGCTAGTGCACCCGGCGAGATTTAGCTATTTTAAGACATCAGAAAATCGGCCCATAAATGGAGACGAATATATGCCTAAATTGACTCAAGCTGTTCTTTTGGCTGCCTTATGCGCTTCCCCTATTTTTGCCGCCGATACACAGACGAACCGACCGAAGGTGTATACAGACATTGTCGCATGTCGCGCCTTGGCCGACGCCACTGCGCGTCTTGCGTGCTTCGATGCGGCAACCAAGGCATTGGAAGACGCCACCGACACCCGCCAGATTGTGATGCTGGACCAAGAGGATGTGCGCAAAACCAAAAAGTCTTTATTCGGTTTTTCCTTACCCAAAATTCCGTTTTTTGGGCAAAGCGACGCAGAGCAGGATGCAGAATTCAAACAAGTCGAAGGTGATTTGGCTGGCGTTCAATCCATAGGTGCCGGTAAATACCAGTTCACCGTCAAAGATGCAGGGGTGTGGCAGACGATGGAAGCGACACCCTTGCTGTTGAAGGACGGCAAAGCCTTTGTTATCAAACGCGGCGCGCTCGGCAGCTTCATGCTTATTATGAACGGCCGGGGCATCCGCGTGAAGCGGGTTAGCTAAGCAAAAGGGCCACATGACATGATCGAACTTTCTCCGCATCGCCTGTCGCTGTCGACGGGCATAGACATGGATGTATTTACGGCCGGTGACCCCAAGCACCCCGCGATTATATTCCTGCACGGATTTCCCGAATCGCACCGGACTTGGCGGCACCAGATCGCGAATTTTGCCGACCGTTTTTATTGCATCGCGCCTGATCAGCGCGGCTATCGCGGTACGTCAAAGCCGCAAGAGGTGGAGGCGTATACGGCGGACAAGCTGACTGCCGATATCTTTGCGCTGGCCGATGCGTTGCATGTGCAGGAATTTATCATCGCTGGCCATGATTGGGGCGGCGCGATTGCGTGGAGCGTTGCGTTGAATGGGCAAGCCGGCGCGTTCAATCCCGCGTGGGCAGGGCGTGTGACGCGCGCGATTATCGCCAATGCGCCGCACCCCTATATTTTCCAGCGTTTGTTGATCACTGACATGAACCAGCGCGAATCCAGCCAATATATTCGCGCCTTTCGCGATCCGGCCAATGATGCGTTGGTGCAGGAACAGGGCCTGACAGGCTTGTTATTAAAGACGATCAAATGGGACAAGCCCAATGCGATGGAGCCCGAGGAGCGTGCCGCGTTGCTCGCCGATTGGACCGACCGTGACGCTTGTTTCGGGATGCTCAACTGGTACCGCGCGTCTGCGTTGAATGTGCCCGAGATGGACGAGGAAGTCGAAATCCCGGCCTTTGCCACTGGCGCATTTCCGCCTTTGATGATCCCGACCTTAGTGGTTTGGGCGATGGATGACCTGGCTTTGCCGCCCAGCAACATTGACGGTATACAGGAAATTGTGCCCAACGTAACGATCACACCAGTTGAGAATTGTGGGCATTTTGTGATCTGGGAACAACCCGATGCGGTTAACGCGGCAATGGAGGAATTTTTGGCTTAATCGCCGCGCCAGTCTATCCACGCGCCATGGGCATGCGCTTCGGCCAGTAAATGCCATTTGTCGGGGCCAGGCCAATATTTGACCGATAGCTCATGTTTGAAAGTCTCGCGATTGGTTTCGAGCATGATCCATGCGAGCGGGCGAGCGGACGTTGCCTTGTGTCCAGCGGCTTCGATAGCGGCGCGGATTTTGTGCCGCCGGTCCTCGGGAATATATTGCCACACAATCGAATGGTTGAATATGCGGACGACATGCGGGTCTTGTGGCGCAGATAGGCGCTCCAACACCCAGTCGAGCGCATCGGCCTTCACAACATGGGGTGGTTGCACGGCGGCAAGCGCAATGGCGGCGTCCATGCGTACCAGTCGATCCAGATTTTCAGGCCAGACATAGCTTTTTACGCGCAATGCGGACGCGGGATCGGATAAATCAATGGGCGCCTGATCACAGCCGCGAATGCCAGTGATCGTTACCGGCGAATCGGGTGGCGGCGGGCCGCGCCAATCGGGTTTGATACGCATTGGGGACGCCGCTGGCCCCACGCTGACGCCACCCAAATCATAATGATAACGGTCCATCATGCTATTGATACCAGCGCTTGCGCCAAGCTCGTTCAACTCAAAATGCGAACCGATTTTGGGCGACAGCCAAAGCAAAGCGGCCATGAAGTTGGCGGAACGCCCGGCTTCGTTGGTTTGCGGTGGACCATCCAGCCATGGCAATAATCGCGCGTCATGGTCTTGGGTGATCGCGGCGATGATGGCATCGACCTCGTCCTGATCCGTCACTTCGCCGCAATAAATTGGGCCCAAACGATCATCGGCGCCCGTCAGGTGTAGGTGGTGCAGCCCGCCCGCTAGTCGCAGTGGCAGCGCGTCCTCCAATGGCAGCCCCAGCCAGTTTGCAATGCGTTTGCCTACTTCGGTCTCGCCTTGCATGAGCGCAAGCTGTGCCTCTGCGACCCGCGCTGTGACGGGTGCGTCGTTGCGGCGGCAATGTTCGGCCTGCACCTGCATGCCCTCTGTCACGCGGGCATCATCCATCACGCTGCGTCCAAAATCATCCGATGCTATATTTTCTGCCATATTGCCCTTTCCGCCTGCGACCCGTAAAGCGCGGGCATTGTGACTGAACCAATCATCTTTGCAATCCCCAAGGGACGGATTCTCGACGAGGCTTTGCCGTTGATGCAAGCGGCGGGCATTCAGCCTGAAGCTGCCTTCTTCGACGACACCAGCCGCGCGCTTTTGTTCGCGACCAACGATCCGGCGATCAGCATCATTCGCGTCCGCGCATTTGATGTGGCGACCTTTGTTGCCCATGGTGCGGCGCAGATTGGCATTGTCGGTTCGGACGTCATCGACGAATTTGATTATTCGGAACTGTATGCGCCCGTGGACTTGGGCATTGGCCGTTGCCGCATTTCGGTGGCGATGCCGCAGGGCGTGCCTGACGATGTCAATGGCGGGCATATCCGCGTTGCCACCAAATATCCCGGCACGACCAGCCGTTATTATCACGCGCGTGGCATTCAGGCCGAATGTGTGAAGTTGAATGGTGCGATGGAACTTGCCCCTTCGCTTGGGCTTTCTGGGCGGATTGTGGATCTGGTGTCGTCGGGCAAAACGCTCGCCGAAAATGGCCTCGTCGAAACGGCGGTCATTTCCCAAGTGTCGGCGCGGCTGATTGTCAACCGCGCGGCCTACAAGATGATGAGCGGAACTATTCCGGCCATGGTGCAACGTTTCAGAGAATTGACGGGCGCCCGTGCAGCGGCTTGATTCCTCCGACATTGGTTTTGCGGATGCATTTGACGCTTTGGTAAATGGCCGACGTGAGGCGGACGCCGATGTGTCGAGCGCCGTGGCGCAGACCATCCGCGATGTCCGCGCACATGGTGATGCGACGCTGGCGGAAATGACGCAGCGCTTTGACGGTTTCGACCTGAACGAGGCGGGTTGGCAGATTGACGCGGCGCAGTGCAAGGCCGCCTATGAGGCGCTCGATCCAGAATTGCGCGACGCGCTGACGCTCGCGGCGAAGCGGATTGAAGCATATCACACGGCGCAATTGCCGGAGGATCGAGATTATCGCGACGCCGACAATGTGCGGCTTGGCGCGCGCTGGTCAGCGGTTGATGCGGCGGGGGTCTATGTCCCCGGTGGTCGTGCGGCATATCCATCATCGGTTTTGATGAATGCTATTCCGGCCAAGGTCGCTGGCGTTGAACGCATCGTCATGGTTACGCCAACACCGGGCGGCGAGACTAATCAGACCGTCATGGCCGCCGCGCATTTGGCGGGTGTGGACGAAATCTGGCGCGTAGGCGGGGCGCAGGCGATTGCGGCTTTGGCTTATGGAACCGAACGCATGCGCGCCGTCGATGTCATCACCGGCCCCGGCAATGCCTGGGTCGCAGAGGCAAAGCGGCAGCTTTATGGCGTGGTCGGCATCGACATGGTGGCTGGACCGTCGGAAATCGTCGTGGTGGCCGATGCCCAAAATGACCCCGAATGGATTGCCGCCGATTTGTTAAGTCAGGCCGAACATGACCCGACGAGCCAGTCGATCCTGTTTACGGACAATGCCGAATTTGCGGACCAAGTATCAGCCACCGTTGATGCGCAAATTGCGACGCTGTCCACGGGCGCGGTTGCGCGGGCCAGTTGGACGGACTTTGGCGCGATTATCGTGGTCGATGATCTGGAAGGCGCAATGTCTTTGGTCAACCGGTTGGCGGCTGAGCATTTGGAGCTTGCGGTCGATGATGACCGCGCAGAACGGCTGTTTGGCCTTGTCCGCCACGCAGGGTCTGTATTCTTGGGCCGCATGACGCCTGAGGCGATTGGCGATTATGTCGCTGGACCAAATCATGTATTGCCCACCGGGCGGCGCGCGCGCTTTGCGTCTGGCCTGTCGGTGCTCGATTTCATGAAGCGGACCAGCTTCATCGCGCTCGATCAACACGCCATCAATAGCATTGGCCCAGCGGCGGCAACGCTTGCCGATGCCGAAGGTTTACCCGCCCATGCGGCGAGTGTCAGGAAAAGATTATGAGTGCCCATAACGCCAGTGCCAAATCCAAATCCCGATCGGCAGCGCGGCTTGCGTCGGTGCAGGCGCTATATCAAATGGATATGGAAGACATTGGCATTGCCCGCCTGTTGAATGAATTTCATTCGCACCGGCTGGGTCAGGAAATCGAAGACGCGCAATATGCCGCCGCTGACCCCGATTTCTTCGATGATGTTGTCTCGGGCGTTGATGCGCGGCGCGCGGAAATCGACGAACATGTCGATGGCAAGCTTGGTGAGAAATGGAAGATGGACCGTCTGGACAAGACGATGCTCCAGATCTTACGTTGCGGCACCTATGAATTGATCGCCCGGGCAGATGTGCCAACCGCGACGGTCATCGACGAATATCTCGACGTCGCCCATGCGTTTTTTGACAAGAAGGACGCGAAGTTCGTCAATGGCTTGTTGGACGCCGTTGCAAAGGACGTGCGTGGCCGCTGAACGGCGCTGACCTGAATATGGTTCTGCATGTCCTCGCAATGCGGTAACGTTGCCCCATGACCACCGAATCCAGCTTCATCAACCTCTTGCGTGGCTTTGCTACTGACCCTGCGGCGCGCGGGTTATTGGATGACGTTGCGGTGATCGATATCGGCGATGCGGCGTTGATTATCACGCATGACATGATGGCAGAGGGCGTGCATTTCCGGTCGAACGCCAATCCAGCCGACGTTGCGTGGAAATTATTGGCGTCGAACCTGTCCGATTTGGCTGCAAAGGGCGCAGCGCCCATCGGTGTGCTGCTTGGCTTCATGCTGGGCGATGATGTGTGGGACAGGGCATTTGCCGATGGCCTGGAAAAGGCGTTGGCGCATTATAACGTCGCTTTGCTTGGCGGAGATACCGTGGCCAATCGCGGGGACAAACGGGCGCTTGGCCTGACCGCTTTGGGCAGGGCGACGCATCGCCCCGTACCATCGCGATCCGGCGCGCAAATCGGCGATATAGTATATGTGACGGGGACGCTGGGCGATGCCTTGGCGGGTTTTGAGCTCATTGACGCTGGTTTTGATGAAGTTGGGCCGCTGGCCGATGCGTTTAACCGGCCAGTCGCGCGGGTGGCCGACGGTCAAAAGCTTGCGCCGATTGTCACCGCGATGATGGATGTGTCGGATGGTTTGCTGCTTGATGCCGAACGATTGGCGACCGCCAGCCAGATTGGCATAGAAATCGACCTTGCGTGCGTGCCCCTGTCGCCGCTCTATATCAGCTATCGCAGTGACAGCCTTGAAAGCCGTATGCAGGCGGCAAGCTGGGGCGACGATTATCAATTGCTGTTCACCGCGCGGCGAGAACTGCCACTGCCTGTGCAGGCAACCGCCATTGGCTGTGTATTATCCGGCGGCGGTCTGACCTTAAAAGACGGCGCGAATCCGGTAAAATTGCCCCCGATGCTTGGTTATCAACACCAATAAGCCAAACCGGCCCACAGGGCCATTTTTATGGGTTGCGTCATACTGCAAAGCCACCCTATACGGCAGCCACTTGTGTGCCTTTTGGGTACACTAAGGGAGTGTTTCTAACAAAGAAAAACGGGGAAGGGACAGTTTATGTCTTTGTCAATTATGGCCATATTGTGCGGGCTTGTTGCCGTGCTTTATGGAATTATAACAAGCCGCTCGGTGCTTGCTGCATCTGCCGGTACACCGCGGATGCAAGAAATTGCAGCCGCCATCCAGGAAGGCGCCGGCGCATATCTGGCACGCCAATATCGCACTATTGGTATTGTCGGGCTGATCGTTGCGGTTCTGGTCGGTGTGTTCCTTGGTCCGCTGTCTGCGGTCGGCTTCGTCCTTGGCGCTGTGTTGTCTGGCGCGACAGGCTTTATCGGGATGAACATCTCGGTTCGCGCCAACGTCCGTACGGCGCAGGCGGCTAGCGAGAGCCTTCAAAAAGGCCTAACAATGGCGTTCAATGCTGGTGCGATCACGGGTATGCTCGTTGCTGGCCTTGCTTTGCTCGCGATTGCCGGTTTCTTTTATTATCTCACTGAAGTCGCGATGAACCTTCCGAACAGCCGCCCCGTTATCGACGGTTTGCTGGCATTGGCGTTCGGCGCATCGCTGATTTCGATCTTCGCGCGTCTGGGCGGCGGTATCTTTACCAAGGCGGCGGATGTCGGCGCTGACCTCGTCGGTAAGGTCGAAGCAAATATTCCTGAGGATGACCCCCGCAACCCTGCGACGATTGCCGATAATGTCGGCGATAACGTTGGCGATTGTGCGGGTATGGCGGCTGACTTGTTCGAAACCTATGTTGTGACCATTGGCGCAACTATGGTTTTGCTTGCCTTGTTGATGCCAGCCACGATGCCAGCGCCCGAACTGTTGAACCTGATGTCTTTGCCATTGGTTGTTGGCGGTATCTGCATTCTGACGTCGATTTTGGGAACCTTTTTCGTCCGTTTGGGCGGCGGTACCAACATCATGGGTGCAATGTATAAGGGCTTTTTGGTTACCGCAGTCACGTCGATTCCGGCGATTGGATATGTCACATACCAGACGCTCGGCGGCGATATGAATGCCGTAGTGACTTATAGTACCGGTGGTTTCACGGGTTGGACATTGTTCTATTCGATGATGGTTGGCTTGGCTGTCACTGGGCTTTTGGTCTGGATCACCGAATATTATACCAGCACCAACTACCGTCCGGTCCGTTCGATTGCCAAGGCATCGGAAACCGGTCACGGCACCAACGTCATTCAGGGTCTTGCGATCAGCCTTGAATCAACGGCGCTGCCAACTTTGGTCATCTGCGTTGGTATCATCGTTTCGTTCCAGTTGGCGGGCATTATCGGTATTGCGTTCGCGGCAACCTCAATGCTGGCTTTGGCCGGTATGGTCGTCGCGCTTGATGCTTATGGTCCAGTGACTGATAACGCAGGCGGTATCGCTGAAATGTCTGAAATGGACAAATCGGTTCGTGAAAAGACCGATGCGCTCGACGCTGTGGGTAACACCACCAAGGCCGTGACTAAGGGCTATGCCATCGGCTCTGCGGCTCTGGCGGCACTCGTTCTGTTCGGTGCATACACCGCTGACTTGGCGTTCTACTCCGAGAAACTCGGCCTTGCAGAAGGCGGCGTCGATTTCACGCTGATGAACCCTTATGTCATCGTCGGTCTGTTGTTGGGTGCGTTGTTGCCATATCTCTTCGGAGCAATGGGCATGACTGCAGTCGGCAAGGCTGCTGGTGAAGTCGTGAAGGACGTTCGTGACCAATTCGCCAACAACCCGGGGATTATGGATGGCACCTCAAAGCCCGATTATGCCCGCACCGTTGATTTGGTGACTAAGGCGGCGATCCGCGAAATGGTCATTCCTTCGTTGCTGCCGGTACTGGCACCAATCGTCGTGTATTTCGTAATCAGCTGGGTCGCTGGTCCGGCACAGGGTTTTGCCGCTCTCGGCGCGCTCTTGTTGGGTGTGATTGTTGGCGGTCTGTTCGTTGCGATTTCGATGACTTCGGGCGGCGGCGCATGGGACAATGCCAAGAAATATATCGAAGACGGCCACCATGGCGGTAAAGGTTCGGAGGCCCATAAGGCAGCCGTAACTGGCGACACCGTGGGTGACCCATATAAGGACACCGCTGGCCCAGCCGTAAACCCAATGATCAAGATCACGAACATCGTGGCCTTGCTGTTGTTGGCGGCATTGGCGCATGGCGGCATGTAACGCCTGAATAAAATTAAGCTTTAAGGCCCCGCTGGAAGCAATTCCGGCGGGGTTTTTTATGCGCTAATCCCGTTGTTCAGAACCGTTTTCTGAAACTCAGTTCAAATACCCGGCCGCGCGGGTCGATATAGCCCGGCTGATAGCTGCGCGGCACGTCACCATTCTGGTCGCGGACATCGACAATATCGTTGAAGATATTTTCAATCCGGAATGCGATGCGGCTACCTTTGAGCAACGGTGCGGCCTTTATAACGCGCGCTTGCTGGTCAAGGTTGACGAACAGAAATGTGCTGATGGCGGCAATGTCGCTAAAGCGCAGGTCATTGCTACCGGCAAGGCCAGAGCCGTTGGCAGTGGTTGCGCTTTTGTACGTCCCTTGCAGCCGGAGGCCAAAGCCCTTGTGGAACAGGCCACCCGAAAGCTCAACCTCATGCCGCGATGCCCCGCCATTGCTGCTGGTCGCTGAACCGTTGAGTAGGTCAAGCACAGGCACGCCGGGACGGATGCGGATTTCGTCTTCTATACGGTAGCTGTGGTATAGAGCGATGTTCCAGCGGCTGGGTTGACCGCCGCCGGGTGCGCCAAAACGGCTACCTCCACCCCCACCGCCGCCAAAGCCGCGACCGCCAAAGCCGCCACCTGCCGCCCGAGGTGCGCCGGGAGCGCCTGTCGCAGCAGCAGGAGGGCTGCCTGCTGGTCCACGTGGGGGCGCGGGCGCGCCGATATTGCCCGACACGTTAAAGCCCCAACGGATCCGCTGTGACGTTTCACGGTCGAAATTCACGGGACGTTGGTCGATGCTCACTAAGCGGGCATTGACATCACGCACGACGCGGCTGGCAAAGGCGGCTTCAATCTCTGGCGTCAGCAACGGGAAAGCGGTGGTGGTATTGCGGCTGTTGTTTTTAAAATAGCTGAACTGAAGCGCAAAATCCTTGATAAAATCGGGGTTCCAATTCGCGTTCAATATGACATCGCGGCGCTTTTCGGCGATCAGGGCAGGGTTGCCGCCGGTAATGACGTTGATGAACAGGCTTTCACCGCGCGTAAAATCATAGGTCGCCACATTGGGCGTGACTAAAGTCGGGTTACCCAATTGGCCAATGCCCGGTGCGTTTTCGTCGCCGGTGATCGATGCCTGAAAGGTCAGGTTGCGCGCAGGGGCCCAGCGCAGGCCAGCGCCATATTCCAATAATTTTCCGAAATCGGACAGGTCGCTATAGCCGATATTGCCATTGATCGACCATTCGCCAATCGCAGAGCCAATACCGAAATCGCGTCCCGTCAGGGGCAATTCCGCATTGACCGAATGGTTCATGATGTTCCGGCGCAAGGAGATGTCAGTCGTGAGGCCCGAACGCCATGTTTCGCTGTCCAGCATTTGCCGGGTAAAGCCCGACGCGAACGTCATTTGAACATCGCCTGCGGGCAATTTGAGCGCGGTTCCAGCAAGGGTACTGCGCACGTCCATATTCTGGTTCAGGCTGCTGCTAAGATCAGGTGCCATGAACAACAAATTCGCGCCAAAGTCGGCTGCAAACGGGTTCGTCGTTCCGGCCAAAACGCCAGCGCGTAATGCGCTGAAGTCTGCGTTGCGCGTCGTGCGTATATCATTTGCGGTGCGTGCATAATTGCCCGTTACTGTCCACCGCCAACCACCCAGCGCGTGGTTGAACGTGCTGCCAGCCTGAAACACATGCGTTTCGCTTTCGCGTTCAAGCGGGCGCGGCGTGTCGAAATAGCGGCTGAGTGTGGCGTCTTGACCGAAGGGTGAAAACGGGCTGCTGCCGGGCAGAAGAAAATTTGTGCCGGGCAGGCCCAGCGAAGATTCGCTGCCTGTCAGCGCGTAATTGGCGTTCAGCGACAATATTGTTTGCGGACCAAGCGACCGGCTCCACGTGCCGTTCATCTCAAGCCGTTCGGTGCGGGGCAGCAATGTCCGTACATCGCCGATATCCCCGTCATTCAGGCGATTTGCCGTGTTGGCAAATTGGGCCAAACTCGGGTTGGATACCCCCAACGGAACGCCAGCCTCAGTCACATTGCTTCCGGCAAGCGCGCTTAAGCTGGGCGAAATTTCTCCATTGACCCCAAGGCCGCTGATGTTACCGCCACGCGCCAATGCCGAACCATCCGAAGAAATCAGGTCACGTTCGGTTTCCGTCAGCGCCGTCGCGCGTTCCAGCTCAATATCCAAGTTAAACCGTGTGGTTTTGCCAATACGCGTCAGTGTCGTTTCAAATTCATTGCTGGCAAAGCCGCCATCCTGCGGCTGGGCATGTTCAAATTCCGCGGCGAAGGCGGCAAAATTGTCCTTCAAGATGAAATTGATCACCCGTTGGTCGGGACGGAAACCATATTTTAGCGCGACTTCTTCCGGAAAAATCTGAACTTGCCGAATGGCTTCTGGCGGTAAATCTCGCAGCTCACGGAAACCCGAGACGCGCTGGCCATTCAGCAATATGATCGGCATACCACCCCCGCGTCCACGCCCCGAATTGGCCTGCGGTGCGACCGCCGCGACAAGGTCGGTCAGCGACGATGCGCCCAAGGCGGTGATGTCTGCTTCGTTCAATTCTTCCACGGGCGGGACGTCGGTGTCCACCGAACCCCTAATGCGTTCCGCTGTCACGACGATTTCGCGCGACGGCGGATAATCATCAGCTTCTTCGATAGCATCATTGGCGATTGGCACAACGCTGCCTGTGTTTTGGGCATCGTCCATCGCCATTGCGGGAATAGCGGTCGATGCCAGCAAAATTGCGCTCAAACGGGATGTTTTCATGGGGAGAAGCTCAGTTTATATCGTCGTTACGGTTGCGCTATAACGGATTACGAAGACCAAAGAACGTAAAGTTTACCACATTTTCTCGCAATAAAGCGATTACACTGTAGCACTTCCCTTTTTCGAACATTAGGTTTAAAGGCGCAGCAACAGTGAATTTTTGAAGATTTAAGGGGCCGAATGGCAAAAGAAGAATTACTCGAAATGCGTGGGACAGTCCGTGAATTGCTGCCCAATGCTATGTTCCGTGTCGAGCTTGAAAATGGCCATGAGGTTTTGGGCCATACCGCCGGAAAGATGCGCAAGAACCGTATCCGCGTTCTTGTGGGTGACGAAGTGCTGTGCGAACTGACTCCTTATGATCTGACCAAAGGCCGGATCACGTACCGCTTTAAATAAGGGCGGCAGACCTTGGGTCTGAACCCAACGCTCATATTGGCCTCATCAAGCCCACGCCGCTTTGACCTTCTCGCGCGGTTGGGCATCGCGCCTGCGCGTATCGCCTCACCAGACATTGACGAGACACCCCGCAAGGGAGAGGTCCCGCGTGTCTATGCGCTGCGCATGGCTGAGGAGAAGGCGGTTGCCGTTCCACGTGGCGCTGGCGAGATTGTGGTCGCAGGCGACACCACGGTCGCCGTTGGCCGCAGGATATTGCCGCAAGCTGCCGATGCCGACATGCAACGCGAGTTCCTCAACCTGCTCAGCGGTCGCCGCCATCATGTCCTGAGCGCTGTTGCGGTCATTGACGGCGATGGCCGGATGCGCAGCCGCATTTGCGACAGCATCGTGCGCTTCAAACGTCTGTCAGCAGACGAAATCGAAAGCTATATTCATAGCGGCGAAGGGCTTGGTAAGGCCGGCGGCTATGCTATTCAGGGTAGGGCAGAGGCGTTGATCGACTGGATGGCGGGCAGCCATTCGGGCGTGATTGGCTTGCCCTTATATGAAACACGCGCGCTGTTGCGTGCATCTGGTTATCCGCTTGACTGATATATGGCGCGATGATGCGCCTGGCGAGCGCCGCGCGGCGGTTGTCGAAGACGGAAATATCCTTGAAATCCATATCCAGCGGGATGCTTTATGGGCCTTGGGCGAATGTGGTGTTGGCCGCATTGACCGAAAAACGCCGTCGGGCGCGTATGTCGTTGCCGACGATGGAAGCGCGCTTTTGCTGCGCGGCAAAACCAACGCGCTGGAAGGCGCGCGGGTGATGTTTGAAGTGACACGTGAAGCCATGTCTGAGCCGGGCCGTATCAAGCCGCCAGAGATTATCTTGCGGGATAGCGTGGGTAACCCCCTGATTGGCAAAGATGCCCTGTGGGACGCGCGTTTGGCGTCTCTTGGCCAATCCGCTATCAACGCGTCAATCGCCGAGGGCATCGACGTCGCCATCGCTGGCCAGTCACAACTCGGCGATGTTACCATAAGCTTTCAACGCACCAAGGCTGGGTTGGTGTTCGACATTGACGGTATTGGTGATGCGTTTGCCATCAATCTGGTCGCCGCGAGCGAAATTGCGCGCCTGCTGCGCCTCTACCAAGTGGGCGCGATGGCCCTAATCGACTTTGTGTCGATGGAGTCCAAGGCGCAGCGCACGCAGATTGCCGAAGCTTTTGATGCCGCATCCGTGCTGGACCCGCGATCCTTTGAGCGCACCGCCATTAACGGCTATGGCATGATGCAAGTCGTGCGTGCCCGGCCAAGGCCGTCGGTCCTCGACCAACTGTTCGGCACGCGTATCGCTGCGCTGTCGGACGAGACACAGGCCTATTGGTTGTTGCGCGCGGTTGCGCAGTCATCGGGCTTTGGCGCGCGCACCGTGACGACACGGCCGGAGGTTGCGACATTGCTGCAGTCCGAACGATGGGCGGCATGGCGGGCGCAGGCTGTCCGTCTTGCGGGCGCGGATATGCAGGTGGTTGTAGATGAAAAGGCCGCAGGCTATGGCCATGTCCATGCCGCACAAAGCTAATATATGTCCACTCTGTGGAAAGCCGGTAGTGGCGGAATCCAAGCCCTTTTGCAGTCAGGGGTGCAAGGATCGCGACCTGTTGAAATGGTTGGACGAAGGCTATCGCGTGCCGGGGCCGCTGGCCGACTATGAAGATAGCATCGGTTCCGACGGCGGCGACTGATTTTGCGCTTGCCAAGGGACGCATCGGCTCTCTATAGGCTGCGCTCCCACGCGGTTTTCGCCGCGTAGCCCGAGTAGCTCAGGGGTAGAGCAGCGGATTGAAAATCCGCGTGTCGGTGGTTCAAATCCGCCCTCGGGCACCATTTTTTCCGGTGTTAAAGATGTTAGCAACATAAGGCCAAGCGTCACTTGGTATGCCGCTAGGCGTATGCCTATGCTGCGCCGCGTTCTGGCAATAAAAAAGCCGGAGCAGCGATGGCTGCCCCGGCTCC
Organism: Sphingorhabdus sp.; assembly: GCA_044376035.1. GTDB lineage: Bacteria > Pseudomonadota > Alphaproteobacteria > Sphingomonadales > Sphingomonadaceae > Sphingorhabdus_B. The sequence continues at coordinate 18,336 of JBILLO010000020.1, forward strand.
TTTTCACCTGAAGAATTCACGATATTAGAATTTGTACTTCACCGATGCACCAAAGGTGCGTGGTGGGCTTGGGTAGCCCGAAATCGACCCGGACTGCACAACGCTTGGGAAGATGACCGAGATATATTCCGCATATGTCAGGTTACGGCCCCACAGCGACAGTTGCAGACCATTATCCAGACGCAGCGTTGTTGATGCGCTGAGGTCATTCACTTCACGCTTGTAATTGCTGTTAGCAGGGTTGTCGTTGATTTTCGTGTTCGATTCATTATGGTAATCGACGTTCATGATGAGCTCCGCACCGTTGCCGAGTTCTGCCGTGTATGTTGCACCAATGGTTGTCGACAGTTCCGGAATACCTCCAGGCGTTTGACCGCTGATATCTCCGAATGCAGATGCCACATAGCTATCATATTTCGGTGCGAGGTAAGTGAATGCAGCGCGCAATTGCAATGCATCGACTGGATTGACCGAACCATCAAATTCGATACCACGTGTCGACTGCTTACCTGCATTGGTCAGAACAAACCCTGTACCAATGAAGCTGTTGCCCTGGAAATTTTTGATCGACTGATCAAAAATGGTCAGGTTGAATGCAACGCGTTCCCACTTCGCTTTCAAGCCCAATTCCATAACCGTTGCCTCTTCAGGAAGCGCATAACGCGTTC
>JBILLO010000105.1:0-6105 GCA_044376035.1 Sphingorhabdus sp.
TCATTCTTCCGACCATTTTGAATTCGGCCTATTACGGACCCGCTTATGGATGTGTGCAAGGCCTTGTCCGGCCAGAGGCACGCGCCATTGCAGCATCGCTTGTGGTCTTTGGACAAAATCTCATCGGGCTTGGATTGGGGCCATTATTGTTCGGCGTGCTATCCGATTGGCTGCAACCTATGGCCGGCGACGATAGCGTCCGTTGGGTGCTTTATGGCGCAGCATGGCTTGGCCTCATCCCCGCCTTTTTCTTCTGGCGGGCAAGCTTGCGGTTAAATGCTGAGCTTAAAAGCGGTTAATCGGCAAACGGATCGCGCACTAAGATCGTATCTTCGCGCTGCGGCGAGGTGGATACCAAGGCAACGGGCGTTTCGATCAATTCCTGCACACGCGTGATATATTTGATCGCTTGTGCCGGAAGGTCGGCCCAACTGCGCGCGCCTGCGGTCGTTTCCTGCCAGCCGGGCATTTCTTCGTAGATTGGCTCCACGGCGGCTTGCTCTGCAGCATGCGCTGGCAAATAGTCATAAACTTTGCCGTTCAGGCGATAGCCGGTGCAGATCTTGATCCTATCAAACCCGTCAAGCACATCGAGCTTAGTCAGCGCAATGCCGGTCACACCGGACACAGCGCAGCTTTGCCGCACTATCACGGCGTCAAACCAACCACAGCGGCGCTTGCGGCCCGTGACAGTGCCAAATTCATGGCCGCGTTCACCCAGCCTTTGGCCGGTTTCATCCTCAAGCTCGGTCGGGAATGGCCCTGACCCAACCCGCGTGGTGTAGGCCTTGACGATACCGAGCACAAAGCCCGCCGCACTTGGCCCAAGGCCGGAACCGGCCGCCGCTGTGCCTGAAACAGTATTGGACGAGGTCACGAATGGATAAGTGCCATGGTCAACGTCAAGCAACACGCCTTGCGCACCTTCAAACAATATCCGCGCGCCAGCCTTGCGCACCTTATTCAATCGTCTCCACACCGGTTCGGCATATTCCAGAACAAAGGGTGCGATTTCTTTCAGGTCAGCGATCAAGCGCGCACGATCCACTGGCGGTTCGCCAAATCCGGCGCGCAAGGCGTCGTGGTGCGCACATAGACGGTCAAGCTGCGCATCCAAAGCATCCAGATGCGCCAGATCACACACGCGGATCGCGCGGCGGCCCACCTTGTCTTCATATGCAGGGCCAATGCCGCGGCCTGTGGTCCCGATCTTGCCCGAACCCGCCGCGGTTTCCCGCAAACCATCCAAGTCGCGGTGAATCGGCAGGATCAACGCGCAATTGTCCGCCAGCGCAAAATTCTCGGTCGTGATGGAAACGCCCTGCCCGCGCAGCTTCGTCATTTCATCGCGCAACGCCCAAGGGTCGAGAACCACGCCATTGCCAATAATCGACAGCGTTCCGGTTACGATCCCCGACGGCAGCAACGACAATTTATAGACATTGTCGCCAACGACCAAAGTGTGACCGGCATTATGCCCACCTTGAAAGCGGACAACGGCATCGGCGCGTTCCGCCAACCAGTCGACAATCTTGCCTTTACCCTCGTCGCCCCATTGCGCGCCAATTACGGTTACATTCGCCATCAGATATTCCCTGTCAAAGCCAGATAGCTCTGGGGCCTTTTTCTGCGCAGGAGATTTTTCCTGCGAAGGGATTCGCCGTAAGCTCCGTTATGATTATGCGCGGCTGGCGTCCACCCTAAAGCTGCATGAAGGACGATTTCAGACGGGAATGGCTTGACCATTTGTCCACATATGGGTGCAGCCCAACACAGCGGCGCTGTCATTCTCATCCAATGCGGCAACCGTCGCCCAACCTTCATGGCGCATTTTTGCGCCGGTTGCGGCGTCGGTGCCCAGTGGCAGAAAAACACACCGGACGACGCTTTCGTCAGCCAGATCAATCAACGGATCGGGATAGAGCGAGAAGCCCGTTGCCGGTTCCGATGGTCCATCGGCACGATCAATATAATAAGTCCCACCGCGACCAAGCGCAGCGCTATACCCTTTGGCGAAAATCGTAAAACCGAACCAGCTTTGATATTCAAAGCCATGCCGCTCGGTCGGATCAAGTGTCACATTGGCGCGGCCCGCAATATTACTGGCGATGGCTTCCAAGGCACGGATTCGGGACGCGAGCGCCCCGCCTGCATCAATCGCCCGCAATTTCTCAACCGCGTCTGCAAATGGGCCAGTCGCCGCGAGCAGCGGCAAATACGCATCCGCCCCCAGCGCACTTAGTCCGCCTGCGTCCTTCATATCCAGTTCGGACCGAACGGCATCAATCTTGTCCGCCGCCAAAGGCAGTGCCTTTTCCGCCAGCCGTTCCACAAGATCAGGCAAGGTGAAATCGATGGTGATGTCTTTCACGCCCGCCGCCTCAAGCGCATCAATGGCAACGCCAACAATTTCGCAAGCGGCAGCCACGCTGTCATTGCCGACCAATTCTGCGCCCAATTGCGTCAATTCCCGCTCTGGGCGTAATTGCTTGGCGCGCAGACGCAGGACCTGACCATGATAAGCCAAGCGCAGCGGTCGTGGCGCGTCTTTCATCCGAGTCGTGGCGATGCGCCCAACCTGCACCGTGATATCACCGCGCAGCGCCAGCGTGTGGCCCGACACAGGGTCGGTAAACCGCAAATGCTGATTACGCACGGCATCGCCGCTATGCTTGGCGAGCACCGATTCAAATTCCGCCATGGCCGGTGCCACGCGCGCATAGCCGTAGCTTGCCAACACGTCGATCATCGCCCGCGATACCCGCGCCGCAACCTCCGCTTGGGGAGGAAGTCGGTCGCGGAAGCCTTCGGGCAGCAAGTCAGGCGGAATATTCATGCGCACTCCTTACCGCAAAAGTCCAAGCGGGGAAGCCCCGCTTGCGCTGTGGCCTAAAACTTCAGCGCCTTCACGGTTTTTACACCGGGAAGCGTACCAAGCTGTTTAAGGACAGCTTCAGGGATCGCCGCGTCCATCGACAGAAGCAAAACGGCCTCACCGCCCGCGCTGCGACGGCCCAGATGGAATGTGCCGATGTTCAATCCGGCCGCACCCAAGGTCGTGCCAACACGGCCAATAAAGCCGGGCGCATCTTCATTGACGATGTAGAGCATATTGCCTTCAAGCTCCGCCTCAAGGCTGATGCCGAAAATCTCGACAAGCCGGGCTTCGCTGTTGGCGAACAATGTCCCTGCAACCGACCGAGGGCCTTGCGCCGTGTTGACGGTGACGCGCACCAATGTGTGATAGGCGCCAGCCTTGTCATGGCGGACTTCGCGAATGTCAAAGCCACGCTCTTTGGCTAAGAACGGCGCATTCACCATGTTCACCGCGTCGGAAAAACGCCGCATGAAGCCAGCGAGAACCGCCGCCGTAATGGGTTTAATGTTCAGCTCCGCCGCAGCGCCCTCAACCTCAATCGCAATATTGTCGAGATTATCATGCGCCAATTGGCCAACCAGCGAACCCAGTTTTAGCGCAAGGGTCGTATATGGCTTCAACTTCGGCGCTTCTTCAGCAGACAGGCTTGGCATGTTCAACGCATTGGTAACGCCGCCATTGACCAGATAATCCGCCATTTGTTCGGCCACCTGAAGCGCAACATTGACCTGCGCCTCATTGGTCGATGCACCCAGATGCGGGGTGCAAATGAAGTTTGGCGTGCCGAACAGGGACGATTCCTTCGCTGGTTCGGTCGCAAAAACGTCCAAAGCTGCGCCGCCGACTTGGCCGGTGTCCAATGCCTCTTTCAGCGCCTCTTCATCGATCAACCCGCCACGTGCGCAGTTAATGATGCGGACACCCTTTTTGGTCTTCGCAAGATTTTCCCGCGACAATATATTGCGGGTTTGGTCGGTCAGCGGCGTATGCAAGGTGATGAAGTCTGCCTTGGCGAGCAAAGTATCAAGGTCAGCCTTTTCAACGCCCATTTCAATTGCGCGATCGGCGGTGAGGAACGGGTCAAAGGCCACGACCTTCATCCGCAATCCCAGCGCGCGGCTCGCGACAATCGATCCGATATTGCCAGCGCCGATAAGTCCAAGCGTCTTGCCGGTAACTTCAATACCCATGAAATCATTTTTCGGCCATTTGCCAGCTTGCGTTTGCGCATTGGCCTCAGGCAATTGACGCGCGAGGGCGAACATCAAGGCGATAGCGTGTTCAGCCGTGGTGATCGAATTGCCAAAAGGCGTGTTCATGACGACAACACCTTTCGCCGACGCATATGGGATGTCGACATTGTCAACGCCAATGCCGGCGCGGCCAATAACCTTCAGGTTTGTGGCCGCGTCCAATATCTGTTGCGTCACCTTCGTCGATGAACGAATGGCTAAGCCATCATAATCGCCAATGATACCGGCAAGTTCGTCGGGCGTTTTGTCGGTGATGACATCAACGTCACAACCGCGTTCAGCGAAAATCTTGGCGGCGTTAGGGTCCATTTTGTCGGAGATGAGTACGCGTGGTTTGGTCATTGTTTTGTCTCTCGTCATTCCCGCGAAGGCGGGAATCCATCTCCCGAGTTCACGTTTTGATAGGTCAGGTGTTGGATCCCCGCCTACGCGGGGATGACGAACTTATAGTGTAGCGCTGTGATAAGCCCAATCGAGCCATGGCCCGAGCGCCTGAATATCGGCGGTATCAACGGTCGCACCGCACCAGATGCGCAAGCCCGGCGGGGCGTCGCGATATCCGGCGATGTCATAGGCCGCATGCTCTGCCTCAAGCAAAGACGCCATTTTCTTGATCATCGCTTCGTCTGCACCCTTGACGGTCAAACAGACCGAAGTGGTCGACCGAATAGCAGGGTCAGCAGCAAGAAATCCGAGATAATCGCGCGTCTCGACGATTTTTGCGAGCGCAGCAGCATTGGCGTTACTGCGGGCCATGAGCCCCTGCAAACCACCAACGGTTTTCGCCCACTCAAGGGCGAAGATGACATCTTCGACCGCGAGCATTGACGGTGTGTTGATTGTTTCGCCCTTGAAGATGCCTTCAGTCAAGGCACCTTTGGCCATGAGCCGGAAAATCTTCGGCAGCGGCCATGATGGCGTGAATGTTTCGAGCCGCTCGACTGCGCGTGGTCCAAGGATGATTACGCCGTGCGCACCCTCCCCGCCCAGGACTTTCTGCCAAGAAAAGGTCGTCACGTCGAGCTTGTCCCAAGGCATGTCATACGCAAAAACCGCGCTGGTCGCGTCGTTGAAGGTCAGACCTTCGCGGGTATCGCTGATCCAGTCGCCATTTGGAACGCGCACACCCGAGGTGGTCCCGTTCCAAGTGAATAGCACATCGTGGCTTTGGTCAATCGACGCCATGTCGGGCAATTGCCCGTAATCGGCACGGATTACCGTAGGATCGATTTTAAGTTGTTTAACTGCGTCAGTCACCCAGCCTTCGCCAAAACTTTCCCACGCCGTGGCCGTCACTGGCCGTGCGCCGAGCATGGTCCACATCGCCATTTCATAAGCGCCCGTGTCAGATGCCGGGACAATGCCAATGCGGTGCGTGTCGGGTACCTGAAGCACTTCGCGCATCAGGTCGATGGCAAGTTGCAGGCGTGACTTGCCGATTTTCGCGCGATGCGAACGGCCAATCGATTCGGTTTGCAGTTTTTCCGCGCTCCAGCCTGGCGGTTTCGCGCAGGGACCGGAAGAAAAGAACGGACGTACCGGTTTAACGGCGGGGGGTACTATAGTCATGTAAGCGTCTCCTTGCAGAGAGCAGCGCGGCGTTGGGGCCGCGTGGCCCGGAGCCGCGTTTACGCGCAGCCCCGGTTTTGTCAATGACTATCGTTAAATGCTATCAATAACCCGTCTTGCGAAACAATACTTCGCCACGGCGGCTGACATATAATTTTTCGAGGGTTACTGGGTGGAAATAGGCTTCCACACGGTCGCCTTCAGGGGTGGTGCCATAAACTTCATAGCAGCCGCCATCGACTTTCGATTTACGCACAGTCCAGCCATCTTTGGTCAGCTTGTCGGTCAGCGCCTTTTGGCTTTTCCATCCGGAAACGGGCCCTGATTTACAGGTGATTGCACCCGTTGCCGATGCAGGGACCGATGCAAAGGCGATAGCGGCCACAGCGGCGAGTGAAAGAGGTG
>JBILLO010000021.1:0-18375 GCA_044376035.1 Sphingorhabdus sp.
GAATCTCGTGCGTTGGCGTGTTGAATCGAAATTACGCGCCACTCGCAAGGATTGAAAGAAAATTACGAGACCTTCAGATGAGACGACTTTTTCAACAGAATAGGCCCAAAAGCTGCCATCACAACTGCTCAAGGACAAGGACCGATTAGGCTTCCCGTCAAGGCAATCGGTTCCAATTGGAACGCTGGCGAACGGTGTTCGACGCCAACGGCTCCTCCCCGACAAATCGGACTTTTGTGGCGTTTGGGATTGGCGGACCGGCCCCAAAGCGTTACGGATGATCGTCGCTCATCCGTTTTTAGGAGCGAGGTGAACACAAAGATGAGCGCAGTGCAAATCGCATTAACCGGCAATGCCCCATCCAAGGCCGACTTAAACACTGAATTTCCAAGATTTTTACGCGGGCGTTCTAATCAGAACGCTGATTAAAACGCAGGCTGCAAGCCCGCTTTGAGCAGCAAAGCCGATATCACCTAAGTCATTGAAATCATTGGAGCGGGCGAAGGGATTCGAACCCTCGACCCCAACCTTGGCAAGGTTGTGCTCTACCCCTGAGCTACGCCCGCTCTGGCGGTCAGGCATTGAAATCCTGACGGGTGAGGCGCGCCGTTAGCATGGGGTATATCCCCCCGCAAGCTCCAAATGCCGCCTTTTTACGAAAACGGGGTAAAGCCTGTCTTGTGAAAGCCATCGCTTTGCCCACATAGGGGACGAATCGAATCCTAAAGATTGGAGAATGACCTTGGCGACGATGGGCCTGACCACCGACGAACAAAAAGCCGTTGAGCAATTCCGGATCGACGTTGTCGCGCCGTCGATGGAGCATTTGGTGATCCTCGATTTCTGGGCCGAATGGTGCGGACCATGCAAGCAACTGACGCCGATCTTGGAAAAGATCGCGGCGGAATATGCCGATCGCGGGGTGAAATTGGTTAAGGTCAATGTCGACCAGAACAAGTTTATCGCCGCGCAATTTCAGGTGCGGTCCATTCCAACGGTTTACGCCATATTTCAGGGGCAGCCCGTTGCCGACCTGTCGCCGGCACGCACGGAACCGCAATTGCGCCAAATGCTTGACCAATTGTTGGAGAAGCTGCCGATCGCCGCTGGCAACGCCATTATCGACCCAGCCGCAGCATTGGCACCGCTTGTGGAAGAGGCCGACGCCCTTTTGGCGCAAGACCGCGCGGAACAGGCTTACGCCCTGTTTGCCGAAGTGCTTTCGGTATTGCCCGAACACCCTACCGCTTTGTCCGGGCTGATCCGGGCACTGACCGCTTTGGGGCGTCAAGAGGAGGCGCAAGCTATTTTTGACAGCCTAAGCGCGGAACTGCGTACCGACCCAGCGCTGGAAAAGGCGGGATCAGTATTGAGCATAGCAGCCGCAGCCGTTCCGCCTGAAGAATTGGCCAGGTTAAAAGCCGCCGTCGCGGCGTCACCCGATGACCATGGCCTGCGCATGGAGCTTGCCAATGCGCTCATGGCAGCGGGCGACCGCGATGGTGCCGCCGACGCGTTGTTGCATAGCATCGCGGCGGACCGCGCATATAATGACGGCGCTGCCAAGGCGCGGCTCCTCGAAATATTTGCTTTGATTGGATTGGAAGACTCATGGGTAGCAGCGACACGCCGAAAATTGTCAGCGATCCTGTTCGGATGACCACGCAGCGCATCTCGATTTTCCCGCTCACCGGCGCGATTATTTTCCCGAGCATGCAACTGCCGCTGCATATTTTTGAACCGCGCTATCGCGATCTGGTGAGCGATTCGCTGGCCCGTGACCGCAAGATCGGTATCATCCAGCCCAAGGGGCAGGGCAATCACCCCCCCTTGTTCAACATTGGCTGCCTTGCACGGATTCACGATGTTGAGGCGTTGGACGACGGTCGATACAATATCATCCTTGAAGGTGTGCAACGCTTTTCGGTGATTAATGAATTGAGTGTGACCACCAGCTTTCGCCAAGTTGAAGCCGAATTATGGGACGAAGATGAGATGGGCGAAGCGCTGTCATTGGCCGAACGCGCTTCCATTGAAATTGAGTCGCGCCGCTTTGCCGATTCGCAAGGGTACAGCGTTGATTGGGCGGCGGTGTCGCAGCTGGACGATTATTCTCTGGTTAATGCCATTGCCCAAATCGCGCCGTTTGATTTTGCAGCCAAGCAGGCCTTGTTGGAAGCGCGCGGGCTATCGGACCGTGCAGACATTATTGTGCAGTTAATGCAGTTTTTTGGACGCCATGACGGGTCCGACGACCGCGTCACGCTTCAATAATCAGCCCAGAAAGCTCGCCCGCAAGCCGTCGATAACGAATTGCGCGGCCAATGCGGCGAGCAGCACACCCAACAGCCGTGTGATAACGGCTTCGGCATTGGCACCCAGAACGCGCATAATCGGGCCAGCGGCGAGCAACGCCAAAAGCGTGAGGACAAGCACGCTTCCCAATGCCGCCAAAATGACGCCAGCGCGGTCAATCCCGCTATTTTGCGACATAAGCAGCATTACAGAGGCAATCGACCCTGGCCCTGCGATCATCGGCATGGCCATGGGGAAGACAGAAACATCCTCAATCTCGGGCGTGTCGATGATTTTCTGCGCGCGTTCCTCGCGGCGTGACGTGCGCTTTTCAAAAACCATATCGATGGCAATCAGGAACAGCATGATGCCGCCTGCAATCCGGAAGCTGTTCAATTCAATATGCAACGCGCCCAGCAATTGTTCGCCGAACAACGCAAAAACCAGCAATATGCCCGATGCAACCATGACCGCACGCAACGCCATATTGCGGCGCTGGGCCGTATTGGCACCCTTGGTCAGGCTGGCGTAAATCGGCGCACAACCCGGCGGGTCGATCACGACGAAAAAGGTGATGAAGGCCGAAAGAAACAGTTCAATCATCATTGCGGCGCAACCTGATCACTGACGGCAGTTTCGTTTGCCTCCCCGTTCCAATATGTAACCTCAATGCTGCGCGCATTATTGGGTTGGACGATATAGCTGTAGCTCAAGGATTGATCGCGCGCGTAGCCAGTTTTTATTGTTGCGCCCTGAGGCCCGGCATTGCGCGTCGCAGACACTTGGCCTTTGCAACTGGCGACCGTCGTTTCAATCATTTCTTTCGGCGCACGGGGCACGGTCAGCGTGTCCATATGGTGTAGCACCCATTTCCATTCCCCGTCACCGCGCGCATTTTTCTCGGCAAATTGCCAGACGGTGGTGAAATAGCCGACCGCGCCATCCGGTCTCTCCCACGCGCCCGTCGTCACGCCGGTTTTACCATCGCAGGACATGACCGCCTTATGCGGTTGCCATTTTATCGGCGCGACCGGGTCTGCCTTGCCCTTTAGCCATTCGAGCGCGAGCGTGGGTTGCGGCACGAACATGACGGCGTCCTTGGCGGCGGTTTCACGAAAGGCGGTCCATTGCCCCTTTTGTTGGGCAAGCTGATTAAAGCCAATGTCTGCTGCAATAATCGCGCTTGGGTTCGCGATTTTGGGCTGAAAATCATAATATTGCCGGCTTGGCGACGCCGCACAGGCCGAAAGCGCTGCTGCAATAAGAAGGACAGAAAATGCTTTCATCGCGTCATATTCCTTCTGGTGCGGCAACTCCTGCACGGCGGTGCGCGGCAACCAACGTATTGCGCAACAGGCACGCGATGGTCATGGGCCCGACCCCGCCCGGGACAGGCGTGATAGCACCAGCATGGCGTAACGCGTCGTCAAAGGCAACGTCGCCGACCAAGCGCCCTTTGCTTTGGCCCGCCTCGGGCAACAGGCGGTTGATGCCAACATCAATCACGACTGCGCCGGGCTTCAAATAATCGCCGGTCACCATCTCCGCCCGGCCAACCGCAGCCACAACAATGTCTGCACGGCGCACAACGTCTGGCAAATCCTGCGTTCTGCTATGTGCGATTGTTACAGTGCAATTTTCTGCCAACAGCAATTGCGCCATGGGCTTACCGACAATGTTCGACCGCCCGATGACCACGGCGTTTTTGCCGGACAGATCGCCCATATGGTCCTTTAGCAGCATCAGGCAGCCAAGCGGGGTGCACGGCACAAACGCCTCCTCACCCACCGCGAGACGCCCCGCATTGACGACATGAAAGCCATCGACATCCTTGCCCGGATCAATCGCGGCGATCACCGCCTTATCATCGATATGCGGCGGCAAGGGCAATTGCACCAATATGCCATCGACGGCGGCATCGGCGTTGAGCATTTCGACCAGCGCTATGAGTGCGTCTTGCGAAACCGACACGGGCAGACGATGTTCGAAGCTGTTCATGCCTGCCTCGACTGTCGCTTTCTTTTTGGAACCCACATATATTTGACTGGCCGGGTCTTCACCCACCAGCACAACGGCAAGGCCCGGCTTATGGGCCGTTACCGCTATAAAGCTCTCAACAGCAGCGGCCACGCGCAGACGCAATTGGGCGGCAAATGCCTTGCCATCTATAATAACGGCGTTGCTCACATGCCCGCTGCAGAAATATCATTGGCCACACCCATCAACAGCATCTGCAATATGCGCAGACCGATCAATAACACCATCGGCGAAAAATCGATCATGCCTGTGTCCGGCATGATCTTGCGGATAGGCTTTAGAAATGGGTCAAGAATGACCGAAAGCGCCTGCCAGATGGAGGCGACGATGTTGTTCGACAGGCTGACGACATTAAACGAAATCAGCAAGCTCAAGATGAATTGAATGATGACGACGGTGGATAATATCGTCATCAAATATCCGATGATGGAAATAAGCGCGAGAAGCATGAAATTCTCCGAAAAAAGTTTGTCGAAGCGATTAGCCGAGGTGGCGCGCTGTATCAACTGCCCAAAACAGTGCAGGCCGCAGTTTACTTGTGAATCAGGGTGCCTGCGCCCTTAACAGTGAACATTTCGATGAGCATGGCATGGCTGGTGCGACCGTCCAAGATAACCGCCGCATCCACGCCAGATTCCACCGCATCAACACATGTCTGGATTTTGGGGATCATCCCGCCGCTGATCGTACCGTCATTTTGCAACGCGGCAATCGCCGCAGGGTCAAGGTCCGTTAGCAATTCGCCTGACTTGTTCAATACCCCGGCGACATCGGTCAAAAGGAAAAGCCGCGAGGCCCCCAGCGCACTCGCCACCGCGCCAGCCATGGTGTCGGCGTTGATATTATACGTATGGCCATCTGCGCCAACACCAATTGGCGCGATCACAGGAATCATGCCTGCCGCGCTAATTGTATCAATAATGCTGCGGTCTACGGTGGTTGGTTCGCCGACAAAGCCAAGATCGATATTCTGTTCGATATGGCTATCGGGGTCTTTTTGCGTGCGCTTAACCTTGGTGGCGGTAACGAACCCGCCATCCTTACCCGATATGCCAAGCGCCTTACCGCCAGCGGCATTGATCCAGCCGACCAGTTCCTTGTTAATCGCGCCCGACAGCACCATTTCGGCAATCTTTGCGGTTTCGGCGTCAGTCACGCGAAGGCCATCGACAAATTTGCTCTCGACGCCCAATTTCTTAAGCATTGCGCCAATTTGCGGCCCGCCGCCATGGACGACCACGGGGTTGATGCCGACAGCCTTTAACAACACCACATCGTCGGCAAAGTCCCGCGCAAGGCTTGCATCGCCCATCGCATGGCCACCATATTTGACAACAAAGGTCTTGCCTGCATAACGCTGCAAATAGGGCAGCGCCTCAGTAAGTGTTTCGGCCTTGGCGAGATTGATTGGATCAATTGTCATGCGCACCAACTGCTTTGGGGTCTGTGCCATCCAGCTTATGGCCGTAGCTAACAAAGAACGTGATGAGTAACGGCACCATAATCATGCTCAACACCACCTTCGCTAGCATTTGGCCGAACAGCAATTCTGTGATGGGGAACACGCCGTAAAAGGCGATGCTTACGAACAACAAAGTGTCGATAATCTGTGACAGCACCGCAGCGATGGCACCCCGCAATGCGACATATTTTCCGACTGTTTTTTTCAGGCGATCGAACAAATAGACGTTAAGCATTTGAGATACGCCATAAGCGATTATGCCTGCAAGCCATATGCGCGGCGTCTGCCCCATCATGGTATTGAACGCATCCAGATATTTTTCGTCCATTTTCGGTGACGGAGGCAATGAAAGCACCAGCAACGCGAGCAATATCGACGCAATAAGAGGAATGAAGCCATATTTTACCAATCGATCCGCAATGGCCTTACCATGCAAGGCTGCTACCGCACTGGAGAGGATGACCAGCAAAAGAAACGGAAAAATGCCCGCCTCCACAGCTAGCGGCCCTAAAGAAACCTGTTTATTTCCAAGCACACCGGCAATGCACACCATGCCGCCGTAAATGATTGAAAACATGAAAAGCGATTTCGGGATGCCTCCGCCGGTCGCGTGCAATGTGGTCTGATCAGTCATCCAAAACTGACTAGCGTCTAATTTTATTGGCGCAAGGCCAACGATGGCGCTAGGTCGAATGCGGGAACCATAAATTGCTGTCATGCTGAACGTGTTTCAGCATCTTGCGTTCAACATATCGGAGTAAGACCCTGCAACAAGTTTAGGGTGGCGGTTTTCGGGGAAGTTATACATGCAGATTTTAATGAGCATCGCGGGCATGGTCGTCATTCTGGCGATTGCGGTTTTGTTGTCGTCCAACCGCCGCGCGATCAAGTTCCGTGTCGTCGGCGCGGCTTTTGCCCTGCAGGCAAGTTTAGCGGCTTTGGTGTTGTACGTGCCTTGGGGCAAAACGGTGCTTGCGTTCATGTCCAACGGTGTTGCCAACCTTTTGGGCTACGCAGGTGAAGGGACAAAGTTCATCTTTGGACCTTTAGCTTCCCCCGAAATCGGCGGGAACAGCTTTGCCATCGCTGCGCTGCCAGTGATCATCTTCTTTGCCTCGTTGATATCGATCCTCTATTATCTCGGCATCATGCAATATGTGATCCGCTGGATCGGCGGCGGTTTGCAGAAAATCACGGGCATTTCCAAGGTGGAAAGCCTGTGTGCCGCCGCGAATATCTTTGTTGGTCAATCCGAATCACCCTTGGTCATTCGCCCCTATCTGGCCGGGCTGAAGCCTGAACAATTATTCTGCGTCATGACCGTCGGCATGGCGGGCGTGGCAGGGACGATATTGGCGGCTTATGCCTCAATGGGCATCCGCATTGATTATCTGCTCGCCGCCGCATTCATGTCGGCGCCGGGCGGCATATTGATGGCGAAAATCATGATGCCCGATGTACCGCCAGTCGTAGTGGCAGAGGGCGACCCCGCATTGGCCAACCCGCATCCCGATGATGAACCGGAAATGGCGCATGACGATGCGGAAGAAAAACCTGCGAACATCATCATGGCCGCTGCGCAAGGTGCGCAAACCGGCGTTAAGCTCGCGGTAGCCGTGGGTGCCATGGTCCTTGCCTTTGTCGCATTAGTGGCATTGGCCAATGGCATTTTGGGCGGCATTGGCGGATGGTTCGGCCTGCCGGGGCTAAGTTTTCAGCAGATTGTCGGCTATGTATTTGCGCCGATGATGTTCCTGCTCGGTGTGCCATGGAGTGAGGCTATTCAAGCGGGTGGATTATTCGGCACCAAGATTGTCCTAAACGAATTTGTGGCGTTCATTGATTTGGGCGCACTCAAGCAATTGTCCGCACCAACCGTCGGCATCGTCACCTTCGCCTTGTGCGGATTTGCCAATTTCAGTTCCATCGCGATTCAGATGGCGGTCACGGGCAGCCTAGCGCCCAATCAACGTCCCATGATTGCAAAGCTTGGATTGAAAGCACTTGCCGCAGGATCGCTGTCGAACCTGATGAGTGCAGCGCTGGCGGGGCTGTTTTTGTCGCTGACCTAAGGTCAGGACCTCATCCGTTTTCGCCAGCCGCGCGCTTGAGCTCATACAGCAAATCGAGCGCGGCCCTCGGGCTAAGCGCGTCGATGTCGAGATCGGTAAGTTTCTCACGCAAGGCGTCAACCTTCGCCTCGGCGGCGTCGATAGCGGCGCTGAACAATGGCAAGTCACCCAGCCCCGCCGCAAGGCCGCCAGTTTCGGCGCGCCCTTTTTCGAGCTTACCCAAAACGGAACTTGCGCGCGCCACCACCTGCGGCGGAAGGCCGGCAAGCTTTGCCACCGCAATGCCATAGCTTCGGTCTGCGGGTCCATCGGCAAGCTCGTGCAACAGCACCAGATCGCCCTTATACTCCTTGGCACGCACATGGTGCAGCGACAGCGCATCAAGGCTGTCCGCCAGCCGCGTCAATTCGTGATAATGCGTCGCGAACAGGCATCGGCAACGATTGGTTTCATGAATGCCCTCCACCACGGCCCAGGCAATGGCAAGGCCATCATAGGTCGAAGTGCCGCGCCCAACCTCATCCAATATAACAAAGCTGCGCTCCGTCGCTTGGGCGAGAATGGCAGCGGTTTCGACCATTTCGACCATGAAGGTTGACCGCCCGCGCGCCAAATTGTCCGACGCGCCAACGCGGCTGAACAATCGGTCCACAAGGCCAAGCCGCGCCGAGGTTGCGGGCACATAGCTGCCTGCCTGCGCTAACAAAACAATCAACGCATTTTGTCGCAAAAAGGTCGACTTACCGCCCATGTTCGGACCGCTGACCAGCCATAACCGCTTTTCCGGCGACAGCTTGCAGTCATTGGCGATGAACCGGTCGCCCGACTTTGCCAGCGCGCTTTCGACGACGGGATGACGCCCGCCTTCGATCTCAAGACACGGATGCGCCACAAAATTTGGGCGGCACCAATTGCTCTGCGCAGCGCGTTCGGCGAGCGCGGCGGACACGTCAATACGCGCCAAGGCGTCCGCGCTTGAGGCAATGGCATCGCGGCGGGACAATATCATTGTCACCAGCTCTTCCAAATGCGCCGCTTCGGCGACCAAAGCATGGCCGCCGGCTTGCGTGATGCGGACTGCTTCTTCATGCAATTCCGGCGAATTGAACCGCACCGCTCCTGCCATTGTTTGCCGATGGGTGAAGCCTGTCCCGGCGGCCATCAACGCATCGCCGTGCTTGGCAGGCACCTCAACAAAATAGCCAAGAACGGCATTATGCCGGATTTTGAGCGCGGATATACCCGTCGCATCGCGATAACGCGCTTCCAACTGCGCGATCGCTTGGCGTCCATCGCGCCCCGCCACCCGCAGCACATCCAAAGCGGCGTCATAGCCTTCGGCGATATAGCCGCCTTGCGTGGTCTCGGTGGGCGGTGCAGGCACCAAAGCGCGCGCTAACACATCCACCATATGGCCATGGCCATCCAATGCGGGCAGAAGTTGATCGAGCAGCTCCGGACGGTCCGCCATTGCGCCCAAACGCTCGCGCAACGCCCGCGCCGCATCCAACCCGTCGCGAATCTGGCCCAAGTCCCTTGGGCTGCCCCGCCCCGCCACAACACGGCCAAGTGCGCGCGCAATATCGGGCAGTTGCCGCAATGCCGTGCGCACAGCATCGCGGGTCAGCGGCGCATCATGGAACCATTGCACCAATGACAAACGCGCATCGATTTTCGCTTTGTCCATGAGGGGTGCCGCAAGATCATTGGCCAATTGCCGCGCACCCGCGCCTGTGATCGTGCGGTCAACCTCAGCCAGCAAAGACCCCGTGCGCCCACCTTTGCTTGCGCTGTTAATCTCCAGACTGTCGCGCGTAGCCTGATCAATCAAAAGATGTTCATGCACCTCGCGGCGGACCGGGAGCTTTAGGAACGGCATTTTACCTTGTCCGGCGTGCGCGAGATAGGAAATCAGGCCACCAGCCGCCGCTTGTTCGGCCCGTGTGACAGAGCCAATGCTATCAAGCGTAGCGAGCGCAAAATGCTGCCGCAACAGATCGCTGCCAACAATGCTGTCAAAATCTGCCCTTGGCCGTATGATGGCACCTTGCAGGTCTGCGAATCCGTCGGGCACAACCAACTCGCTGGCAGAAAGCCGCGCCAGCTCTGCCTCAAGCGCACCACCCGTCACCGTGACCAGTTCAAAATAGCCTGTCGAGATGTCGGCGGCGGCTATCCCAAAAAAATCCCCAACCTGCGCAACGGCCACGAGCATGTTGGACGCCCAGCTATCCAGCAGACTATCCTCAGTCAGCGTCCCTGCGGTCACAAACCGCACAATGTCGCGCGTGACCAAGGTCTTTCCACCACGCGCCTTGGCTTGGTCAGGGCTTTCCGTCTGCTCGGCAATCGCGACGCGATGCCCCGCCTTAATCAACCGGGCCAAATACCCTTCGGCGGCATGGACAGGCACACCGCACATGGGGATTGGCTTACCATCATGTTCCCCGCGCGACGTCAAAGCGATGTCCAGCGTCGCTGCCGCCGCGCGTGCATCATCAAAGAAGAGTTCGAAAAAATCACCCATGCGGTAGAACAGCAGGCAATCGCCTGACTTTGCCTTCAAACCAAGATATTGCACCATCATGGGTGTCGGTGTGTTGTCCCCTGCCATGCACAATGCGTTAGCGAAGCCCGTCGGGCGGGGCAATGCTTGCCCTTGCGTCAGCAGCGCGTTAGGGCTTAAAAATTGATGATAAATGGTCAGGGTCTAGAATGAACGATAGCGACGTCCAAATCACCCCGCAGGAAGCGCTCGATTTCCATTCGCAGGGACGCCCCGGCAAAATTGAAATCGTGGCGACCAAGCCCATGGCGACTCAGCGTGACCTGAGTCTTGCCTATTCGCCCGGCGTCGCTGTGCCGGTGCAGGCCATTTATGATGATCCCGCCACAGCTTATGATTACACCGCCAAAGGCAATCTGGTCGCGGTCATATCAAATGGCACCGCTATTCTTGGCATGGGCAATTTGGGGGCCTTGGCATCAAAGCCAGTGATGGAAGGCAAGGCAGTCTTGTTCAAACGCTTCGCCGATGTCGACTCCATCGACATTGAAGTGAACACCGAAGATGCGCAGCGCTTCATTGACGCGGTGGAATTGTTGGAGCCGACCTTTGGCGGCATCAATTTGGAGGATATTGCTGCGCCTGATTGCTTCATCATTGAACAAACCTTGAAAGAGCGGATGAACATCCCCGTATTTCATGATGATCAACATGGCACCGCGATCATTGCCGCCGCCGGGTTAATCAACGCGTGCGAGCTTACCGGAAAGTCGCTGCGCGACATTAAGGTCGTTTGCAACGGCGCTGGCGCTGCGGCCATTGCCTGCACGGAGCTGATCAAGGGCATGGGCGTGCCGCATAACAATGTCATCATGTGCGACCGGAAAGGTGTCATCTATCAGGGCAGGACAGAAGGCATGGATCAGTGGAAATCCGCACATGCCGCAATGACCAGCGCGCGCACGCTTGCAGAAGCTATTGTTGGCGCGGATGTGTTTCTGGGGCTTTCGGCGGCAAATGCCTTGAGCGCCGATATGGTGAAATCCATGGCGGATCAGCCCATCATTTTTGCGATGGCGAACCCCGATCCCGAAATCTCTCCGCCTGTGGCGCGAGCGGCGCGGCCCGATGCGATTATTGCGACGGGTCGTTCAGATTTCCCCAATCAGGTCAACAATGTGCTGTGCTTCCCGTTCCTGTTCCGCGGGGCGCTGGATGTGCGGGCAACCACCATCAATGAGCCGATGAAGATTGCCGCCTCACACGCGCTGGCGCAATTGGCGCGCGAGACTGTGCCCGAAGAGGTCGCGGCGGCTTATGGTGGCCTGATGCACAAATTTGGCCGGGATTATATCATTCCGTCGCCCTTCGACCCGCGCCTGATGGAAATTGTTGCCTCTGCTGTTGCCAAGGCCGCGATGGATTCGGGCGTGGCGCAAAAGCCGATTGCGGATATGCAGGCCTATCGCGCCAGCCTACGCGCGCGGCAAAACCCGACGACATCGGCGCTCACGCAGGTTTATGCGGCGGCACGCGCGAAACCCAAGCGCGTGATTTTTGCCGAGGCCGAAGAAGATGTCGTCGTGCGCGCCGCCGTTCAGTTCAAACAGGATGGCTATGGCATTCCGGTTTTGATTGGCCGCGATGCCCGCGTCACGCAGAAGCTAATTGAGCTGGGTGCGAACCCCGATGATTATGAAGTCCATAACAGCGCCACAAGCCCACTTGTCGATAAAATGGTCGACCGGCTGTATAACCGCTTGCAACGACGCGGTTATCTGCGCCGCGATATTCAGCGGATGGTCAACCGTGACCGCAATATCTTTGGCGCGTTACTGCTGCAAATGGATCAGGCGGATGCGATGATCACGGGCGTCACCCGCACCTTTGGCCAAACGTTGCGCGAACTGCGCCGGGTGCTTGACGCGAAAAAGGACGCGGTGCCCTTTGGTATTCACGTCATGGTCGGTAAAACGCATACGGTGTTTATTGCCGATACCACCGTTAACGAGCGCCCAAGCGCCGAGGAACTCGCGCATATCGCGGAGAAAACCGCCGTCGTCGCCCGCCGCATGGGTCATGTACCGCGGGTTGCGTTTCTGTCCTTTTCAACATTTGGCAATCCTGCGGGAAATTGGCTCAACAATATCCGTGATGCGGTTGCCATACTTGACGCACGGCGGCCCGATTTCGAATATGAAGGCGACATGCCGCCCGATGTGGCGCTGAACCCGGCGCTGATGAAAAACTACCCGTTCTGCCGCCTGTCCGGCCCCGCAAATGTTCTGATCATGCCCGGGCTTCAATCAGCAAATCTTTCAGCCAAGTTGCTGCGCGAATTGGGCGGGGATCAGGTCATTGGCCCCATGCTGCTGGGCATTGAGCGCCAAGTGCAAGTGGCAACCATGGCATCAAGCACGAGCGATTTGGTCACGCTCGCGGTGCTGGCGGCTGCGGGGATTGCGGACTAGGGTCAGGCGGCTTGCAACTTGCCGCTATGGGATGGTCGTGTCATTGTGTCTGCGTGCGCACCAAAACGCTTTGAATGTTCGCACAATGACATGAAGGCACGAAGACCTATCCAACATCGTCATGCTGAACTTGGTTCAGCATGCATCGTTTACTTTTAATTCGGACCGTTCGGCGACCCACCTTGACCGCCACCGGCGCCAACGGCACCGATATTACCGAAGATTTCTTCAAAAAAGCTCGTGTCCCGGCCCAATGTTGGCGTTTTGTCGCCAATCGGGCTGATGTTCGAAATCAATTCCGTTCCTGTTTGGGAAATCGACGCGACATTGCCTGCGGGGTCAAAACGGACCTTTAGCACATATTGCTTATCAGCCTTTGGCTGCGCAAATGCCAGTTGCTGTGCGTCACGCGAATAATAATACCAGTCATTCTGATCAAACTGGCCGACAAAGGTTGGGCGGCCAAGCGATGCCTGAACCGATTCCTTATTGTCGACGCCCGGCTGAACCGAATTCAGCAAAGTCTGATCACCAATATACCCCTGATGCGAGCGCAGCCGCGTGCATCCAGTGGACAGTGTCAACGCGGCAATCAATGTTGCAAGACCGGCTATTTGCGACGCACGCATAAACTTCTCCGCTAATCCACTAAACTTGGGCCTTTGCCATTGCATCCTTAAGGCGCAATATCAATATGCAATCCCAGATGAACGCCCGATGAGCAAGGATATAAGCGCCGTTATGACATTATTGAAACGACTGTTCGGCAACGGGCAACCTGACCCGAAAATAAAGCTTATCCCTTTATATAACCAAATCGTTGCTAAGGCACGCGAACCGCATTGGTATGTCGAAGGCCAAGTTCCCGACAGCCTGGATGGCAGGTTTGACATGGTGGCGACAATTCTGTCTCTCGTGCTTTTGCGGCTTGAAGAGAGCAAGGCCTACGCCCTTGATATGGCGCGGATGACGGAGGTTTTTATCGACGACATGGACGGTCAGCTGCGCGAAGTAGGCATTGGCGACATGATTGTCGGAAAGCATATTGGTCAGATCATGAGCGCCCTTGGCGGCAGGGTCGGCGCGCTGCGCAATGCAATGGACGATCACAGCGCCCTTGACGATGCCCTGGTCCGCAACATTTATCGCAGCGTTGCACCATCGCCAGAGGCGCTTGCACATACACGTCAGGGCGTGCTTGATGTCGAACGGGCACTTGGCGCACAATTGCCGGATAACTTGGTGGAGGGCGACGCCAAATGGTAACGGCAAATGAGTTCAGCCATGTCATCAAGCTTTCTGAAGTAGGCAGCCATAGCCGCAATATCCAACTGTCGGCGGACGCGGCAGCGCGCGATGGCCTGATGGCGCGCTTTGATCTGGCTGCGCTGGATTTGCTAAAGGCGGAGATTTCGCTGGCGCATGATGCCAAAGGCGTGGTGGCAACTGGCCGTTTTGCCGCAGACCTTGCGCAATTTTGCATTGCATCGCATGATCCTGTCCCGGCCAAAATGGATGAGGTGGTGCATATCCGCTTCATCACCGAACCCGTTATCAGCGGCGAAGTTGAGCTGGAGTTGGAAGCGGACGATTGCGACACGATGTTCCACGATGGCCAGACTATTGATCTGGGCGAGGCAGTGGCCCAATCGCTTGGCCTTGCGCTTAACCCTTATCCACGCAGTCCCGAGGCGGAAAAAATGCTCAAGGCCGCAGGTGTAAAGAGCGAGGAAGATGTGGTCCCGACTGGCGCGATGGCTGGCCTTAAGGACTTATTGGCGAAAAAATGATAAGCGCACGCCATGTTTGATGTGCAACTGCGCCGGTTGGTCAACCCTGCGCTTATCCGCGTAGCAGGTTGGATCGCGGACACACGCATTTCGGCAAATGTAATGACGGTCAGCGGCGCAGGGCTTGCACTTGCCGCTGCTTTTTTCATCACCCAGTCCCATTTTGCAGCGGCCCTGGGCTTTATTCTGCTCAACCGGATTTTAGACGGCTTGGACGGCGCAATGGCACGTATCAACGGACCGACAGAGTTCGGGGGCTATCTCGACACCATCTGCGATTATGTTTTCTATCTGTCTATTCCAGTGGCGTTCGGCTTGATGCACGCAGCCAACCAAATACCCGCTTTGCTGCTGATCGCCAGCTTCACGCTGACCGCTGTCAGCTTTTTGGCTTTTGCTGCCATTGCCGCGCGCCAGACATCCGACGACGGCGCGCATGGGCCAAAGGCATTTATCTATTCAACCGGATTGATGGAGGGCGCGGAGACCATCGCTTTTTTTGTGCTATTTTGCCTGTTTCCAGGCTTTTTCCCGACGCTGGCGATTATGTTCGCTGCATTGTGCCTGTTGACCGTTTTGCAGCGTATTTTGCACGCCGCGAAAAGCCTGCATTAACCGCGCTGCCAACGGAACCAGCGTTCGGCCCATTTCAACAAGCCCTCAGGCTTGCGTGCGAGGCCAAATTGGCCCGCCGCATATTTGTTCGCTTCCGCCCATGTGGGATATGGGTGAATGGTCTGGAGGATACTGCGCAAGCCCATTTTGTGCTTCATGGCAAAGGTGACCTCAGCGAGAATTTCGCCTGCATTCTGACCAACGATCGTCGCGCCCAATATCCGGTCGCTGCCCTTTGCCGTCAGGATTTTCACAAAACCATGCGCCTCGCCGTCGGCAATGGCGCGGTCAAGGTCATCCAGATCGTAGCGCGTACTATCAAAGGCAAGGCCCTGCGCTTCGGCGTCGGCTTGCGTTAGGCCCACGGCCGCCAACTCAGGCGCGGTATAGGTCACGCGCGGCAGCACGCGGTAATCGGTGCGGTATTTTTTGAAAGGCCGCGCAAGCGCATTCACGCTGGCATACCAGGCCTCATGACTGCCGCCATGGGTAAGCTGCTGACGCCCTGCCACATCGCCTGCGCATAAGATATGCGGCATGTTAGTGCGCAAAAACGCGTCATTTTCCAGCCGTCCATCGACGATCAGTCCAAGCTCTTCTAAACCAAAGCCTGCGACGCGGGGCTTGCGGCCAACCGCAATGATGATGTCGTCATACGCAATTTCTTCCTCGCCGTCGGGTCCCGCAACACATAGCGCCTTATCCGGAGCAAAACGCACGGCGCGATGATTATTAAGAACCGACACGCCCTCGTCTTTGAGGGCTGCCGTAACCAAAGCTGCGGCATCGGCATCTTCCTTCAACAGCAAACGTTCGGCCATTTCGATTATGGTGACATTTGAACCAAGCCGCTGAAATGCCTGCGCCAGTTCACAGCCGATCGGGCCGCCGCCCAAAATGACCAGCCTGCCCGGCGCGGCGGACCGCGTGGCCATGGCGTCCCACAAAGTTTCGCTGGTCAGATATCCGCTATTCTCAACACCGGGTAGCGGCGGAATAAGCGGCGCTGCGCCCGTGGCGATGATGAACGCCTTCGCGGTCATCCGCCGTGCGCCGTCAATCTCGACGGTCCATGGGTCGATGAAGCGCGCATAACCCTTCACACAGTCAACCCCAAGGCCGGTAAAGCGTTCAACGCTATCATGTGGTTCAATGGCGGTGATGACGTCCCGCACGCGGCGCATCACCGCAGGAAAGTCGACAACAGGCGCGCCAACGTCAATACCAAAGCGCGCAGCATCGCCAATCTGGTGCGCAACCTTTGCGCTTTTAATCAGCGCTTTTGACGGCACGCATCCGGTGTTCAGGCAATCGCCGCCCATCTCATGCGCTTCGATCAACGTCACCTTGGCCTGCACCATTGCGGCGATATAGGCCGACACGAGGCCAGCAGAGCCTGCGCCAAGGACGATAAGATTGCGGTCAAACCGCCTGGGTTTTTGCCAGCGTTCAGCCACGGCTGCGTTTAACCAAGGCGACAATGGCCTTTGCCGCCCAAGGGAATAATGCGAGCGCCACAAAAGACGCGATCAGCGCTGGCGACAATAGACCCGAGGTGCTTTCGATACGGCTAATCTGCGTGCCTGCGTTTACGAACACAATGGTCGCAGGCAACATGCCCAATTGGCTGACCCAGAAAAATGTCCGTGTTTTTATACGCGTCAGGCCCATTAAAAGATTAATCACGAAAAACGGAAATACAGGGATCAGGCGCAGCGTGAAGAGATAGAAAGCGCCATCCTTTTCCAAGCCATCGTCAATCGCGCGCAGACGTTCGCCAAATTTGCCCTGCACCCATTCGCGTAAGACAAAGCGCGCGCTTAGAAATGCCAATGTTGCCCCCATGGTGGAGGCAAAGGAAACGATGATCGTGCCAACCACCACACCGAACAACGCGCCCGCAACAAGGGTCATAATCGCCGCACCGGGAATCGAAAGCCCCGTCACCGCGACATACAGAATGAAGAACCCAGCTATGTATAGAACAGGGTTCGCGTCCTTCGCCGCGACGATATCCGCTTGGCTGGCCTTGAAGCTTTCAAGGCTTAGGATCTGGCCAAGATCGAACACGAAATAGGCGACAATCGCGCCAAGCAGAACAAGCACTAAGATCGCTTTTTTAACCATAGCCCCTGCTATATGCCCCCGTATATGCGATCAAAAAGGTACGTCGTCGTCGAGGTCATTGTCAAAGTCGCCGCCGCCAAAGCCGCCCGAACTTCCACCGCCGCCGCTGCTGCCGCCGCCTGCACCCCAATTGTTGCCACCGGACGCGCCGCCAGATGATGCGCCACCGCCGCTCCAACCTTCGCCGCCGCCTGAACCGCCCTTGGCGCCATCAAGCATCACCAGCTTGCCATCAAAACCGGCAACGGAAACTTCGGTGGTGTAACGGTCATTGCCTGAGGCATCCTGCCATTTACGCGTACGCAGCTGGCCTTCAATGTACACCTTGCTGCCTTTTTTCAAGAAGCGCTCGGCAACGCCAACAAGGCCGTCCGAATTGAGCACAACGCTGTGCCATTCGGTGCGTTCCTTTTTCTCGCCCGTGGTGCGGTCTTTCCAATCTTCCGACGTTGCGATGCGCAAATTGCAGATGCGTCCGCCATTCTGGAATGATTTGACCTCAGGATCCGCGCCCAAATTGCCAATGATGATGACTTTATTGACGCTTGCCGCCATATTCCCGTCCTTTGAATAAAATTTTTTGTTAAGCCGCTATAAGCCGAAGGAACGCGCTGTCCAATATGTAATCCCGGCAGCCGCATATGCCAGCGCAAAAAGATAGCTGACCATGAAGATGGGCCATTTCCAGCCATTGGTTTCACGCCGTGTCACCGCAATGGTCGAGATGCATTGTGGCGCAAAAACAAACCAGGCGAGGAAGGCCAAGGCGGTCGCCAACGACCAGTCCGCCGCAAGCTTTGGCCCAAGGCTGGTTGCCGCAGCGTCGTCATCCGCAGCGTCAATGGCATAGACGGTTGCAAGCGCCGATACCGCAACTTCGCGCGCCGCCATCGCCGGAATGAGCGCCAGCGCAATATCATGGTTGAACCCAATGGGGCGCACAATCGGTTCAAGGCCATCGGCTATGCGGCCTGCCACCGAATATTCAACCTGCGAGACG
>JBILLO010000106.1:0-5943 GCA_044376035.1 Sphingorhabdus sp.
CGCAGCGTAGTGGTGTTCTAAATGGCGTCCATCGCTGACATTTTGACCGCGCATAAAGATAGAGAGGGTCCGCTCCTGCCTATCTTGCATGACGTGCAAAAGGCATTTGGCCATGTCAGCGAAGATGCGATGCGTGAGATTGCTGGCGCACTGAACCTAACCCGCGCCGAAGTTTATGGCGTCGTCAGCTTCTATCATGATTTCCGTAAAGAAGCTGAAGCCCGGCCCGTTTTGAAATTGTGCCGGGCCGAAGCCTGCAAGGCACGCGGCGTTGAGGCGTTGGTCCCGATTGCCGAAAGTCAAAATCGCATAAAAGTGGAGGCTATATATTGCCTTGGATTATGCGCGGTTGGTCCATCTGCAATGATTGGCGATACAGTCTATGCCCGTTTGGACGGTGCCAAGTTCAAAACAATATTGGAAGCGATGTGACCGTCCGGATATCTGATGATGCGGTGGCAATCGCTTGCGGCGCGGACGAGGTTGCGGCTGCGTTCACCGCAGCGGGCGTTGCGGTCGAGCGCGTTTCTAGCTGGGGTATGCAATGGCTGGAGCCATTGGTGGATATCGATGGCGTCGGCTATGGTCCGGTGTCAGCCCATCAGGTTGCGGATATAATTAACGGCAAAGCTCCATCCTTTGGTCGCATTGCGGATCATCCCTTTATCTGTAACCAAACCCGCCTGACGTTCGCGCGCGCGGGCAAAACTCGGCCGCTTTCGCTCGACGATTATTACGCATCCGAAGGTTGGCTTGGACTGGCAAAGGCCCGCGATATGGGTGCCGAAGCGACCACTGATACGGTTATCACATCGGGTCTGCGCGGTCGCGGCGGCGCGGGCTTTCCTGCCGGCATAAAATGGCAGACGGTCGCGCGTGCCCATAGCGACCAGAAATATATCGTCTGTAATGCCGACGAAGGCGACAGCGCCACTTTTGCCGACCGTATGGTGATGGAGGGCGATCCCTTCATGCTGATTGAAGGCATGGCAATTGCCGGTTTCGCGGTCGGGGCGGACAAGGGCTATGTGTATATCCGCTCGGAATATCCGCATGCGATCGCCAAGATGGAAGCCGCCATCAAGCTTTCGGCCCATTTGGTTGCGCCATTTGTCGTCGAAGTCCGCGTCGGCGCAGGCGCCTATGTGTGCGGTGAGGAAACATCGCTGCTGAACAGCCTTGAAGGCAAAAGGGGCGAGGTGCGCGCCAAGCCGCCGTTGCCCGCGCTGGAAGGGCTGTTTGGCAAGCCTACAGCCGTTAATAATGTGCTCACGCTTGCTGCTGTTCCATGGATATTGACGCATGGCGGTGACGCTTATGCCGCATTTGGTGCGGGCCGATCCAAAGGCACAATGCCCGTCCAAATCGCAGGCAATGTGCGGCATGGCGGCCTTTACGAAGTGGCGTTCGGCATTACGCTGGGCCAGCTGGTCAATGATATCGGCGGCGGCACAGCGAGTGGCCGTCCTGTGCGTTGTGTCCAAGTTGGCGGACCATTGGGCGCCTACATACCGCCTGCGCAATTTCATCTACCGCTCGATTACGAAGCCTTTGCTGCTGCTGATGCGCTGGTCGGCCATGCGGGTATCACGGTGTTCGACGATACCGTCGACATGGCGCAAATGGCGCGCTTTGCGATGGAATTTTGTGCCATTGAAAGCTGCGGCAAATGTACGCCTTGCCGCTTGGGCAGCACACGTGGCGTCGAGACGATTGACCAGATTATTGCAGGCAAAAATGTCGAGGCGAATCTGGCGCTGCTTGCCAATCTTTCCGAAACTATGAAGTTCGGATCGCTCTGCGCTCTGGGTGGCTTCACCCCTTATCCGGTCATGAGCGCCATCAAGCATTTTCCTGAGGATTTCCGGTGAGAAGGCTGGGGGCGATCATTGCCGGTGGCAAGGCAATCCGCTTTGGCAGCGACAAGGCCGCTGCTCTATTGAACGGTCGCCCGTTGATCGAACATGTTGCCGATGGATTGCGCAAACAGGTCGACAAGATCATCGTCTGCGGACGTGTATGGCCGGGAATGGATAGCGTGGACGACGCCCCCTTTGCCGATATGGGTCCACTCGGCGGCCTGAATGCCGCTTTTATATATGCGCAAAAAAACGGCTTTGATGCTGTTGTTACCGCTGGCTGCGACGTCGTCCCTGTGCCCGAATTGCCCCGCAATCTGCCTGATGGATGTGCTGTCTATATCGACGGCCATTATCTGTTCGGCGTGTGGCCCGTTGCGCTTGCACCTGTTCTTGACAGGCATCTGCGCAATCAGGATAATCTTTCGATGCGAAGCTGGATCACATTAACCGGCGCACAAGCCATCATAGCTTCAGATATATTTCACAATTTGAACACGCCTTTGGAACTTGCGCAATATTCTGCGCAACAATCGCACATCAGTATAAGGTAGGTAGAGACATGACATACCAGCCGCAAAAAGATTTCGGAACGCCGGAAAGTCGCTCGGACGAGGCGGTGTCGCTGACTATCGACGGCCGTGACGTAACTGTGCCCGCTGGCACCAGCGTCATGCGCGCGGCGGCCGAACAAGGCACGTCTATTCCCAAATTATGCGCGACGGACAGCGTCAAAAGCTATGGCTCATGCCGTTTATGTCTTGTCGAAATTGATGGCCGCAGGGGTACGCCTGCAAGTTGCACAACGCCTGTTGAACCGGGCATGGTTGTCCGCACGCAAACCCCGCAACTGGCAAAATTGCGCAAGGGCGTGATGGAGCTGTATATTTCCGACCATCCGCTCGATTGTCTGACGTGCGCCGCCAATGGGGATTGCGAATTGCAGGATCAGGCAGGGGCCGTTGGCTTGCGTGATGTCCGCTATGATGTGCAGTCGACACATCTGGGGCAGGCAAAAGATCAGTCCAACCCCTATTTCGATTTCGACCCCAGCAAGTGCATTGCCTGCTCCCGTTGCATCCGCGCCTGTGATGAAGTGCAAGGTACGCTTGCGCTCACAATGGAAGGCAGGGGTTGGGACTCCAAGATATCCGCAGGGTTTGCCAGCGACAATTTCATGGGTTCGGAATGCGTTTCATGCGGTGCCTGTGTGCAAGCCTGCCCCACAGCGACGTTGGTCGAGAAAAAAGTTGTTGAGGTCGGCACACCGGAACGCAGTGTCGTGACGACCTGCGCTTATTGCGGTGTCGGCTGCACCTTCCGCGCCGAAATGCGCGGCGAGCAATTGGTCCGTATGGTCCCTTATAAAGACGGCAAAGCCAATCGCGGCCATAGCTGCGTCAAGGGCCGCTTTGCATGGGGCTATGCCCAGCATCAGGAACGCATCCTAAAGCCGATGATCCGCAAGTCGATTAGCGACCCGTGGCGTGAGGTCGAATGGGACGAGGCCTTTGCCTATACCGCGTCCGAACTGAAACGGATTAGCGCGACATACGGCCGCAATGCCCTTGGCGGCATCACGTCAAGCCGTTGCACCAATGAAGAAACCTTCCTTGTGCAAAAGCTTGTGCGTGCGGGCTTTGGCAATAACAATGTCGATACCTGCGCCCGCGTCTGTCATTCGCCGACTGGATATGGCCTTAAAACCACCTTTGGCACCAGCGCAGGAACGCAGGATTTTGACAGCGTCGAAGACAGTGATGTCATCTTAATCATTGGCGCAAACCCCACCGATGGCCACCCCGTTTTCGCCAGCCGGATGAAACGCCGTTTGCGCGGACAGGACGGACGTCCCGGCGCAAAGCTTATCGTCATCGACCCGCGCCGGACCGACATTGTGCGTTCGCCGCATATCGAGGCGCAGCATCATCTGCCCTTACGCCCTGGCACCAATGTCGCGGTGCTGACCGCAATGGCGCATGTCATTGTAACCGAAGGTCTGGCCGATGAAGCCTTCGTTCGCGAACGGTGCGATTGGGATGAATATAGCCATTGGGCCGAATTTGTTTCGCAAGCCCGCAACAGCCCCGAAAATCTGCAACCAGTCACTTTGGTCGATGCCGAAGACCTGCGCGCAGCGGCCCGTTTATATGCCACAGGTGGTAATGGTGCGATCTATTATGGCTTGGGCGTCACGGAGCATAGCCAAGGCAGCTCAACCGTAATGGCCATCGCCAATTTGGCCATGGCAACGGGCAATATTGGTCGCAGGGGCGTTGGTGTGAACCCGCTGCGCGGCCAAAACAACGTCCAGGGCGCGTGCGACATGGGCAGCTTCCCGCATGAGCTTGCCGGCTATCGCCACATCAGCGACAATGACGCACGGTCCTTGTTTGAAAATGATTGGGGCGTGACGCTGGATCCGGAACCCGGCCTGCGCATTCCCAATATGCTCGACGCGGCAGTTGATGGCGTGTTCAAGGCGCTATATTGCCAAGGCGAAGACATCCTGCAATCCGATCCAAACACAGCCCATGTGTCCGCAGGGCTGGCGGCGATGGAATGTGTGATCGTCCACGATCTTTTCCTCAACGAAACCGCAAATTACGCGCATATCTTTCTGCCTGGATCGACCTTTTTGGAAAAGAACGGCACCTTCACCAATGCCGAACGCCGCATTCAACCTGTGCGCAAGGTGATGACCCCCATGAACGGCTTGGAGGATTGGGAAGTCACGCAGCGGCTCGCGCAAGCGATGGGGCTGGATTGGAACTATAGCCACCCGTCCGAAATCATGGACGAAATCGCGCGGCTTACGCCAACTTTTGCCGGCGTATCCTTTGCGCGGTTGGATGAGGTTGGCTCGCTGCAATGGCCAGTGACCGCCGACGCGCCTGACGGATCACCCATCATGCACATTGATGGCTTTGTGCGCGGCAAGGGCAAGTTTGTTGTGACCGATTATGTCCCGACCGATGAGAAAACTGGCCCACGTTTCCCGTTATT
Source organism: Sphingorhabdus sp. (assembly GCA_044376035.1). Taxonomy (GTDB): domain Bacteria; phylum Pseudomonadota; class Alphaproteobacteria; order Sphingomonadales; family Sphingomonadaceae; genus Sphingorhabdus_B. The sequence continues at coordinate 4,866 of JBILLO010000106.1, forward strand.
GCTGACCACCGGGCGGATATTATCGCAGTATAATGTCGGCGCGCAAACCCGGAGGACCGAGAATGTTGCGTGGCATCCCGAAGATTTGCTCGAAATCCACCCAGTGGATGCCGAAGATCGCGGGCTCAAATCGGGCGATTGGGTGAAGCTGGCGAGCCGCGCGGGCGAGACCACGTTGCGCGCCAATGTCACCGACCGCGTTGCCCCAGGCGTTGTCTATACCACATTCCACCATGCGGTGACGCAGGCCAATGTTGTGACCACTGACTATAGCGACTGGGCGACCAATTGCCCCGAATATAAGGTCACGGCGGTTCAGATCAGCGCCTCAAACGGACCAACCGAGTGGCAGGAAGAATATGAGGCCTTGTCAGCACGCGCGCGCCGCGTCGAAACCGAGATTGCCGCCGAATGAACAGTGTGGAGCGCCTGATCCACATGGCGAACCAGATTGCGACCAATCTGGCAACCGACGCTGCGCCCGTTGCGGCGGTCGCCGACCATATTCAGACATTCTGGGACCCGCGGATGAAACGAATGATTTTTGCCCACGGGACCGATGGCCTGTCGCCGGTTGCGGCTGCTGCCATTCGCTTGCTGGCCGACGCGCAAAATGGCGGTTGAACAGGGCGCAAAACCTATACGCTTTACGGTGCTTAAACCCGGTCAGGGTTCGGCCGAAATTATAGAGCGCGCCGTTATAGCCGAAGCACCCATCGCGATTGAATATAATGGCATCGGCTATGCCGTGATGATGGCCACACCGATTGATCTTGAGGACTATGCCGTGGGTTTCAGCCTGTCCGAAGGGTTGATTGAGCGCCCAGACGATATTCTGGCCCTCGACGCCCATAGGTCAGAATTGGGATGGATATTGCGCATTCAGGTGCCGCAGAAAAATGCCGAGAAAGTGTTCGCCCGCGCCCGTCAGCGCGTCTCGGAAAGTAGCTGCGGCCTGTGTGGCATGGACAATCTCGACGAGGTCATGCGTCCTTTGCCGCGTGTAACGGCGCAGATTGCAGTGGCCGATGCAGCAATTTTTTCGGCGCTATCGGCGTTGCGGTCGCATCAGACGTTA
>JBILLO010000022.1:0-17844 GCA_044376035.1 Sphingorhabdus sp.
AGAAAAATCGTTGGCCAGGCTTGCGCCGACGCGGCAAATTTCTGACCATCGCACGGCTTGCCAAGGCCGCCTTTACTTATGCTGGCGGGATTGATTATCTGGCGTGGAAGATAAACCGCCACGCCGGAACGCAGATCGTCATCCAGCCATGGCAACGCAAATGGCCATTGGTTGCAGCGCTGTTTCTGGTGCCGAAATTATGGGCAAAAGGCGCTGTGCGTTAACCGCTAAAGCGGTTGGGTTGGACCAATAATGCAAGCGCAAAAATGCCGGCATAGGCCGCAGGCAACCACAAGCTGTTATATCCGAAGATGCCAAACATCAACGCGCCAACCGCAGCGCCGCTGATCAAGCCAAGCCATAGCAACAGATATGGCACCCAATCCAAACGCGGACCGCCGCTGATCATTGTGGCAAGCCCCTGCCCGATTTTAACGAGTGCGCCCGTCATGTAAGTGAGCCCGAACGGTACCGAACCTTCGCGTTCAAAAAGCGTGTTTTCCACCCCCATGCAAAACGCCGCGAAACATAAGCCGACGAGCAAATATCCTAAGCTTGCGATCAAAGGCGCGGCAAACAGCAATAGCGATATTATGATGAGGATGAATGCCTGACGCTGCGCGTGCGCCAATATGTTTTTGCGGCCAATAAGCGACCCTGCCACTACGCCGCCGACAAAGCTCAACAACAGCAGCGCCACCATGCCAACATAAGGCGCGCCTTCCACCACACCCACGCTGAGCCGGGTGGAATTACCGCTCATAAAGGACAGGAAAAACCCACCGCTCGCAAGAAAGCCAATGGCATCGACCATACCCGCCATGGCCGCGAAACCGACGGCCAATATGCGGGCGTTACGGTCAAGCCTGTTCACGGCCTTTCCGTCAGATAATCCCGACGGCCCTGCCCGCACGTTCGAAGCGGTCGAGAATATCTGCGACCTGATCGCTCGTATGCTCCGCGCACAGCGAGCAGCGCAGCAAGGTCATGCCTGCGGGCGTCGCCGGTGGGCGTGCCAAGTTTACATATAGCCCATTTTCAAGCAACGCCGCCCACATCGCCGCGCCCTTTTCCAGATCGGGCATGATGACCGCGATGATGGCGCTTTGTGCATTGGGCGTGCCCAATTGGAAGCCCAGATCGCGCAGCCCCTGATGCAGGTTCTTTGAATTTTCCCACAAATGCCCGCGCTTGTTACTATTGTGCATCAGCTTGCGAATGCTTGCCGCCGAACAGGCGACAACCGAAGGCGGAAGCGACGCGGTGAACACATAAGGACGGCACACAAGCCGCATGATTTCAAATTTGGGATGGTTCGACACGCAGAAACCGCCCACGGTGCCAACCGATTTGGAGAAGGTGCCAATGATGAAATCGACATCATCCAGCACGCCTTGCTCTTCCGCCACGCCGCGCCCATTTTCGCCGATAAAGCCCATGGAATGTGCTTCATCGACCAGGATCATTGCGCCGGCCTCTTTCGAAACGCGGATCATTTCCTTCAACGGCGCAACGTCGCCAAGCATCGAATAAACGCCCTCAAGCACCACCAATTTGCCCGCATCGGCAGGCAAACGCTTCAAACGCTTTTCAAGTGCCTCAACATCATTGTGGCGGAAGGCAACGATTTCGGCATCGCCCATTTTGCAGCCATCATAAATCGATGCATGGCTGTCAATGTCGAGGATGATGTAATCGCCTTTGCCAGCGATCGTGCTGATTATGCCCAAATTCGCCTGATAGCCTGTGGAAAAGACCATTGCATGGTCCATCCCGTAAAATTCCTTCAACGCGTCTTCGCATTCCTTATGGCCCTGAAACGTGCCGTTCAGAACGCGGCTGCCCGTGGTGCCAGCGCCAAATTCATCCAAGGCTTGCTTGCCTGCTGCAATGACGTCATCGTCAAAGGTCATGCCCATATAATTATAGGTGCCAAGCAGGATCGTTTCCTTGCCATTGACGACAGCGACGGTGGGCGATTTCACTTCTTCCATCACCAGGCTAAACGGGTCTTTTACGCCCGTGGCAAGCAAACCTTCGCGCTGGGCGATTAAGGTGTCAAATTTTGAAAATAAGTCAGTCATTACTGTCTCTCGTGAAAATTTAAGCAGAGGTTAGCTTGGTTACGGCATCGACCAACTGGCCGACATTTTCGATCTCAGCCTGCAAATTCATGCTGATGATGATGTCAAAGCTGTCTTCGACCTCGGCGACAAAATCCATAACGGTCAGGCTGTCCCATTCAAGGTCGCCTGCAAAGGTCGTTGCCTCACTAACTTCGGTGCCTTTTTTGTTAAATGGTTCAATCAAGCCCTTCAGGCGATCAAACATTTCGCTCCGGTCAGTCATTCTTAAATCCTCGATATGATAGGCAGCCAATGCCCCATCTGTCGGTGCTATGGCAAGCGAATAAGGCGGCAAAAGGGCAAGGCTAAGGCGCTACATCCACCCATGCTTGCGATACCAGCCAACCGTGTCTTTCAGGCCCGAAGTCGTCGCAATTTCCGGCTGCCAAAGCTGCGACGCTGGCGCCGCGTCCGGGTCAATTGTCCAGTCGGGATGCGCAAGGTAATTGGCGCGATCCGGTGTCAGCTTTGCCTTTGGCCCGCGGATCGCGCGGTCGGCCCATCCGGCGAATTTCAAAAGAAAGCCCGGTGCATGCAGGGCCGTAATGTTGCGGCCAACCGCCGCGCCAATGGCTTTGGCAAAAGCTGCATGACTCCACCCGCCCGCCGTCCCGTCATCGGCTTCAAAAACGCGTTTCGACACGCTTTCAGCCGACAACAAGGTCACGAGCAAGCGGGCCAGATCATCAACATGGATGACGGACACGCGCCCGCGCGGCGGGAGCAAAGCCCAGCCCTTGGCCGCAATCCGGAACATATCAAACATTTCGGTGTCGCCGGGGCCATAGACACCCGGCGGCCGAATGACGATCCAGTCGAGCGTCGACGCTTTCACAAGATTTTCGGCCTTGGCCTTGCTCGCGCCATAAAGGGACAGCGCCGGTTCGCGCGCGGCGAGTGAGGAGACAGCGACGAAGCGGTCAATACCCGCCATTTGGGCAGCGGCAAGCATATGTGCCGTGCCAGCGACATTACCGCTTTCAAAACCAGCCGCATCGGGCGCATTGACGACGCCAGCGATATGCAAGACGGCATCTGCGCCTTTACATAATTCATTGAGACTGGCCACATCATCCAGACGGCCATGCACCCATGTCACGCCTGCCGTCTTGGGCTGGTCCCGCCGCGTCAATGCGCGCACGTGCCAGCCAGCGGCGACCAAGCGATCCAGCGTGATCCGCCCGACAAACCCCGTCGCCCCCGTCAGCGCAACTGTCTTCACAAAAGGACCAATTGATCGCGGTGGACAAGCACAGAGCGCGGTACGGTGCCCAATATGGCGGCAAGCTCGCTTGACCGATGCCCGCAGATGCGCGCTGCATCGACCGCGTCATATTCGGAAAGTCCGCGTGCAATTGCAACTCCATCATCGGCGCTAATGTCTATGACATCGCCGCGCTTAAACTCGCCCTCAACCGACAATGCGCCAGCGGGCAACAGGCTGCTGCCGTTTTCGAGCGCTTGTACCGCACCATCATCAATGCGAATCCGGCCCTTGACCGTCAGCCGTCCGCCAAGCCAGCTTTTGCGCGCCGATGCGCCTTCGCGTGGGGCGAAGAAAGTCGAAAGCCCGCCTTGTTCCAACGCCGCAAGCGGATGATCGCGCAGGCCTGATGCGATCACTAGGCCAATCCCGGCACGCGTCGCAATATCTGCGGCATCCAATTTGGATGCCATCCCGCCGGACCCCATGCCAGAAGACGAGCCCTTAGCCACCATCACCCGCACGCGGCCATCAATCTTCTCTATTGTCGGCAGCAACATTGCGCCCGGTAAATGTGGCGCGCGGTCGAACAAGCCATCGACATCGGACAGCAATATAACGCCCGCCGCGCCCGCCGCTTGCGCAACGCGTGCGGCCAAACGGTCATTGTCGCCAAAACGGATTTCCTCTGTCGCAACGCTGTCATTTTCGTTGATGACGGGCACCGCGCCTGCGCCCAACAATCGGTCAAGCGTTGCCGCGATGTTTAGATAACGGCGGCGGTCCTCAAGATCATCAAGCGTCACTAGCATCTGCGCTGCGACCAAGGACTGACCCTCCAACAGCTCCGCCCAGATGCCCGATAACACAATCTGCCCTACAGACGCGGCAGCTTGCGCATCGGCAAGGCTGGCGCGGCCACCCTTGTCAAAGCCCAAGCGCCGGGCACCAAGCGCAATTGCGCCCGAGGTGACAATGATGCACCGCTGCCCCGCCTTATGCCGCGCACTGATGTCCGCAACGAGCGTCTGAAGCCATTCCCGCCGCACGGTCCCGTCCGGCTGCACCAGCAACGACGAGCCAACCTTGACCACCAATAAGGGGCAGGATGCGGGTAGGAATGCAGCGTTCAGATTGGCGACCATGTCCCGTCCTCAGTGATGCCATCGGCCTTTGCGCCTTCAAGCCCGCTTTTGGCAGGCAGCGCCTCCAATATCCGGTCGAGGACCAAGTCAACGCCTTGTCCAGTCGCGCCGGAGATCGCGATGACATCCTGCGCGCCAGCGGCCTGAAGCTGCTGTGCAATGTCAGCCATCAATTCAGGGTCAAGCAGATCGCCCTTGTTGAGCGCGACAATCTGGGGCTTTTCATCCAAGGCCGCGCCATATTCGCTCAATTCGTCACACACGATGTGCCATGCGGCCACGGGGTCATCTTGCGTTGCATCAATCAAGTGAATGAGTATGCGGCAGCGCTCAATATGGCCCAAGAAACGGTCGCCAATGCCAACGCCTTCTGCCGCACCAGCGATAAGGCCCGGAATATCGGCCAGCACGAATTCACGTGATTTATGGTCAACAACGCCCAATTGCGGGCGCGTGGTGGTGAATGGATAATCGCCAACCTTCGCCTTGGTATTCGACACTTGATTGATGAACGTCGATTTGCCCGCGTTGGGCATGCCGACAAGACCCGCATCCGCCAACAGTTTCAACCGCAGCCAGATATATCGTTCTTCGCCGGGCCAGCCTGGACCATGTTCGCGCGGGGCGCGGTTGGTTGAGCTTTTATACGATGCGTTACCACGGCCGCCATCGCCTCCGCGCAAGAACACAACCCGTTGTCCCACGGCGGTCAGGTCAAGCAACAATGTGCGTTCTTCGTCATCGGCAAGCACCTGCGTGCCCACAGGCACCTGAATGACAAGATCATCCCCATAAGCGCCATGGCGATCACGGCCCATCCCTTGAATACCGCGCATAGCTTTGAAATGCTGCGCATAGCGAAAGTCGATGAGTGTGTTCAGCCCCGCCACTGCCTCAATAACGACATCGCCACCCTTGCCGCCATTACCGCCGTCGGGGCCGCCATATTGCACATATTTCTCCCGCCGAAAACTGACCGCGCCCGGGCCACCTGCGCCGGAACGGACAAAAATCTTAGCTTGGTCAAGAAAATGCATAAATTAGCCCTTAGGGAAGAATGCTGGTTTTTACTAGCGCAGTCGCTTCGATGCAAACGCACGGCCTGACCCTGATTTGAGATATTTTTCGAATGCGACGGCTTTTTGCGGATCGTCGAACCAGCAATGGAAAACCAATTTCCAAGGCTTGAACTTCGAGGTGTGTTTTGACTTTCCAGAATTGTGGTCGTCTAGTCGGCGCGCAATGTCTGTGCACATACCCGTATAGAACTCGTCAGGGTGCACGGCGCTTTGAATGATATACACGTGATGTGGCATCTGAAAAGCCCTCCTACGCCTGCGGCTTCGGCGGACAACCTTCGCTAAAACATCGACTGGCCCGCCAGCCGAAGCTTTAGCGAAGGTTGGTGGAGCCTAGGGGAGTCGAACCCCTGACCTCTACACTGCCAGTGTAGCGCTCTACCAGCTGAGCTAAGGCCCCATCTGGCCGCCCATTGGACAGCCGTGGTGAGGAGCGCCACTAGCGGGCGCTCCTGCATATATCAAGTCCGAAGATTAGATGTCGTCGGGCTCATCTTCCGTGCCAGCAACGCCAAGATCTTCGTCACCGCCCAAGTCGACATCATTGTCTGGCGACACGTCGCCATCAACCGCATCGACGTCAATGTCGAGGTCGTCATCAGCCAGATCCGAGTCGTCCTTTTTCTTTTCGACTTCTTCAAACGGCATTGGCTGCTTCGATTTCAAAACTGGCTCTGGCGTCCACTGGTTGCCGCATTCGATGCATTCAACCGGTTCGTCCTTGGTCAGGTCGTAAAAACGAACGCCACATTTCGGGCAAGTGCGCTTGGTTCCCCATTCAGCCTTGATCATGGCGGGCTTAAATCCTTTTAAACTGGCTTGGAAAGGCAACACACATCTGTGAATCACCGTCAATTGGCGCGGCCTTTGCCACAGCGACGCGCCGCTGTCAAAAATTACTGTGGTCGTTGACTTGAACGCGCATCATCCGCAAAGCGCAAAACATCATGCACAACGCAGTTCCCAGACCCGGCAGTTTCCAGCCCAGCGGCCCGTTACGCGGTACGCTTCAGGTTCCTGGCGACAAATCCATTTCGCACCGCGCGCTTATGTTGAGCGCGCTTGCGGTGGGTGAAAGCAAAATTTCAGGCTTGCTAGAAGGCGAAGACGTGCTCGCCACCGCTGCGGCCATGCGGGCAATGGGCGCGCATATCGAACGCACCGGTGCAGGCAATTGGACCGTCAACGGCGTGGGCGTGGGCGGCCTGATGCAGCCATCTGGCGCACTCGACATGGGCAATAGCGGGACCTCGACACGGTTATTGATGGGGCTGGTCGCCAGCCACCGGTTGACCGCGACCTTCATTGGCGATGCCAGCCTGTCCAAACGCCCGATGGGCCGCGTGATTGATCCGCTCAGCCAAATGGGCGCCGAGTTTACGGCAAGCCCCGGCGGGATGCTGCCGTTGATGGTGCGCGGATTGGTGCCTGCGATACCGATCAGCTACCGTCTGCCGGTCGCCTCTGCGCAAGTTAAAAGCGCCGTCTTGCTGGCCGGGTTGAACATCGCTGGCATCACTGAAGTAATCGAGCCTGTGCCCACCCGCGACCATAGCGAACAGATGCTGCGCGGTTTTGGCGCGGTTTTGACGGTCGATGTTGATGCCGACGGTGTGCGGCATATCCGCCTGATGGGCCAAGCAGAATTACAGCCGCAGCAGATAGAAGTTCCCGGCGATCCGTCCTCCGCAGCCTTTTTTATTGTTGCGGCCCTCATTACGCCGGGCAGCGAAGTCACCGTTACCCATGTTGGCATGAACCCGACGCGCACGGGCATTTACAAGGTGCTGGAGGCGATGGGCGCTGACCTTAGTTATTCCAACGCGCGCGAAGTTGGCGGCGAGCCCGTTGCAGACATCACCGCGCGGCATTCTGTCCTGCGCGGTATCGACGTGCCACCGGATGTTGCGCCAAGCATGATTGACGAGTTTCCGGTGTTCTTCGTCGCCGCTAGTATGGCACAAGGCCGGACGACGACCAGCGGCCTCGACGAACTGCGCGTGAAGGAATCCGACCGGCTCGCGCTCATGGCGACGGGCTTGAAAGCCATTGGCGCACGGGTTGAAGAACGCGAAGACGGCCTTGTCATCGACGGCAGCGGAGGAGAACCGTTAGAAGGCGGCGCGACCGTAACAAGCGCACTCGACCACCGCATCGCCATGAGCTTTGCTGTGGCGGGCCAGCATTGTTATCATGCGGTCACCGTCGACGACGTGTCGCCCATTGCGACGAGTTTTCCGACATTTGAGGCCATCTTACATAATCTGCAGGTTCAACATTGAGCGCATATATATCGCCCTTCGTCGCTGACCTTATCGGCTTTGCAGGTAGTTTTTTCATCGTTGCGGCGTTTGCGTACAGCAACCTTGCAGCGCAGATGAACGCATTATGGTTCAACGTCGCAAACTTCCTTGGGGCGGCGTTGTTGACCATTTCGTTGACGGTGAATTTCAATCTGCCGACGATGGTATTGGAATTTGTCTGGATGGCGATTGCGGTGTTCGGCATCATGAAGGCGCTGATGAAGCGCCGTGTCGATATAGGCGCGGCCGAATGATCATCGCCGTTGATGGTCCCACCGCCTCTGGCAAAGGCACGTTGGCCAAGGCACTGGCCGCGCATTTTGGGTTGCCATTTTTGGATACCGGCCTGCTGTACCGGGCGGTCGGTCGGTACGTGCAATTGCACCAGGGCAACGCCGACGATGCCGCGGACGCTTTGGCGGGATGCGGGTTCCCGGACAGCTTGCTTGATGACCCCAGCTTGCGGAACGAAGAAATCGGCGGATTAGCAAGCCGTGTCTCCATCCATCCCGTGGTGCGCGCGGCGCTTAACCAGCGGCAGGTGGACTTTGCCAACCAACCCTGTGGCGCGTTGCTCGACGGGCGCGATATCGGGACGGTCATCGCGCCACATGCAGACGTAAAGCTGTTCGTCACAGCGCCCGCAGAGGTCCGCGCACGGCGCCGATATGCAGAAATGCAGCGGCAAGGCAACCTTGTCGCATTTGCCGATATCCTCAGCGACATTCAGGCACGCGATGCGCGCGACATGGGCCGCGCCGATGCGCCGTTAAAACCGGCGGAAGACGCGCTATTGCTTGATACCGGCGATTTGACTATAGGCGACGCCGTTCAAGCTGCGATTGCTTTGGTGGAGTCGAAACTCCGGCAAGTTTAAACGGCGGGGCGTTCCATGTGAAGAACGCCGTCACCCTGAACTTGTTTCAGGGTCCATTTCGCCTCTGCACCTTTTGGTCTGTGTGGCAGGATGGATGCTGAAATAAATTCAGCATGACGCGTCTTGTGTATGTAACCCTCTTAAAACGAACGCTTTGCTGCTATTCGGGCATCAAGGCAACTCTGGTCAAAGACCGTCGGAACCAACCGACTGGCCGGACAAAATGTACGTAAGGACACTCTAACCTATGGCAACTTCGCCAAACCCGACCCGCGACGATTTCGCGGCACTTCTCGACGAATCACTTGGTGGCGCAGACGGTGGCTTTGAAGGCCGCGTCGTAAAAGGCACCGTAACCGCAATCGACAATGACCATGCTGTCATCGATGTGGGTCTCAAATCCGAAGGCCGTGTGGCGCTGCGTGAATTCGCTATGCCCGGCCAAAAAGCCGACCTGAAGGTTGGCGACGAGGTCGAAGTCTTCGTTGACCGCGTGGAAAATATGAACGGCGAAGCGATGCTCAGCCGCGATCGCGCCCGTCGCGAAGCCGCTTGGGATGTGCTTGAAGGCGAATTCGACGCTGGCAACCGCGTTGACGGCGTTATCTTTGGCCGTGTGAAAGGTGGTTTCACCGTTGATCTGGGCGGCGCGGTGGCATTCTTGCCCGGCAGCCAGGTTGACGTCCGCCCCGTGCGCGACGTTGCGCCATTGATGGACATCGCTCAGCCATTCGTCATCCTCAAGATGGACCGCAAGCGTGGCAACATTGTTGTTTCGCGTCGCGCCATATTGGAAGAAACACGCGCAGAACAGCGCACTGGCCTCATCCAAAACCTCGCCGAAGGTCAAATCATTGACGGCGTTGTCAAGAACATCACCGATTATGGTGCGTTCGTCGATCTGGGCGGCATCGATGGCCTGCTGCACGTCACGGACATCAGCTACAAGCGTATCAACCACCCAAGCGAAATCATCAACATTGGTGACACCGTTAAGGTTCAGATCGTTCGCATCAACAAGGACACACAGCGCATCAGCCTTGGCATGAAGCAGCTGGAAAGCGATCCTTGGGATGCCGCAGTTGCCAAATATCCCGTCGGCACCAAGTTGAAGGGTTCGGTCACGAACATCACCGAATATGGTGCGTTCATCGAACTCGAAGCCGGTATCGAAGGTCTGGTCCATGTTTCGGAAATGTCATGGACAAAAAAGAACGTGCACCCAGGCAAAATCGTTTCGACTTCACAAGAAGTCGACGTTGTCGTGCTCGACATCGACATGGAAAAACGCCGCATTTCGCTTGGCCTCAAGCAAGCGCACGACAATCCATGGGCGTCCTTTGCTGACAAGTTCCCAGTTGGTTCGACCGTTGAAGGCGAAGTCAAGAATGCGACCGAATTTGGTCTCTTCATTGGACTCGACGGCGACGTTGACGGCATGGTCCACATGTCCGACATCGCATGGGGCATCACTGGCGAAGAAGCCCTGCATCTTCACCGCAAGGGCGAAACCGTTAAGGCAATCGTTCTTGACATCGACGCCGAGAAAGAGCGCATTTCGCTTGGCATCAAGCAGCTTGAAAAGGGTGCCCCTTCGGCAGCCGGCGCTGCTTCGGCAAGCGGCCTGAAGAAGGGTGGCACCTCCACCGTGACCGTTCTTGAAGTGCGCGATGGCGGACTTGAAGTGCAAGCAGGCGAAGATGGCGCAACTGGCTTCATCAAACGCGCTGACCTTGGCCGCGACCGTGACGAGCAACGTCCGGACCGCTTCCAGGTTGGTCAGAAGTTTGATGCCATGGTCACTGGCTTTGACCGCTCGAAAAAGCCGAACTTCTCCGTCAAGGCGCTTCAGTTGGCTGAAGAAAAGCAAGCCGTTGAGCAATATGGTTCGTCCGATTCCGGCGCATCGCTTGGCGACATCTTGGGTGAAGCACTCAAGGGCGTGAAGAAGTAAGCTTCGGCTAAAGCTATCATCCAAAACGACCTATTAGAAACCCGCTCCTTCCATGAGGAGCGGGTTTTTTGATAGCTTTGGCACGAACAGGTTGAAAGACCGTTGTAATAATGAAAAATTTCTGTCAGCATAACGGCGTTATTGTAAAACATTGTCATTGTTGTAAAGCATTGTAAAGTTGACTTTGAGAAGCGCATTGCGCCGCAGTAGATAACCGTAAGAGAGGAACCTAAAATGATCCGTTCCGAGTTGATCAAAAAGCTTGAGGCCGAGAATCTGGAGCTCAAAACAGAGGAAATCGAAAAGATCGTCGATCTGTTTTTTAACCAGATCATTCAACGCCTCGCAGATGGTGGGCGTGTTGAATTGCGCGGCTTTGGTGCTTTTTCGACCCGCGACCGCAGCCCACGTAAGGGCCGCAACCCGCGCACCGGTGCATCGGTCGAAGTGCCGTCAAAGCGCGTACCCTATTTCAAGCCAGGCAAAGAAGTTCGCGAGAGCCTCAACAAATAACCCAGTTGCGCAAAGGCACTTGACCCTGCGGGCGTAATGCTGTCTGCGCATGGCTAAGCGGATGTGGCGGAATGGTAGACGCTACAGACTTAAAATCTGTTGTCCGTAAGGGCGTGCGGGTTCGAGTCCCGCCATCCGCACCAATCGGCGCTAGTGGCCGTTTGAATCACCTGATCATTTCTGCAGGGCGCGCGCCACATTGCGGCTCAGTTGCGTGGGGGTTGTCGTCGGTAACTCAGTGCCTCGGCAATGTGAATGCGGCCGACGTCAGTGGCGTTAGCCAAGTCGGCGATGGTGCGGGCGACGCGTAATATGCGTGTGTAGCCGCGCGCCGATAGGCGCATCGCTTCTGCCGCTTGGGCCAGTAACTTCTGTCCCGCTGCGTCCGGGGTGCCAAATTCTGCAAGTATATCGCCATCAAGATCAGCATTGGTACGCAAGCCAGTGCCTTGCAGCCTTGTGCTTTGCAGGAAACGTGCGGCCTGCACCCTTGCGGCCACCTCAACCGAACCTTCGGCGGGAGGCGGAAGGACCAAATCTGCGGCACGCACGGCCTGCACTTCGACATGCAGATCAATCCGGTCAAGCAATGGTCCCGATATCTTCGCCTGATAGTCCGCCGCGCAACGCGGTGCCCGGCTACATGCCAAAGCGGCGTCGCCAAGATGCCCGCAGCGGCAAGGATTCATCGCAGCGACCAATTGGACGTTGGCGGGGAAGGTCACATGGCTATTGGCCCGTGCGACGCTGACTTCGCCGGTTTCCAACGGCTGTCGCAAACTGTCGAGCACGCCGCGTTGGAATTCGGGTAGTTCGTCGAGGAACAGTACACCAAGATGCGCAAGGCTCACTTCGCCCGGACGAATGCGCAGACCGCCCCCGACCAAGGCTGGCATGGACGCGCTATGATGTGGTGCACGGAATGGACGTGTCCGCAATAAGCGCCCACCGTCCAAAGATCCGGCGACAGATGCAATCATCGACACTTCCAAGGCTTCCGCAGGCGAAAGCTCCGGCAAGATACCCGGCAAACAGGAGGCCAATAGCGACTTACCCGCGCCCGGTGGGCCAACCATCGCCAGATTGTGACCGCCAGCAGCGGCAATCTCCAGCGCGCGCTTTGCGGTCTCCTGCCCCTTCACCATTTTCAGATCAGGACCTGTTTGGCGCGGCGCGGCGATCCCCGGCTCAGGCGGGCGCAACAAAGATTGCCCTTTTAGATGGTTCAGCAAGCCCAGCAGGTCAGGTGCGGCCACGACTTCGATTTCACCAGCCCAAGCCGCTTCTGACCCTTGCATCGCCGGACATATCAGCCCAAGCCCACGTGACGAGGCATGTAGCGCCGCCAAAAGCACGCCAGGTGATGCAGCGACCCTGCCATCCAAACCAAGCTCACCGACCACAACAAATTGCGCCAGCGCCTCTGCATCGACTAGCCCCATTGCGCCGAGTAATGCCAAAGCAATTGGCAAGTCATAATGCGAGCCCTCTTTGGGTAGGTCAGCAGGCGAAAGATTGATGGTGATCCGCTTGGGCGGCAATGCCAGACCCAGCGCAGAGATTGCGGCACGAACCCGCTCGCGGCTCTCGGCGACCGCCTTATCAGGAAGACCCACAACGGCGAAGCCTACCATCCCTGGTGCGACTTGGCATTGGACTTCTACGCTGCGGGCTTCCAGGCCGAGATACGCGACTGTGGAAACAATCGACACCATATGCTTGTCCCCAAGGGTGGACCTCCGCTGCTCTGGGATGACGTTACAGCGGAGGTCCGGCCGACCGGTCCAGAGATCGACACGACCAACTGTGCCGCGCAGAGCTCCGATGACAACTGCTGCCGGTTGGTATACCAAAGGTTGGTATATGCAATTTGACGTTATCTATTATCAATGCGCGCAAAAAACAGGGGAGAAATCAGGCGTTCTGCGGAAGCCTAAAAATCGACCTGTTCATAATGCTTGGGTGGTGTGATGACTTCCATCCGCTCGGACAATAATGGCCGGAAGCTCGGGCGGGACTTGAACATCGCATACCAAGCTTTAGTTTGCTCATGCCCCGTCCAGTCAATTCCGCCAAGATAATCGGCTACTGAAATCTGCGCTGCGGCAGCCAGGTCAGCCATCGTCATTGTGGAACCCGCCAGCCACGCGCGGTGGTCAATGAGATAGTCGATATAATCGAGGTGGCCGTTCGCCAACTTCATCGCTTCACGAAGGACCTTGGCTTCGGGCGGTTGACGATCAATCAGTCGCTTCTTCATGCGTTCATGCAAAAGCGGTTGCGTGACGTCGCCATAAAATTGTTCGTCGAACCACGACACGAGACGACGAATTTCGGCGCGATATTGCGCGGTGCCGCTGATCATCGGGTTGGTTGGGACGGTTTCGTCTATATATTCCGAAATCGCCACCGAATCGGACAAAGTGATATTACGTTCGGAATCGCGCATCACGGGCGTTCGTCCCGCTGGGTTCATTTGCACAAATTCGTCGCGCTGCTCCCACGGATTCTCACGCACCAAGCTGTATGGCACGCCTTTCTCGCCAAGCAGAAGACGCACTTTGCGCGAAAAGGGACAGAGCGGATATTGATGGAGTTGCCACATGTGCATCTGTTAGGACCGGTTACACAGAAAGTGAAGGGGGTGTCGTCCCAAAAGCAAAGGCATTAGGGTCAGGACCTAATCCGAATTACTATTTTCACCAGGCTCACGCTTGGCTTCCTTTGCCATTTCTGTATCAATTTTTGCTTCAGCCGCTTTCACCTTGCGCTCGGTCTCCGCATATTGCGTGTTAAAATCCTGCTGACACCCCGCCGCCAGCAAGGATGATATGGTCACAGCGAGCACACACAGGAACCGGCGCATCAATAATCCTTTTTATACCGAACATTGACGTTCGATGTTCCGCTGGTGCCAATCTGGCTAAGCACAGAAAGCGCGCGGGTCAGGCTGACTTCCAATTGCGTTGCGGTATAGCCACGGGCGTCAGTTACGATTTCGACATAGACGTCGTTGGTAATATATTGGCCGAATGCAACCGCCGTTTCGCGCCCGCTATTCGCATCTGCATTCAACAGGCGCAAGCGGTCAAGACCCGTCGCCGATTGCAGCACAGCCAGCGGATTTAGCCCGCCCGACCCGCCACGCAAGCTGTTGAGTGATCCTGCAAGCTGGACCGCCTGAATGGCGGACAATTCGGCGATGGAGTTTCCAAACAAGATCCGCGCCATAATTTCATCCTGCGGCAAGGCGGGGGTTGAACTAAAGCTAATCGCAGGATTTTGCCCAGTGCCGGCAATATTGACGCGCACCGTTGTCCCGTCAACCGCGCTTGCGGCCGTCACGCGGACCGATGGGTTGCTTGCAGGCCCACCGTTAAAGGAAATGCGTCCGCTTTCCAGTTCAAAGGATCGGCCTGCAAAGCCAAGCGTACCGCGCACAAGTTCCATATCGCCAGACATCAATGGCGCATCGCTGGTCCCGTTGATCCGCAAATTTGCACCCCATTCGGACTCAAGGCCCATGCCGTTCACATATAATTTGTCTGGGGCCTCCAACCGGATGTCGAGTTTCCAATTGCTTGGAAGACTGCTGATCGCATCGGCATCGCCCGACACGCGTGCGCGGCCCGTTGGCGCTTTGCGGCGAACGCCGGTTAAGGTTGCCACCTTGGCCGCACCTTGCCGGATAATCTTGAACCGCGTTTCTGGCAGACGCAATGTGCCACTAATCAAGGCCCCGCCGTCGGACGTGTTGGTGACGCTGACCCGGCCAGTCGCTGTTGTCGAAATCAGTTCGCTACGCGCAACGCGGGCGCGGTCGAAGTCAAGGTTAAGCAGCGCAGGAAAGCCCTTGGCCGCGCTTAAGTTGACGATACCTTTGCCCGTCACTGTGCCATCGCCCGCCTTGGCGCTCAGCTCTGTGACTTCCAACTGGTCATTTGTGAATACGCCCCGCACACGCAGATCAGTCAACCGCGTGCCATAGCTATCATTTTCATACTCAAGGTCATTGGCGCGGACGACGCCAGTCAATGTCGGGGTCTGCACCCGGCCCGAAAAATCGGCGGCAACGCCGATGTTGCCGGTCAGGCTTTGGTCCGCAAGCCCGGCCAAGGAAAGCAATGTGTCGGCAGGTCCATTATAGCGAATGCCACCGGATAAGGGCGCGGCCAGCAACCGTTCGGTCCAGCTTGCATTTCCAGGCGGCAAGGGCGTCAAGTCGATCTGCATCCGTCCGACCGCGGCCCCCCGCCGCCGGATGATAAAACGTGCATTGCCCCCGGTCGGAAGCAATCTTGCGACCAAGCTGATGTCCACAGGTTGCGACCGGGAACCCAGATATGTGCGGGCAAAGCGGCTGATCTCCAGCCGCGCATCCGCATTCGGGAAGGCCGCCAATGACGCCTGCGACCAATCCAGACTGCCGCTCGCACGCCCGCCAATTCCAAGTCCGGGTAAAAAGGGATCGAGCACGGCGATATCGACCTTGTCGAAGCGCGATTGAAGGACAAGGGCGTCGCCATAACTGCCCGTTATGCGCAAGGTGCCATCCGCGACGTTGATAGTGCTCGGCAAAATATCATAGCTGTTCCGGCGCGGTACGATGCGCGCTGCGCCATCGGTGGCGAAATTGACACCATTGGCCCGGCCCTTGGCGGCAATCCGCCACAATTGCGGGGTGAAGTCAGCATTGGCGGCAAGGCGAAAAGGCACTTGGCTGCGGCCTTCGGCCAATATTTGGGCCGTACCGACACCTGCCCGATACGCCAGTTTAGCGCGCGCTGCGGCGATCGAGATGTCATTTACAACAGCGTTTTCAACTTGCACATCGGCCATGACCTGCGGCCTGTCATATAATATGATGTCCGCATGCATGATCCCGCGCCCAATGGTCAGTTTCTGTTCGCCGGAAAGTGCGGCATTTAACGCAACAGCGTCAATACCCACACGCTGAAACTTGCCTTGCGCCGATAGCATGATGGTTCCGTCAAAGCCCGAACCTGCGCCCTGCAATGTGCCCACAAATGGTCCTGACGCGGCCTGCCGGATACGGCCTGTTACGCCAATTCCTGCAAAATTGCCGCGCAAGACATCCATGGTCAGCGGCCCCTTCCCCAACAGCACATCAACATCGCCGCCGATAGGGCCATAATTGGTTGATCCAGTTACGGCGATGGCATAGCCCCGCGCGCTGACCGTCACGACGCCAACGACATTGGACATGCCAATGCCAAACCCGGGATTGGTTGCAGTAATGCGATATTTGGGACGGTCAAATGTCCCAGTCATGCCGACCAGCACTGGGCCATATTGATTCGAATAACCCCGGCCGTTGAACACGACCCGCCCGCCATCCATCACATATGTTCCATCGCCGCTGTTCAACCGGAATAAGGGCGACACCAAACTGGCGCGCGTGATCTGTAATATGCCGTTGGTGCCATAACGGATGCCGGCAGTAACGAACATTTGGCCGCCAAGGAAATTCTGGAAACCCTGGCTGAATAATCGGGTTGAACGCGCCTTTACGGTGCCGACCAGCGCATAGCCACGGCCACGCGTTGTTTCGACATCGACATCGGCAACGACATTGAACAGGCCGACCGAGTTGACCTGAAAACCATCGACCTTTCCGTCTAACGCCGTGGTGTAAACGCCTTTATCCATGTCACCAACCAGCAACGCCGTTGCGTTGATCCGGTCGGAACGGATTTTCAGATTGTCGGAGAGCACACGGCCATCAGCGATAGCAATATCACCATTTACGCGAAGTTTGGTCAGCAAGCCGCCCGCGATTTGGTTGACGCCCGTTACCCGGCGCGCCGTCGCGTTAACAGGGATGATGAAGCGATCCGCCTTCCCCTGCATTTCGCCAGTGACGGTCACATCCTCAAATGCTGTGGTATCAAATGCCAACCGACCTGCGTTAGCGGAATAAGCGACCGTGGGACCAACAAAAGCGCCATTGAGCAACGCCCTGCCGCGTATATTTGCGCCACTGACATTCGACCCGATGATACCCGGACGAAGAATCCGGAAATCCAGCGCTAGGTCATCAAAGCTGCCTTGGCCCAAATCGGCCACGCCGTCTGCATCTACCGCAACCGCAGCCGAACGGATGCTGCCCGTGATCTGCGCAACGCGGTCGTTAAAGCTTGCTGCCATGTCCATAGTGGCAACCGGCGATAGCGCCCGTATCAGCAAGCTGTCGGCGAAGACTTTGGCCAAAGCTGCGGTGCCTTTTATCGAAAACGTCCCTTCGCGCGCGGTAAGCGCAAGGTCCGCGATATCCTCAGATGCCAATTGCGCCGTCAACGCGCCATCCCATTTGCGCCAGCTACCGCGACCAGTTAAACTGGCTTTCATCGCCACTTGGCGGCCAAGTAGCCCCGCAAACACACCTTTGGCTGGTGCATCAAGTTTCAAGTCGACGTCAAAGCGATTATCGTCAGGCACCGCGTCGAGTTTCAAAACGATGCGGTCTGCGCGCAGGCTGCCTGCGGTGGCTTCAAACATTGCGCGCCTATCGGCAATCTGCACTTTGCCGGATAATGACGCGACTTGCACCTCACCGGTAATGGCCTTGGCAAAGACGATGCGGTCCACCTGCAGCCGTTCGATATGTATATCAAGATCAGGG
>JBILLO010000023.1:0-17803 GCA_044376035.1 Sphingorhabdus sp.
TTCGTCATCCTGAACTTGTTTCAGGATCTTAATTCTGGTGCGTTGAAAATTAAGACCCTGAAACAAGTTCAGGGTGACGGGTAAGGGAAGATGGATCAACGCCTATTTCGGGGCTGACGCACAAGTTACCGGAATTCCCTAAATCACCCCTCCCCTAAAGGGGAGGGGCTTTCTAGCACCCACTCCTACTCCCATCGTCGCCCCAGCACAGGCTGGGGCCTATCGCGCCTGTCGATCTCCCCAGACACACGTGATAGGCACCAGCCTTCGCTGGTGCGACGGCGTTTTTTGCTAAATGGGTTATTTCGGGGATGACGCGCCTGTTGCCGTAATTCAATTCCAACGACAACTAAGCGCGTTCAGTTCTGTAATTTAGTGCACTGCCACCGTAATTTACCGTCAGCCATCAGGGTGTCCTCTTGCGAGGTACATGAAATGCAATTGCGTATTTACCTAGCAGCGCGACATATATGTCAGTGGGGAGAACATCATCCGGGTGAAAAACAAGAGCCGAATCAAGTTTGGTTACTCGGAAATTTGAAGTGAGACGAACCGATAAAACATTTGGAAGCATAGACTTGTCTAAGGGGGCGCCTTCACAAACTGGGAATGCGATAAACCATCCTACACCCGCAGCACTTGGCACTAGTCGCACCAAGTCGTTGCTTGGCTTACCTGTCAGATACATTTCTTGACCGTCATATGGTTCGCCCGGAAAACCGAAGAAGCCCAAAGACTTTAGTGTCCGCACTGACTCCTCATCAAATTTGCATGCTTTATCGATCATTTTATTTTCATCGCTATAGTTACGAGAGTAATTTCCGAGTTCGCACGAAGATAAAGAAAACAACAATGCAACCGGAATGAAAAATTTGATCATCGCCCGACCTCTTCCATAGTCTTCAGTCTCCGTTGCGCCTCGGTAAGGCCATATTGCTTCGTCCCCGACTGAACCGGAACCACCCGCCCACTGGTCCCATTGCCCACGGGCGGGGTGTAAATCCAAATCGTGCCGCCGCTATCGGACGCGGCTTGGCGGTACAGCCTCTTCGCTGCGGGAAGGTCCCGCGCAACGCCCGCCCCCTCCTCAAACCGTATCCCCAAATCCAACTGCGCCTGCTTATCCCCTACGGACGCACGCACGGCCAAAGCCTGCACCGCCGGATCAGCGCCGCCGGGCTTCAACGACACACCCATATATTGCTGACTCGCGCATCCGCCCATCAACAGCGCCGCCGCCAAAAGCGCCGAGAGGCAAGGCAAATTGGCATTGACCTTCATCCGCATCGCCCCCTCCCCCGACTCAATATATGTCCATTTTGATTGGCATAATGGACATATACGCCAGACTGGCAAGTAACGTCATGGAGTTAAACCAAAAAGTTACAAACCGATACGCGCTCTAAGATCCGGGCCGAATTCACCTTCCATGTTGCTTCTCGGCCGCCAAAGCGCGCAAGTCGGTTTTCAGCAATTTACCAATATGGCTGCGCGGCATTTCGTCGATGGTGTAGAGCACTGAAATCCGCTGCGTCTTGCCAAGCTGCCCGTTCACACGCGCAAGAATAGTGTCAGGCGATGCCGTCGCGTCCGTTAACCGCACAAAGCCTACGGGCGTTTCGCCCCACGCTTCCGAAGGCATGCCAACCACCGCAGCCTCGGCCACTTCGGGCTGCGCCTCCAACAATTCTTCAAGGTCTTTCGGGTAAATGTTGAAGCCACCGGAAATGATCATGTCCTTAGCGCGGCCCACAATCGAGACGAAGCCATCCGCGTCAACAATGCCAATGTCGCCGGTTTTCAGCCAAATATTTCCATCCGCGTCACGCCACTCCATCTCGCGTGTTTTTTCTGGTTGGTTTTTATAACCCGACATCATCGTAGGCGACCGACCGGTCAGCACGCCTTTGGAACCGGCGGGCAGGCGATTGTCATCCTCGTCCAAGACGATCAGTTCATGGCCCGTGACGGGCTGCCCCACGGTATGCAATTTGTTGGGATGATGATGGGCCTGCAACATGCACACAACACCCCCTTCAGTCATACCGTAAATCTCGACAAGGCCGCCCGGCCAACGCTGAAGCACATCCGCCTTCAACTCCGCCGCAAAAGGCGCGCTGGTGCAGAATTTTACGATGAAGCTGCTGAGATCATAATTATCAAATTCCGCATGCGTCATCAGCCGCGCATATTGCACTGGCACCAGCATGGTGTGCGTGGTCTGATCGGTCTGCGCATGGTCAAGATAGGCCAGAGCATCAAATTTCTCCATGATCCGCGCAAAACCACCATGACAGATCGTTGGCAGAAATACCGCCAATGTCGTGTTCGAATATAAAGGCGTCGAGACCAACGACCGCGTGTCACGATTATAGATTGACTTGAATCCACCTGCCATCTGGTACCAGCGCATGCCGTGCGAATGGATAATGCCCTTGGGCGTTCCCGTGGTGCCACTTGAATAAATGATGTTGAACGGGTCCGTCGCAGCGGGCGGCGGCGCGTCAAAACGCGCGCCTTCCTCTGCCATCCAGTCGGTCAGTGCCGGATGGTCGCCAACGGCATTTTCAAGCATGACAATTTTGACATTGCCCAGATCGACCCCTTCAATATCGGTCAGTTTCGCAGCATCGACGAACAAATGCATCGCGCCGGAATCTTTGAACATGGCGGCCAACTGCGCGGGCGTTGCCGATGTCGTCAATGGTGCAGCGCAGCCCCCGGCGCGCACAACGGCAAGATACACCAACGCATAGGGAATATTGCTGGTCCCCAATATGGCAACCGCTTGCCCCCGCTGTAGCCCGTCGCGCTGTAGCTGTCCGGCTATCCGCGCTGTTGCTTGCGCAAGTTCGCGCCACGTCAGTTCGGAACTGCTATCGGCAAGCGCACGCGCATCAGGCTTTTCTTCGCCCCAAGCGCCAATGAGCGCGCCAAAATCACCAAATGATTTTTCCAATTCAGTATCGATCAACATCTAAATTCCCGTCTCCGGTTCGCCAGTTTGTCTGCAGGCTTAGCGCGATATACAAAAGTTGCATTGCCTAATTTTCGACAGCAATGTCGGGGTTAAGATTCCCGGTATCGCCAACCACAAAAGACTGTGGAAAAAAGGCGAATTTTGGGGGCTTTTCCTTGGGTTTCTTGGGCTTTGGGCCTACAGTGCGCGGATGACTGAAGAAACAGCGGAAACCCCGCCATTTAACCTCTCTGCGGACAGCGCAGCCAACCCCAATCAGAATGAATATGGTGCAGACAGCATCAAGGTTCTGAAGGGCCTCGACGCAGTGCGCAAGCGCCCTGGCATGTATATTGGCGACACGGATGACGGTAGCGGCCTGCACCATATGGTGTTCGAAGTTTCCGACAATGCCATTGACGAGGCGCTGGCCGGACATTGCGACCTTGTGCTGATCGAACTCAACCCCGATGGTTCGGTTTCCGTCGAAGATAATGGCCGCGGCATTCCAACCGGCATGCACAAGGAAGAAGGCGTTTCCGCCGCAGAAGTCATCATGACTCAGCTGCACGCGGGCGGCAAGTTCGAGAACACGTCCGACGACAATGCGTACAAGGTTTCCGGCGGATTGCATGGCGTTGGTGTGTCGGTGGTGAACGCACTGTCCGAGTTTTTGGAACTCGTCATCTGGCGTGAGGGTAAAGAGCACTGGATGCGTTTTGAGCATGGCGATGCTGTAGGCCCCTTGGTTGTACGCGGGGACGCGCCTATGGTCGATGGCAAGCCCAAAAAGGGCACACGCGTGACCTTCATGGCGTCCACCAACACGTTCAAAAACGTGCTGGAATTTGACTTTGATAAGCTTGAGCATCGCTACCGCGAACTGGCGTTTTTGAACTCCGGCGTGCGTATATTGCTGCGCGACAACCGACATTCCGATGTCAAAGAACATGATCTATATTATGAAGGCGGCATTGGCGCGTTCGTAAAATATCTGGATCGCAACAAGGCGGCATTGCTGGCCGACCCCATCACGATCACGTCGAACCGCGACGGCATTGGTATTGACGTCGCGTTGGAGTGGAACGACAGCTATTACGAAAACGTATTATGCTTCACCAATAACATTCCGCAACGTGACGGCGGCACCCATTTGGCGGCGTTCCGTTCGGCGCTTACGCGCACCTTGAACAACTATGCCGAGAAATCGGGCGTGTTGAAGAAAGAGAAAGTCACGCTGACCGGCGATGACATGCGTGAAGGGCTGACCGCCATTGTCTCGGTCAAGCTGCCTGATCCCAAATTCTCGTCACAAACGAAGGACAAGTTGGTCTCCTCCGAAGTGCGCCAGCCGATGGAAAGCCTTATGGCAGACCGGATGAGCGAGTGGCTGGAGGAAAATCCAGGCCATGCGCGCACGGTCATTCAAAAAGTAATCGACGCCGCCGCCGCCCGCGAAGCCGCGCGGAAGGCAAGGGAGGCAAGCCGTAAATCGGTGATGAGCGTTGCATCCCTGCCCGGTAAGCTTGCCGATTGTCAGGAGAAGGATCCCGCAAAGTCCGAACTGTTCCTGGTCGAGGGTGACTCGGCAGGCGGATCAGCCAAGCAAGGCCGCGACCGCCATTATCAGGCGATTTTGCCGCTGAAGGGTAAGATCCTGAATGTAGAACGCGCACGCTTTGACCGGATGCTGTCATCGAAGGAAGTCGGCACGTTGATTCAAGCCATGGGCACAGGCATTGGGCGCGAAGATTTCAACATTGAAAAATTGCGTTATCACAAGATCGTGATCATGACTGACGCTGATGTTGACGGTTCGCATATTCGCACGCTGTTGCTCACATTTTTCTATCGCCAGATGCCCGAAATCATCGAAAACGGGCATCTCTTCATTGCGCAGCCACCTTTATACAAGGTCGCGAAGGGCCGCAGCGAAATCTATGTGAAGGACGACAAGGCACTGGATGACCATCTGGCCGAGCTTGGCCTTAACGGCGTTGTGTTAGAAGGCGCAGGCGGACAACGCGCTGGCGCTGATCTTGGCGCATTGGTCGACCACGCACGCCGTATGCGCAGCCTGATGGCCTTTGTCCCGCGCCGTTATGACCCAACGATTGTCGAGGCCATGGCGCTCACGGGCGCGCTGGACCCCGAAGCCACCGACCGCACCGCCGCCGTTGCCAAGGCGGCGGCTTGGATGGCTGCGCAAGATGTGGAGGGCAAATGGTCCGGCCGCGTGTCCGAAGATGGCGGCTATCATTTCGAACGCCTCTGGCGTGGGGTGACCGATCATCACATCATAGAGGCCGCGTTCCTAATGTCTGCCGAAGCCCGCAAATTGCACAAGTTGGCGAGCGAAGAGACCGCCAGCTATGAAACCCCAGCGCGGCTTATCAAAGTCTCCGCTGCCGCCGCCGAGGCGATAGACGAGGTCGAGAGTGATGAAGAGGCTGGCGACGCGATTGGCGATCAAGTCAAGCGCGCGACCACTGCGGTCAGCGTCGGTAACAAGGGCGCCATTACGCGTCCGTCCGAATTGCTGGGGGCGATATTGATTGCCGGCCGCAAAGGACTGTCGATTTCGCGGTACAAGGGTCTTGGCGAAATGAATGCCGAACAATTGTGGGAAACCACGCTTGACCCCAATCATCGCACGTTACTGCGCGTGGAGATTGATCAGGCCGACCTTGCCGACGACATTTTTACCAAGCTGATGGGCGAAGTCGTTGAACCACGGCGCGACTTCATTGTCGAAAACGCGCTCAATGTCGCCAATCTGGACGTGTAGACGGCAGGCATCGCGGTCTTGGGTTTTCGGATAATCGCAGCTTTTGGGCAACATATCGCTCAGTCGTTGGCGTGATGAAAAGCTGTGTGTATGTATATTCTCCTATCGGGGAGGCATTATGCACAGAAGCGGTTTTTTCATGACGGCATTGCTGGCATTGCCCGTGTTGGCGCAGGCTGGCGACACTCGTGTCGAAATCGGCACTGGCATGGCCAGCTATTATGGCGCTGAACTGGGTGGCAACCGCACGGCGAGCGGCGAACGCTTTGACCCTGCCGCCATGACCGCGGCCCATCGCACCTTGGCGTTCGGTAGCCGTGTTGCCGTTACAAACCTGGCGAATGGTCAGGAAGTTATTGTCCGTATCAACGACCGCGGCCCTTGGGGTAAATCGCGCATTGTGGACGTGTCCTATGCCGCAGCCAAACAACTTGGCATGCACCGCACTGGCATTGCCAAAGTGAAGCTTGAACTGCTGGATTAAACAATCGCAGCGCGCTGCCATTTGGGCAGATTTAGCGCGTTCATATCCTCGACACGGCGTAACTCCACTGACAGCCCAAGTTCAGGATAGGCGCACCGCTGGCGGCTAAGGTCGGCCTGTTCCAACGGCACGACTACCAGCCGCCGGTTGACCTTTTGCCGCCAGTTCATGCGCGCAGTGTTTTCTTGCCCGACATAGCATCCCTTGTTGAACGATACGCCGTTCAGTTCGGCCGCATTCGCCTCAAGCCATAAGGTTTGCTCGCTTCCAAGCTCTGCCACCCCTTCAGGGATGCCCAATGCCAGCCGATGTGCGCGATATTCGGCGCTGACGTCCACATCATCTGCTGCGGGGGTTCCAAGCCACCGTTTGCCCATATCGGGATGACGCGGGTCGCCGCTGCCGTCTGCGTTCCAAAAGACCGCGCAGGCCGGATCAATCGCAATCGCAATCTTGCGCCGCAACCGATAGATAGACAGCCGCCGAACGAGCGCTTCGGCCTGCGCATGTTCACAATCGATAAGCACATCGTCGCCATCCGCCCATAACAGAAAATCGAACAACGCCTTGCCTTGCGGGCTCAAGAGTCCCGCCCATAAGGGCATCACAGCTGCGGTATCCTGCGTCACCAGCCCTTGCAGGAATTGACGCACATCTTCACCGTTTTCGGTGGGCGACAAACGGACGACATGACGGTCAAATAGACGGGTGTTTCGCATAGGTGACAGATAGGGGGACGAACGCTTAAAGGGAAGCCATGACCGACCAGATGATTCTTTCCATCCGCCGCCCCGACGACTGGCACGTCCATTTGCGCGATAATGCCGTGATGCGCAGCGTGGTGCCTTATACTGCGGCACAATTCGCGCGCGCTATTGTCATGCCCAATCTGTCTCCGCCCATAACGACGGTGGAAGCGGGCGTGGCCTATCGCGACCGCATTTTGGCCGCTGTGCCGCAAGGGGTCAGCTTCACGCCTTTGATAACGGCCTATCTGACCGATGCGACGGACGGCGAGGAACTGGCGCGGGGCTTTACCGAAGGCGTGTTTACCGCCGCAAAATTATACCCCGCTCATGCCACGACCGGAAGCGCCCATGGCGTCACCAATGTCGCCAAAATCATGCCCGCGCTTGCGCATATGGCACGCATTGGCATGCCATTGCTCATCCATGGCGAAGTCACCGATTCACATGTCGACATATTCGACCGGGAGGCCGTGTTCATCGAACGCACCCTATCACAGCTCGTGCGGGACTTGCCTGAGCTGCGCGTCGTTTTTGAACATATCACCACGGCGGATGCGGTCGCCTTTGTCGATGATGCCAGCGATAACATCGCCGCCACAATTACGCCGCAGCATTTGCACATCAATCGCAACGCCATGTTCGAAGGTGGCATCCGCCCGCATGCATATTGCCTGCCAGTGGCGAAGCGCGAAGTGCACAGGCTTGCCCTGCGCAAGGCCGCGACATCAGGCAGCGCCAAATATTTCCTTGGTACCGACAGCGCACCGCATGACACATCCGCCAAGGAAAGCGCCTGCGGCTGCGCCGGGATCTTCAACGCGCCATTTGCCATGGAAAGCTATGCTGCGGTTTTTGAAGAAGAGGGCGCGTTGGACAAGCTTGAAGCCTTCGCGTCAGAAAACGGGCCGCATTTTTATCGCCTACCGCTGAATGAAGACCGCATAACGCTGGAGCGTTTGGACACACCGATTCCCCAGTTGCTTGCGTTAGAAGGCGTTTCGGTCGTGCCCTTTCACGCGGGCGAAACCTTGCGCTGGCGCTATCGGGCTTAGGCCTTTGCGGCCCGATAGGTTTTGATCGCATCTGCGCAGAATATCGCGATACTGAACCAAATCAGGATGAAGCACGCCAGTTTGGTCGTGCTTAACGGTTCGTCATAGGCATAGAAACCCAATAAAAATGCTATCGACGGCGCGATATACTGAACGAAGCCAAGGCTGGCATAACTCATCCGCTGCGCCGCTGTTGCGAACATCAACAGCGGGATTGCCGTGACTGCGCCTGCAAAGATCAACAGCCCGGATGTCGTATAATCATCGCCGAACCCGCCAGTGCCAGCCTGCGCATACCAGAACACTGCGCCAAGCGATAAGGGCGCAAGCAACGTCGTTTCAATGGCGAGGCCCGGTACAGAGCCAACGGGCGTTACTTTGCGGATGAGACCGTATAGGCCAAAGCTGAGGGCCAAGGACACCGAGACCCATAATGTATCGAGCGCATCGCCGATGAGGATAGCAACGCCAATGGCGGCGACCGCGACAGCCACCATTTGCAACGGACGAAGCCGCTCACCCAGAAACAGCCACCCCAGAAGGACATTCACTAAGGGATTGAGATAATAACCCAGGCTGGCGGCCAATATGTGATCGGTGGAAACAGCCCAAATATATATGAGCCAATTGACAGCAATCAGCGTCGCTGTTGCAAGCAGGTTGCGTAAATGCGCCTTGTGCCGGAAAATAGCGCCATATTCATGCAACTGCTTGCGAAACGCCATGATGACCAGCAGCAAGGGGATCGACCATAAGATCCGCTGCGCCACGATGGCTATTGGCGGCACGTGGTTCAAAAGCTTAAAATATACGGGCACGAAGCCCCAGATCAGATAGGCAGATATCGCATAAGGCAGGCCGCTGGCCTGCGCGGTTTGTTTATCATCTGCCATGTTTTAAAGCATCCGCCCTCAATACAGGGTCAGATAATCCCGCCGCCAATCCAGAGGCGAAGTGCGCAAATCGCCATGACCACCAGACAAAAATTACGGCCGCTATTTTTATCCGAGATAAGCCCGAACACCGCGCCAACGCCGGCGATCAAGATGATAAACCAGTTCAGCCATCCCAGAAACGGGATGAACCCGATGAAAGACAGAATAAGGGCAATGAGGCCCAGAAGGATCGCGATAATGTTTGCCATATGCAGACTGTGGCGCGTTTTGGGCGGCGTGGCAAGTAAAGGCCGTCGCCACATGCACAATCGCGGCAGCAAAACATGCAGATGACAAGAGGCTCAGGCTGTTGCCAACCCAAGCCCCCTTTGCCTTCATGCGTTAGCGCCATTGGTCGAGGCCCCTATAGTTGATATTCACGACACGGCCCTGCTCGACGGTACACCTAAACCGTCCCTTGTTATATCCGCGCCCGTACGCGTTCGAGTCGGAGCGATTATAGCGGTCGATGCCATAGGCATTGTAGCCGCGACCGGCATCTTGGACGACAACATTGCCGTTCACGCGGTAGCCGTAACGTGTGCGCTGAATGTCACGGATTTGCGTGACTTCCGAACGGCTATAGCTATTTGCCCAGCGTTCAACATTATTGACACATTGGTTGACTGCATTACGGCTATTTCCGCTGCGATAGGCATTGGAATTGGGCGCACGATTATAGTCATAATTGCCGCCATCATTATAACGATTATTATTGCCAGCGGAGAGCACAGCGGCCAGACCACCGAGCACAACTGCTCCTGCAATAATCTCGCCAGCGCTGATCCCGTCACGATGACGGTCATAGCGATCCTGCGCTTGAGCAGGGGCAACGGCGCTAACCAAAACTGCCGCAGCAGCTCCGGCTCCAAGCAAGCTTTTGGTCATATATTTCATCTTCATTCTCCTGGTCGGGCGCAGTCATTTCTGGCCGATGAAGACGAAATAGCCGATTCGGTTTGACCGGATGCTGAATTGACTTGTCAGCATCCGTTCATCCAAATCAGTATTTTTATGAACAATTATTCGGTCAGCTTCAGGCCCGTCCATTTTGCGAGGAATGCATAAATGTCCGAATATTCGTCGATCACCTTGTCGGTGGGCTTACCCGACCCGTGGCCCGCGCGGCTTTCAATGCGGATTATTTTGGGTTTGCTTCCGGTGTCTGCGGCTTGAAGGGCGGAAATATATTTGAAGCTATGACCCGGGACCACGCGGTCGTCGGTGTCAGCGGTCGAGACAATGACGGCCGGATATTCGACTCCTGATTTGATGTTATGATAGGGCGAGTACGTCATCTGCATTTTGAAATCGGCTTCCTTGTTCGGATAGCCATAATCGTCGACCCAATAGCGGCCGGCGGTAAACCGGTCAAAGCGAACCATGTCCATGACACCCACGGCAGCATGTCCCGCCGCAAATAGATCAGGCCGCTGGTTCAGCGATGCACCGATCAGCAAGCCACCATTGGAGCGGCCTTCGATTGCAATCTTGCCCTTGGCCGAAATGCCACTGGCGATCAGATATTCCGCCGCCGCGGCAAAATCGTCAAAGACATTCTGCTTGTTCATCAGGCGACCTGCATCATGCCATGGCTTGCCATATTCCCCGCCGCCACGAATGTTCGCAAGCGCAAATACGCCGCCCGATTGCAACCACGCCATCCGCGTTGCCGAATATGTTGGCGTCTGCGAAATGTTGAACCCGCCATAAGAATATAACAATGTCGGTGCGCCTTGGGACAGGTCAAGGTCCTTCTTATGCACGATGAACATCGGAATCTTCGTGCCGTCCTTTGATGGATAAAATATCTGGGACACCGAAAAATCTTGCGGGTTGAAGCTCAACTTCGGTTGCGCAAATATTGTCGATATGCCGCTGTTGCTGTCAAATCGGTAGACGGCGCCCGGCTGATTAAAGCTGGAGAAACCATAAAATGTTTCCGCATCGCCCGGTGTGCCGGAAAAGCCGCTGGCAGTGCCAATCGCGTTCAGGGCGATTTCCTGAACAGGCTGCCCTGCAAGGTCCGTCATCAGCGCCATTGACCTGGCATCCTTGATGTAAGACAAAATCATACGGTTGCCGACGATTTGCACCCGAGACAGCGTTTCTGCACGCTCCGGAATAACGTCGGTAAATACGGGCGTCTTCGCTCCAAGGTCGACGCGCACAACCTTCAGCTTTGGCGCATCCTTGTTGGTGGTGAACCACAAGATGTTGCCCATGCCTTCGATAAGGCCCCAGTCATTATCGAGTCCCTTGACCAAAGGCTGCGCCTTCCAATTGGGGCTTTTGCCAAGCGGCATCACGTGCAGCTCATATTTCTCATCCGTGCCCGATGAGGTTGTGATAACCGCCCATTTGCCGTCATGCGTCACTTGTGCGCTGTGCCCATATTCAGGCTTTTCGGGCGTTGCGTAAATCGCTTTGTCTTCCGACTGTGGCGTGCCGATTTTGTGATAGTACACCGTCTGGTTATAATTCAGCTGCTGGAACGCTGCGCCTTCTTGTGGTTCGGCGAAACGCGAATAGAGAAATCCTGCATTACCCACCCAACTGATATTCGTGAATTTGGCCCATTTGATTTCATCGGCCAAAACTTTGCCCGTCGCGGTGTCCAGCACCTTTAGTGTCCGCCAGTCGGAGCCACCGTCCTGAATGGCGTAAGCGAGCAGCTTGCCATTTTTCGAAGGCACCCAGCTATCCAGCGCCGTCGCGCCATCCTGTGCCCAGCCATTCGGGTCAAGCAACACACGGTCAGCACCCGTGAGGCCCTTACGCACGTATAAAACCGACTGGTTTTGCAACCCGTCATTTTTGTTAAAGAAATAATAGCCACCCGCCTTTTCAGGCAAGCCAAAGCGTTCATAATCGAACAGCTTCTTCATCCGGTCGGCAAGGATTTTCTTGCCCGGCAAAGTTTCCAGATACGCATCGGTGACGGCATTTTGTGATTTTACCCAATTGGCGACTTCGGCATTGACGCGGACATCATCCTCAAGCCAGCGATAGGGGTCAGCCACCTTCACGCCGAATTGCTCATCGACGACATTTACGGTCTTGGTTTTCGGATAGATCAGGCCGGCAGTGGCGTCGGTGGTTGCCGCGCCCTGGGCCATCGCGACGGACGAAATTGGCATCATCATGATCGTAGCCCCAAGCAAAAGTACAGTTCGCATAAATTCATTTCCCCAACGTTCAAATCTTTATCTTAGGCGTAAAGCGTCGGCCAGATAACGCCAACCATATTGCGCGCCGTTCGAGCGTTAATATCGCAAGGTCTAAGCCCAAGCCTGAGGCAAAGAAAAAAGGGCGGCACCCTTTTGGATACCGCCCTTTTGAAATTCTAACGTGCAACACGTTTACGCGTCGTCGTCCAGCACTTCTACTGGACCGCTGTCTTGACCCTTGGCATCGACATTGCGATCAACAAGTTCAATAACGCCCATGGGCGCGGCGTCCGAACCACGGAAGCCAGCCTTGATCACGCGGCTGTAACCACCGCTACGGTCGGCATAGCGTGTTGCCAACTCGTCAAACAATTTCACCAACTGCGTGTCGTCCATCAAACGGCTCATCGCGAGGCGACGGTTGGAAAGGCCACCCTTTTTCGCAAGCGTTATCAGCTTTTCGATATAGGGGCGCAGTTCCTTTGCCTTTGGCAAAGTCGTCTTGATTTGTTCATGCTTGATAAGCGACGCTGCCATGTTGCGAAGCATCGCGGTGCGGTGCGACGTGGTACGCTGCAGCTTACGGTGGCCAACTTTATGGCGCATATCTTTTTCCTTCGTTCGTAGGGGGGCCGTATCAGGTACCCCGATCCTGGCCAGTTAAGGACGGCCATTTCCCTGTTTGTTGGGCCAAGGCACTGCCTTGGCCCAAATATTTTTAACCGAGCAGCTCTTGTTCGAGCTTCTTAGCCATTTCTTCGATATTCTCTGGCGGCCAACCGGGAATGTCCATGCCCAGGCGCAAGCCCATCGATGACAATACTTCCTTAATCTCGTTCAGCGACTTGCGACCGAAATTAGGTGTACGCAACATTTCGGCTTCGCTCTTTTGTACAAGGTCGCCAATGTAGATGATGTTGTCGTTCTTCAGGCAGTTTGCGCTGCGGACCGACAGTTCCAACTCATCGACCTTCTTGAGAAGGTAACGGTTAAGCTGGTTCGCATCCGATTCTTCGGAAGAAGCCGATGGTGCGGCCATGCCAATCATCGGCGATGATGCGGCCATCGAATCTTCGAAGTGCACGAACACTTGCAACTGGTCCTGAAGGATGCGGGCGGCATAAGCCACGGCGTCTTCTGGCGTTACGGTGCCATCGGTTTCGATGGTCAGCGAAAGCTTGTCATAGTCCAATTCTTGACCGATGCGGGCGTTGTCGACCTTATATGCAACCTGACGCACGGGTGAATATAGGCTATCAACCGGGATCAATCCGATTGGGGCATCTGCCGGACGGTTGGCGACTGCAGGCACGTAGCCCTTGCCGCTGTCGGCCGTGATTTCCATGTTCAACGTAGCGCCTTCGTCAAGATGGCAGATGACGAGGTCAGGGTTCATCACTTGGATGTCGCCCGATACCGCAATATCGCCAGCGGTTACAGCGCCAGGGCCAGTAGCCGAAAGCTGAAGACGCTTAGGGCCTTCGCCTTCCATCTTCAACGCGACCTGTTTGATATTCAAAACGATGTCCGTGACATCTTCGCGCACGCCAGCAAGCGACGAGAATTCGTGCAAAACATTCTCGATTTTAATCGACGTGATCGCTGCGCCCTGCAACGATGACAGCAATACGCGACGCAGCGCGTTACCGAGCGTCAGGCCAAAGCCACGCTCAAGCGGCTCGGCAACAAATACGGCCTTACGCTTCGCATCGCTACCTGACTTGAGTTCAAGTGCGTTGGGCTTTTTCAGTTCCTGCCAGTTCTTGATATTGACGGACATGGATTTCCCCTTGAGTTTTGCAAAACCGGCAGTTTGGTGCACCGTGCCGGGTCGCGGGTAAAAGAAGGAACGACTGAACAGCCGCCCCTGAAACGAATGCTTAGACGCGCCGACGCTTGGAAGGACGAACGCCATTGTGCGGGATCGATGTCACGTCGCGAATCGAGGTGATGGTGAAACCCACCGCTTGCAAAGCGCGCAGCGCGGATTCACGACCCGAACCTGGTCCCTTCACTTCGACTTCCAACGTGCGAACACCATGTTCCGCAGCTTTCTTGCCGGCATCTTCTGCGGCAACCTGCGCTGCGTAAGGGGTCGACTTGCGGCTGCCCTTGAAACCCATGGTTCCTGCGGAAGACCAGCTGATCGCGTTGCCTTGGGCATCAGTGATCGTGATCATCGTATTGTTAAAGCTGGCATTGACGTGCGCGACGCCTGCCGAGATATTTTTGCGCTCCCGCTTTTTAATGCGCTGTGGTTCGCGTGCCATATTGAAATCCTAATCTTACAAAAACCGTTATGTGCCTCAGGCGGAGAAATAAAATTCAGTCCCTAGGACTGTTCTTATTTCTTCTTGCCCGCGATTGCCTTGGACTTGCCCTTACGGGTGCGCGCATTGGTATGCGTGCGCTGACCACGGACGGGAAGGCCCTTACGATGGCGAAGGCCACGGTAGCAGGCGAGATCCATCAAACGTTTGATGTTCATCGATGTGGTGCGACGAAGATCGCCTTCTACGGTGTAGCCCGCATCGATGGTTTCGCGGATTTGCAGAACTTCGGCATCCGAAAGATCCTGCACACGACGGCTCTGATCAATTCCTAGCTTTGTCGCGATTTCGACAGCTTTAGTGCGGCCGATACCGTGAATGTAGGTAAGCGCAATGATCACGCGCTTGTTGGTTGGAATGTTAACTCCGGCAATACGTGCCAATTTATTTACTCCTGCTCCACAGGTGCCCCCGAAAGGACAAACCCTATCTCAACGCTGATGATATCCCGAAACGCACAAAACCAGCGGACGCATAAACGCGCTGCTGGCTATACCAGAGGTTCGGAATTAGCCGCGCCTTACGGTGAGTCGCGCCAACTGTCAAGGCCAGAGGCGCGCTACCCCTTGCCTTTGGTCTTGGTTTTACCATCGCTGGCGTTTTCTTCGATGAACTCGATGATCTTGCCTGCAATATCCTTACCGCTGGCTTTTTCAATGCCCTCGAGTCCCGGCGAGCTGTTCACTTCCATGATCACCGGGCCATGATTGGACCGCAGCATGTCAACGCCAGCGACATTTAATCCCATTGCGCGTGCGGCGCGGACGGCGGTTGACCGCTCCTCAGGCGTAATCTTGATTGATGAAGCCGTGCCGCCGCGATGCAGGTTCGACCGGAAATCGCCCTCTGCGCCCTGACGCTGCATCGACGCAACGACCTTGTTCCCAATAACGAAGCAGCGGATATCAGTGGCATTGGCCTCTTTGATAAATTCCTGCACCAGGATGTTAACATTTGCACCGCGAAACGCCTCGATAACTGAACGGGCCGATTTCTCGGTCTCGCCTAAGACCACCCCGATGCCTTGCGTGCCCTCAAGCAATTTGATGACGACAGGCGCACCGCCCACCATCTGGATCACTTCGTCGGTCTGGCGCGGGTCATGGGCGAAAGCCGTCACAGGCAGACCAAGTCCCTTGCGCGCCAAAATCTGCAACGACCGCAATTTGTCGCGCGACCGGCCGATGGCCACACTTTCATTCAGCGACCACACATTCATCATCTCGAACTGGCGCAGAACGGCAAGGCCATAAAAGGTAATGGACGCACCGATACGCGGAATAACAGCGTCATATTTGCCAAGCTTTGCCCCCTGATAATAAGCTTCGGGACGATGTGAGGTGATATTCATGGTCACCCGCAAGGTGTTTAAGACGTCGATCTCGTGGCCGCGCGCTTGTGCAGCCTCAACAAGGCGTTGGTGAGAATAAAGGGTGGCGTTCCTTGCCAACATCGCGATTTTCATCTGCCTGTGCCTCCTTGATTGGCGGGTTTTCCCAACACCCACCGTCGCCCGCTGTTCACGAGAAAGCCGCGCCGTAACGCCCGCCGACCAATTAGCAAAGGAAAGGCCATGGATCGCCGGTTCGCTAAGGTAAGCTGCCCGTTCCAGCATAGCTTACCAAAACAAAATTGCGCTGAGATGACATAACGGTCTTGTCGTTCACCGTTGGATGACCGCACCATGCGGCGGTCAATGACGGGGGCTTCATAACGCTTGGGTTTTTCACCCGAATTCAGCCGGAACCAGAATTCGACATAAGGTTTGCCGTCGCGCGAAATGGGCTTGATCCGCGTTGCGTGAATGGAAGATGTCGCAGCACCGGTGTCCATTTTGGCATGGACTTGTGACAGGCCAAGACTTGGCACATCAACCATCTCGCACCAGCCTATTTCGACTTTATTGCTGGATTTCGGGCTGCGTTCCCCCGTCCGCAATTAACTTAGCTCCATTCGAGGCGACTCACTGGCGGAGACAACTTCGTCAGGCTTCGCAGTGCTGACTTCAGACGCTTCGTTAGAGGCTGCTTCCTCAATCGTCTCGATATCAAGCTTGAAGCTATCCAATTTGGGTATTTCTGTCACCACAGGCGCAAAGGCCGACAGCATATTTTCAAACTGCTCGCCAAGCACCTTATCAACAGCAGGTGCGATCTCCGATACTTTGTAGCGCATATAACCACCCACTACATAGGAGAAGCTCACGCGCGTGGTCGCATTGTCCTTAGCACGCTCCATAGCAACGGTTAGCGTGCCAATCACGGCCTCTGACTGCAGCGGACCGAGCGCACCTTGCATGCGCAATACTCTGCCCGGCTGCACAAATATAACACGCATATGCTCTACGCTACCGACGGTCTTCAGCTTGCCATTTTCGTCGGCCTCCTGAAACAGTTCGCAAAAACAACCATTGGCCTGCGCATCAATATAAAAACCTGCGCTTGAACCCGACCAGCTATGCGCCTTGTTCCAATAGTCCTTCGGTGAAAGGAGGCGTTTCCAGATTTCGTCCGGTGTGGCGTTCACGGTCGCAATATGAACCGAGTTGAAGCCTGTACCTGACGCAGCTTTGACTTCAGCGAAGGCTGGAGAAGACAGTGCCGCAAGAAGGGCGGCAGGAAAGAGGACGCTTTTCATGTGAAAGGTCTAGCCCCGATTTCACGGAAATAAAAGCGCCGTTCATTTTGGGCGGAATTGTCAATTCCGACTGTACTGCGTGAACGTCCGAGGCCCCTGCTTACACAGAGATCACGGGGGTCAGCCGATAATAGCGTCGATGGCGTCGGTCACGTCCTCAATCGATGCCATGCCATCAACCCGGCTGACGAGACCGCGCGCATCGTACAGAGGCAAAATGGGTTCGGTCTTTGCGCGATATTCCGCCATGCGGGTCCGCACTGTTTCCTCATTGTCATCCGGACGGCGCTTGAATTCATGCGCACCGCATTTGTCGCAGGTGTCCGCAACGACTGGTTGCTTGAACACGTCATGATAGCCATCGCCACAATTCGCGCAGGTGTAGCGGCCAACCACGCGCGCAACCAGAGCGTCTTCGTCAACGACGAGTTCGACAACATGATCAAGCGTCCGGCTACGCGCCGAAAGCAAAACATCCAACAACGCAACTTGAGGCGCAGTGCGCGGATATCCGTCGAAGATGAGGCCCTTATCGGCGGGAATGGCGTCCATATGTTCGCCAAGGATTTCCGCCATCAATTCATCGGGAAATAATTTCCCGGCCTTCATGATTTCATCCGCCATTTTACCGACATCCGAACCAGCCTTAACCGCCGCACGAAGGATGTCGCCCGTCGATAATTGGACCATGCCATATTT
>JBILLO010000024.1:0-17763 GCA_044376035.1 Sphingorhabdus sp.
CGGGGTGAGGCGACGGTGCCAACGACGATTGCGCTGGAACGTGCAACCAACCCGTTCATGCGCGCTGCGTCGGTTGAGGAACTCGCCACACGCCGCGCCGCCAAGGACGCGGCCTAGGGTCAGGACCTATTAAATCCACCTTCGCGGCGTCAAAATGGCAAAGATATTGAAGGAAAATGTCCGCCGCAGGCAGTCATTCTGCCTGCAAGGGCATTTTGCTTTGAGATCGAAGCCATTTTGGCGTCCTTCGGATTTGACCCATTTTGTCCATTGCCACGTTGGCAAGCTTGGACTTAGAACCACTAAGTCCGGCGCTCACCGCCTTGCACTGAACAAAATGGCCTCAAACCACGAAGGTGGATTTAAGTGGTCCTGACCCTAAGATTTAATGAAAATCGCGTGACTTGAGCAAAAGGCGGACATCGCGCGGATGGCCGTGGCGCGGATAGACAGGCTGGGCAAATTCGTCCGACCGGCTGAGCGGCACATTGGCATCATGGTCATGCGACAGGCGTTCAAGCTCGTGTGAGCGGTCGATGATGGTCGTCGCCATAAGATGCACTACGCCTTCCTTGCTGCGCTGCACCTCACCTTCAATCACCATCAACCGTGACGCCATGACGGCGCGGCGTTGCCGTTCGAACAGGCGCGACCACAGTAACGCGTTGGTGACGCCGGTTTCATCCTCAATCGTGATGAAAATGGCATTGCCTTTGCCTGGCCTTTGCCGCGTCAGGACAACACCAGCGGTTTTAACGCGCGTGCCATGCTTTGCCGCATCGGTCTGCGCGCAAGTCAATATGCCCTCTGCAGCAAACAGGTCGCGTAAGAACGCCATCGGGTGCCCCTTCAGCGACATTCGCGTCATCTGATAATCGGCGGCGACATGTTCACTGGCGGGCATGATGGGCAAGGCGATTTCCGGCTCCTGCGCCAATTCCCGCGCATCTGCCGCTGCAAACAAGGGCAGTTCATCCGATGGCGTCCGCCGCGCCTCCCACCCAGCCGCACGCCGGTCAAGGCCAAGCGAGCGCAAGGCATCGGCATCCGCCAGCAAGTGCAAAGCACGCGGTGGTAACTTTGCCTTGCGTGCCAGCGCCTCCAACGAAGCAAAGGGCCGCGCGGATTCAATGGCCAAGGCCCAATCCTTATGGAATCCACCAATTTGCCGCAAACCAAGCCGCAAGGCACCGGCCTCGATGCTATTGTCCCAATTGCTGAAATTCACATCAATGGCGCGGACATCGACCTTGTGCCGCCGCGCATCCTGCACAAGCTGCGCTGGCGCGTAAAAACCCATTGGCTGCGAATTGAGCAAGGCGGCGGTAAAAATCGCGGGATGATGGCATTTCAACCAGGATGAGACATAGACCAGATGGGCAAAGGCCTGCGCATGGCTTTCGGGAAAGCCATAGCTGCCAAAGCCCTCAATCTGTTTGTAACAGCGCTCGGCAAAATCCTGCTGATATCCGCGCTGCACCATGCCGTTGATCATCTTGTCCTTATATTGCGGCATGGTACCCGAATTGCGGAAGGTCGCCATTGCGCGGCGCAGGCCATTGGCCTCATCCGGCGTAAACGCGGCTGCAACCATCGCCAGTTTCATCGCCTGTTCCTGAAACAACGGCACACCATTTGTGCGGTACAAAATATCGTGCAGCTCTTTGGGGTCATGCGGGGGGGCGGGGGAGGGATATTCGACCTTCTCCTCCCCGTTGCGCCGCCGCAAATAAGGGTGGACCATGTCGCCCTCAATCGGCCCGGGGCGGACAATTGCGATCTGGATGACAAGGTCGTAAAATTCCTTGGGCTTCAGCCGCGGCAGCATGTTGATTTGCGCGCGGCTTTCGACCTGAAATGTGCCGATACTGTCGCCCTTTTGCAGCATGGCATAGACCGCTGGGTCTTCGGCTGGAACGCTGTCCAAGCTATAATCCCCGCTATTTGTCTGCCGCAACATTTCGAAACTTTTGCGGATGCAGGTCAGCATACCCAATGCCAAGATATCGACCTTCAACAGGTTAAGCGCGTCGATATCGTCCTTGTCCCATTCAATGAAGGTCCGGTCCGCCATCGCGCCATTGTGGATCGGCACGGTTTCATCCAGCCGGTTTTCGGTGAGGACATAGCCGCCGACATGCTGCGACAAATGGCGCGGGAAATCGAGCAATTGGCCGACAAAGGCATGGAGCCGGGCGATATGCGGGTTGTCGGGATCAAACCCGGCCTCAATCAAGCGCGCCTCAGGCAGGGCCCGGCCAAAGCTGCCCCAGACCGTGCCCGCCAACCGCGCGGTGACATCTTCGGTAAGGCCAATGGCCTTACCCACCTCACGCACGGTGCTGCGCGGGCGATAATGGATGACCGTGGCGGCAATGCCCGCGCGGTGCCGCTTAAACCGGCGATAGACATATTGCATCACCTCCTCGCGCCGTTCATGTTCGAAATCGACGTCGATATCAGGTGGTTCGTCACGTTCTTCGGATAGAAAGCGCGAGAACAAAAGATTATTGGCCACAGGGTCAACCGATGTGATGCCCAATAAGTAGCAAATCACTGAGTTGGCGGCGGAGCCACGACCCTGACACAGGATCGGCGGGTCCTGCGTCCGCGCGAACTGGACGATGTCATGGACCGTCAGGAAATAGCAGGCATAATTTTTCTGGCGCACCAAATTGAATTCTTCATCCAGCGCGCGGACCCATTTGGGGGGGAGGCCATTGGGGTGCCGCCGTTCGGCTTCGCTGCGCACCAGATGTTCCAGCCAATCGTGCGGTTCCCACCCGTCCGGCACAGGCTCATTGGGATATTCATATTTCAACTGGCTTAGGTCAAATGTGATCTGGTGGAGCAGCTTCTGAGTCTCCGCAATCGCTTCGGGCGCATGTGCGAACAGCCGCGTCATGTCAGCGGGCGACTTCAAATAGCGTTCGGCATTGACCTCCAGCCGAGCTCCAGCCTGATCCACCGACACGCCCAAGCGAATCGCGGTCAGCACATCATGCAGCGGCCGTGCGGCGCTATCGGCATAGAGCGCGTCATTGACTGCAAGGATCGGCACCCCGCATTGCCGGGCCAAGGCGCGCTGTTCCTCAAGCCTGCGCCAGTCCTTGCCCCGTCCATGCATCATTATGCCAAGCCAGACCCTGTCCGGTGCAAGCTTTTTCAGGCGGCGCATTACCGCGTCCAAATCGGCGGGTGTGGCTTCAACCAACCGAAGCTTCTCATCGCCATCGGCATGGCTATATGCGACGGGCTTTTTATGCGGGTTGGTTTCTTCGGCGGTCGACTGCGGCAATATGATGAGCAGCAAATCCTCCAAATATCCGGCCAGATCATCGAAGCGCAATATGCACCCGCCCTTGTTGGAACGCATATTGCCGACCGTTAGCAATCGGGTCAGTCGCCCCCATCCTTTGCGGTTTGCAGGATAGGCAACAATGTCGGGCGTGCCATCGGCAAAGACCAAGCGGCTGCCCGTGACCAGCCGGAAGCTGTGTGGAAGCGTATTTTCGGCCTTCGCCTTTTTGACCGCGACCCACGCGCGGACGACGCCCGCCACGCTGTTCCGGTCAGCTATACCAATGGCGTTCAAGCCAAGTGCGGCGGCCTGCAACACCATATCGGCGGGATGCGACGCCCCGCGCAGGAAAGAATAATTGGTCGCCGCGACCAGCTCTGCATAGACAAAGCACTGAGTCATGCGAACAACCCGTGCAGATACCAGATCGGCGCATCGGTTTCGGAATATAGGCCATGGCGGAACAGCCAGAAACGCCGCCCCTCGCTGTCCTCCACACGGTAATAATCGCGCGTTGGGCCGCCTTTGCCCGTTTCATGTCCCGCCTTGCGCCGCCACCATTCGGCGGCAATGCGTTCGGGGCCTTCATACGCGACGATATGATGCAGGTTTTTGCGCCAACGAAACTGGCGCGGCGGGCCATCGGGGATAGAGGCCAGCGATTCCACGCGTTGCGGTGTTTCAAACAGGCGAAAGGGGCGCATGGGTGGTTCGGCCTCAGTCGCTTGCGGCCAATCCTTTTGCGGCTGGCCCGATTGCGCGGCGCATTCGACGACGGCGCGTTCGGGGATATGGCTGTTGCGTTCTGCAAAATAGCGCACGCGGTCGCTGCCCAGCCGAACGCTTAACCGGTCAATCAATGCGGCGGTTTGCGCGGACCGGTCGACCTTCGCTTCCAACCCCGCCTGCGATGGCAGCAAGATATCCGCCGTCGGCACGCTGAGTTGCATGCGGTCATAGCCAAAACCGGGGTCAAGCGGGTCCGACAGCGTGTCAATCCGTTCACGGATCAATCGCATCAACAAAGCAGAGTCCCGCGTCGGTGTGCCTGTGTCGACGGCGAGCCGCGCAACATGGCCATCGCTTCGGAACAGGCTGACCTCAAACCGGCGACCACCTTGGCTGCGGTCATTCAACTGCGCAGCGGCTTGGTGAGTCAGCGCCGCGATGGTATCAAGAACGTCATGGGTGCGCGATATGGGTTCAGCGAAATTTTGCGTGACGGTGATGGCAGGCACATGGCGGCGCGGGGTGATGCGCGCATCCTCTTCCTCCAATAGCCGCGCCAGTTTGACGACAGTCGCCTTGCCAAAGCGGGCGGCAAAGGGCTTGCGCGGGCGGCAGGCCAAGTCCTTCAATGTCTTCAGGCCAGCACGGCGCAGTGCCTGATGCACCTTGTCGCCTGCGTCCAATGCCTCGACGGGCAAAGCGTGCATGGCGGATGTGGCATAAAGTGCCTTGGCCCGTGCGCTGTCTGGGGTCGCGCCTAAGGCAATCCGGCTCGTAAGACCATGGCGGCGCAGGCGTTGCTTCAGGTCCTTGGCCAAGCGCGCTTCATCCTCGCC
Source organism: Sphingorhabdus sp. (assembly GCA_044376035.1). GTDB lineage: Bacteria > Pseudomonadota > Alphaproteobacteria > Sphingomonadales > Sphingomonadaceae > Sphingorhabdus_B. Next base: position 4,867 of record JBILLO010000024.1, read on the forward strand.
AAAGTGGTAGGTGCAGCCAGTAATATCGATCAACAGCCCTTGCGGTGGGTCAATCATGCAGGCCGGACTATACCGTTCGCACCCGTCCGCCAGCCAGCCAAGCAATGCGATGTCCGCCGCTGGATCATGGTCAAATACCGCAAGGTCAGGCACGCGGGCGCGGGCATCGGCCAGTGCCATGCCCGCGCTTAAACCCAGCGCAAGCGCCGCTGCATCGCAGGCCGTCAACCGCATCGCCCCGCGTTGCTTTTCGACCATCGCAAAGGGCGTGTCAGGCGCGGAACCTTTGCTGCGGATCAGCCTCTGTGTCGGTAATAGGGGCAGAAAGACCGCCAGATAGCGGCGTGTCAAAAAAGCTTCGTGTTGCATGATCCCAGGTCACTCGTGCCGCAAAAGATGCTGTGCCACCGCGATGGCGCAGAAGGCTGATGTCAAAGGTTGGAAGGCCGGGCGCATTGCCGGGCAACGGTATCGACGGGGCAGAACATATCTGCCAGCGTGTGCTGGCCGCACTTGGCATTGGCACAGCATCGCCGCGCACCAGCAAGGCCAATACGCCACTTTCCGCCGCCGCGAGCGCCAAACGCCGTGTCGATGTCAGGTCAACCAAGCGCGCATTGCCATGCGTTTCCAATATGACCGCGCACGCCGCCTTTGACCGGATGGCATCGGCTGCTGCGCGCAGGGCGTCGCGCAAATCCGCCGTCTGGACCAGCAATATCCGCGATGGGTTGCCGCCCATGGCCGATAGCCCAAGCGGGTATAGCCGACCCGATGTCTGGCGTTCCTTGTCGCCGGTTATCCAGAATATGCCCGCGTCGCTGTCGGGCAACCGCCATGCCAGCAACAGCGCAAATGCGGCGGCGGCATAAGAATTGGCCTCTGCCCCGCCAAAAAATTCATGCAGCCCGGCCTGTACGATTCCACCGTGTAACCTGCGGTCGACATCAGGCGCGCCGATGGGCAATAAGGGGGGCGACGCATTCGGCTGATATTGCTTCCATGCACTATGCACAGAAGGAAAAGTCGCTGTTGGTAGAATCGCCTTTATGTTCATGCTTTGTTCTATACTGCATTTTTCAACAATGTGGAGTCCGCTTTTTCTCCTGAAATGATTTGGCCTATCGTCACATGTGCAGACGCGATGTTTGCACCATTTTCCAGCCCGGGATTATGCCCCCGGGCCAGAAAATAATGCGCGTCGGACGAACCTTATTCCCAATAATAAGGCATGCGCTTGCGCGTTCCGGTGACTTCTTCATTCAACGTGGCTGCGTCATATAGACGGCCACCGATCATGACCTTTGCGACCTTGTCCGAATTGCGGATATCAACGCTTGGGTCAGCATCGAGGATGACGAGATCAGCAAGCTTGCCTGCGGTGATGGAACCCACATCCTTGTCATACCCCAGCGAACGTGCGGACTCGATCGTGCCAGCGGCGAGCGCCTCAATAGGTGACATGCCGCCACGGACGAAGGACCAAAGCTCCCAATGCGCGGCGATGCCGGCTTCTTGGCCATGCGCACCGATGGAGACAGGGACGCCAAGCTTGGCAAGCTTATGTGCCTCACGCGCGCTGTTGTCGTCGACATAATCCTCTTCCGGCGCAATTTCGCGGCGGGCATTGTTGGCCGCAAGCTCAGTCGGTGGATAATGCTTCGCCATCAACGGGTGCCGGAACACATCGGTGTGTGACCGCCAATAGGGGTCGCCCGCTGGCCCGCCATAGGTCACCACAAGCGTGGGCGTATAACCCACCTTCGACTTGGAGAAGAATTGCAGCACGTCATCATAAAAGATGTCGAGCGGGATATTATGTTCAACGGTGGTGTTGCCATCGGCGATCAGGTTCATGTCCATACCGAACAGCGAACCCCCTTCGGCCACTGAACGCATATTCTCCTGCAGCGCGGCGGCCACCACTTGCTGACGCTGCTCCCGGCGCGGCTGGTTGTAGTTTTTGACGCTGTGCGCGCCTTGCGCTTTCAACCGCCGGACATGCGCCAGCGCATCATCGAGGCCATTGATTTCGGCATAGACGTCCGCAGACTTGGCACCATAAACGATTTCGCCTGTTGAAAAGGACCGTGGCCCTAGCAACAGGCCAGCCCGCTGCATCTCCAACGCCGGGAACACGGTGGCGGCGCTGCTCGACGGGTCATGGCGCGTGGTAATGCCCATTGCGAGGTTGAGCATGTTCACCCAATTTTGCTGCGGGGTCATTTCGTCCACGCCATAAGGGCCATGGGCATGTGCATCGACAAGGCCGGGGATGATCGTCTTGCCAGCGACATCAACGGTCTTTGCGCCCGCAGGAATGGCAACGTCGCCCATTTTGCCAACGGCCTTAATCCGGTCATTCTCGACCAGAATCACGGCATTGTCGATGATCCCGCCGCTCTTGTCCGCCATAGTCACAACGCGCGCGCCAGTGAAGGCGACAACGCCAGTTGGGCGGTCGGAGGTAGCGGGCATGGACAGCGAAACGCCTTGCTTGGGTGGGGCAAATTTGACGGGCTTGGCATCCTTGGCCAGCGGACCATTGGAATAGAAAGCATTGGTCTGCGCTGTGTAAAGCGTTGGCCCAATTGCCCAATGCAGGGCGTCGCCATTGCGGCTCCAATGCATATAATCCGCGCCGCCGTTGCTGACCTTTATGACGGGAAGCGCGCTGCCGGATGACGAAGCGGTCACGTCCTGCGTGCCCGGCATCAACGGCATGACAAAGGCTTCGTAATTTTGGCGGAAGGCAAAGTTATTGCCATCGGGCGACACTTCGTAAATCGTGGTTAGCTCGCCGCTGGCATGGGTGCGCTTGGCTTCGCCGTTCATATCCACGCTGACGAGCATGCGCTTGTTCGCGCCAGACTCTGTGTAAAACATCCGGTCGTTGGACGCACCGAAATGCGGTGTGGTTCCCAACGAGGTGACGCGTGTCGCCGCTCCGCCCATCGCGGGCATCCGGTAAATGCCAGACTGGTCCGAACGCAATGGCGACGTCAGTCCGCCGCCTTCCTGCTTTTCAAAAACGATCGTCTTGCCATCGGGCGAGAAACGCGGGCGGGCATAATGGCCCGGCTGCGCCGTTGCCTTTTTGGGCGTGCCACCGCTTGCGTTTATGGTGTGGATGTTACCAAGGCCCTTATCGGTCCAATGGACATATGCGATGCTTTTGCCGTCGCGCGACCAGGTGGGATAGGCCTCCATACCCGTATCGGACGCGGTCAGGCGTCGTGCCGTGCCACCGGATGCGGACTTTAGCCATAATTTGCCCATGGTTTCGAACAGCACTGTCCGGCCATCTGGCGAAGTTACAGGGCCGCGCGGCATTTTGGTTTCAAAGCTGGCGGGCGCGACGTCTATAGCCGGGCGTGGCGGGTCAATCATATCGCGCGTATCCGAAATGCGGAACGGGATGACGCTTGACGCGCCGCTTTGCCAATCAACCTTGCGGATTTTGCCGCCTGCCCAGAAATAGATGGTCTTGCTGTCGGGCGACCAATCCATGTTGGGATAGACGCCCGTCACGGCCCAGGTTTCCTGCACATCTTGATCCAGCGCATCGTAAATTTTGCGCTCTTCGCCTGTGCTTAAATCCTTCACATATAATTTGGACTGAGTCCGTTCGCGGCGGACAAAGGCAATTTTTTGGCCGTCGGGCGAAGGGGTTGGGCGGACCGATCCGCCAACGCCTGATACCGCAGTTTCGGTATTTCCGGTTTCGATGTCATAGCTTTCAATATCGAAAATCTGGCCGTTGGAATCCTGCGCATATTGGAAAATGGGGCCAGGCGTGATGTTACGCGTGTAATAAATATGCTTGCCATCGGGCGCAAAGATAGGCTCGCCCAATTCCTTCTGGTGCTGCTCATTAGGCCGCTTGATCAACAAGACGCCAGCGCCGCCGGAAACATGGTAAAGCCACACTTCGCCCGTTCCAAGCGAACGACCCGTGGTGAAATGCTTCTTGGCGGCAATGAAGCGGCCATCGGGGCTCCAGCTTGGTTGATTGAGCAAGCGGAAATCTTCTTTGCTCAATTGCCGTTTGTCCGAACCGTCGCGGTTCATGATCCAGATATTGTCGCCGCCACCTCGGTCAGAGGTAAAGGCAATGCGCGTCCCATCGGGTGAAAAGCGCGGCTGTGTTTCAAATGGCAGGCCTTCGGATATGCGTGTGGGCATGCCGCCGGTTACGGGAATTGTATAAATATCGCCAAGCAGATCGAACGCAATCGTCTTGCCATCGGGGCTGACGTCGAGGTTCATCCATGAACCTTCGTCGGTGTCGATATTGATCTGACGCACCGTCAAGCCGGGAGGCGCCGCAACATCCCATTTGGGCGCTTTGTCGTCCGCAGCGGCTGGCGTTTGGGCAAAGGCGCTGGTCGGCAGAATCGCCGCGCTCAGCAACAAGACGGATTTGATGTAATTTTTCATATAAAGGCTCCCCTTTTATTCTTGTTGGGTGACACGCTGTCATGCCTAGCGACAGACTGCAAGCCTGCATCACCCGTTCGACAAAGCGAACCCAGCGTTGCGCGAACGACAATGGCGACGAAAAAGGGAAGCGCGTCGGCGGCTGACGACAGCCAACCGACGCATCCCAGATAGGCTGATTACTTTTATCGAACGGTGACAGTCACCGCGCGGCGGTTTTGCGCCCAAGCTTGCTCGTCTGATCCTACGGCCGATGGCCGTTCTTTGCCATAGCTGACGGTCTGAATACGGCTGGCATCGACACCAATGGAAACGAGGAAATTTTTGGCGGAGTTCGCGCGGCGCTCACCCAAGGCAAGGTTATAATCGCGGGTGCCGCGTTCATCGGCATGCCCTTCGACAGTGATACGCGTGCCCGGATATTGCGCCAACCACTGCGCCTGACGCTGGAGTGTCGCTTGATCTTCGGCATCAACGTTAAAGCGGTCGGTTTCAAACAAGATGCGGTCGCCAAACTGGCCAACTTGCTGCAGGAAATCTTCCTGACTGCCGGGCATGATCTGGCCAGTGCCCGCATTCGGGTCCATCGTCGGCGTCTGGCCATAATCGCTGCCTTCGGCGGCAGGTGGCAAGGTATCAACCTTTTTCTTGCCGCAGCCAGCAATAAGTGCGGTCGACGCCAGCAAAAGGGCTGCCATTTTAATCGTATTTTTCGTCATGGTCTTCTCCTTGGGCTTTGCCCGACATCCGGTCGGGATAAATATGAGAGTGAAACGCGATTAGGGCAATACGGGTCCCCATGCCGGGTCGGAACCATCGACAGGCGTGGGCAATTGGCGTTCGTTGGAACCGGTCAGGTCAACTTGCCAGATACTTGTTTTACCACTTCCTTTGGCCGTGCGAAAGAACTGGATGACGCGGCCATTGGGCGCCCAGGTCGGTGCCTCGTCTTGCCAGCTATTGGTCAGCAGCCGTTCGCCCGAACCGTCAGGCCGCATCGTACCAACGCGGAAGTCGCCAGCAATGCGCGTAAAGGCAATCAAGTCCGCGCGCGGGCTCCATTCGGGCGTGGCATAACGGCCCGCGCCAAAGCTGATCCGGCGCTGGTTGCTGCCGTCGGCGTTCATCACATAGATTTGCTGGCTGCCCGAACGGTCGCTTTCAAACACGATCTGGCGGCCATCGGGGGAAAAGCTACCGCCGACATCAATGCCGGGCGAGCTGGTGAGCTTTACCGGCGTGCCGTTGCCGCTCGCCGCAATTTTGTAGACGTCGGTATTCCCCGAGACTGCCATTGAATATAGTATCGTCTGGCCATCGGGGGACCAACGTGGGGCAAATGTCGGGCTATTCGACTGCGTAATCAGGCGCTGACGCCCGGCATCAATGTCATAGACGTAAATACGCGGGTTGCCGTCGACATAGGACAGATACAGGATCGATTTATAATTGGGCGAAAATCGCGGCGTCAGTGCGGTCGATTGGCCATTGGTGATGAAGCGATGGTTTGCGCCGTCCGAATCCATAATCGCAAGCCGCTTGATCCGCTTATTCTTGGGACCGCTTTCGGCAATATAGGCAATGCGGCTATCGAAAAAGGGCAGTTCGCCAGTGAGCCGGGCATAGATAGCGTCGGCGCATTTATGCGCAGCCCTGCGCCATTCGCGTGGCGGCACATTAAAGCCAAGCCGCGTGGTTTCATTGCCGAAACCGACGTCGTAGAGATAACAGCCAACGGTCAAATTACCATCGCCGCCAACACGGACAAAGCCCTGCACCAGTTGCTCCACCGGACGCGCTTTCCAATAGCCAAATTGCGGCGCAGTAACTTCAGCTAAGCCAATCATGCGCAGGCCATTTGGCCCTTGCGTGTCAAACACGCCCGATGCGCGCAGGTCGGACGAAATCACTTCGGCAATCTGGCGACCCAGCGCAGCGCTATTGCCGGCTGGTGTGTCGGCGGGCGACGGCGCAACCAAAGCAGGGACCGCGATGGAGCGGGTTTTGGAGGTGTCAAATTCGACTAATTCCGGCTCATCTGTTGCAGGCGTCGGAGGGGGAGGTGTTTGCGCAATCGCGGCTTGCGCGCCCAAGATTAAAAGCAGGAAAGACGCCAGGTTCCGGTTCAGTGCGAAGAGTGACATATATCTCATTCCTTTATCCCGTGGCGCGCAAACGCAGCTTGTGGGTTTTCCAAACGTCATGATATTCAGGATCAAGCCCTTCATAAGGGGATGCTGCGCGCACCGCTTGCAAGATGCAATCTTTCAACGGTCCGGCCTGTGTTTGGTTGGTGTCGTTAAGGCCAATTTGCTTGTCAAAACGTACGGAGGCCAACCTGCCCGTTGGTTCAAGGCTTAACGTCACGAACGTCTCGATCTTGTTGATGTCGACGCCCGTTGGCGCGCACGCACGCACGCGACTTCGGATTTGGCCAGCGATGCTGACCCCAACCGAGCGGCGCACTTCGATGGCGGTTTTGGCGGCTGGCGTGCCGACCGCTTTGCCCGCGCCGGGGGCCTTGCCAATATTGTTGATACTGTCTTCAAAGCTGCGGCTGAGGCCGCTGGGCTTGGCTGGCGCGGTTTTGGTGGTTTTGGGCGGAGCGGCAGCGGCGGTTTTTACCGGCTTCGGTGCGGCTTTGGCAACAGACGGGGCCGTTTCTGCTTTGGCGGGTTTGGGCACAGGCTTTGTCTGCGGTTTTTCGATTTGCATGACGGGCGAGGGGGCAGGCGGCGGTTCGGCGGCCGCGGTCTCGCCTGCGGCTGGCGGCGCGGATTCCTCTTGGATCGCATCGGGCGCTGTGGAGACATCGGCGATTTCACCCACAAGCGAAACGGAGATCGACTCTGGCTTGGGCGCAGTTTCTGCAGATGCCATCAGCCCAAGCGCGAACACGCCCAGCAACAGGCCGTGGCCGCCAAGTGCCGCGCCAAATCCGAATATCTCCGCCCGATCCATCGCCATCTGGTTAGTTTTCGTTTGATGAACCAGTGGTGACTAAACTCACACTGTTAAGGCCAGCTCGGTTTAGTTCGCCCATGACGCGCATCATTTGGCCATAGCTGATCGCGGTATCCCCGCGCAGCATGATCTGGCGCGGCTTGTCTTGGCTTTGCGTGGCGGCGATTTCGCCAAGCCTTGCGGCAAGCTCGGCGGGCGCAACCTCCGTGCCATCGATGAAAGTCACGCCGTCGCGGTCAATGGCGATTTCTATGGGTTCATCCTTTTGATCCAGTGCATTGGCGCGGCTCTCTGGCAACTCGACGGGCACGCCCGTTACCAACAAGGGCGCGGTGACCATGAAGATGATGAGCAGAACGAGCATGACGTCGACAAAGGGCGTGACGTTGATATCCGCCATTGGCGCACGCCGGCTTCCCCGCCGTCGCCCGCGTCCACCGCTGCTGCCGGATGAAGTGTTCATCGCCATGCTTAAACCTCAAGCTCCAATTCCCGGCTCAATGTCCCGTGAAAGCCATCCGCAAACCGCCCCATGCGCGCTTCATATTGGTTCAAGCGGTGCGAAAAACGGTTATAGGCGATGACCGCCGGAATGGCGGCGAACAGCCCAATGGCGGTGGCAAATAACGCCTCCGCAATCCCCGGCGCGACGACCGCAAGGCTGGAATTCTGCTCTGCTGCAATCGCGGCAAAGCTGCGCATGATACCCCATACCGTGCCGAACAGGCCAATGAACGGGGCAACGGACCCCGTGGTGGCCAGAAAGTTCAGGCGATTGGCAAGGCGGTCGGTCTCCGCCGCAATTGTGGCATCCATCGCCGTGGCCAAGCGCTCACGCGTTCCGGCACGGTCAATGCTTTTGCCTTTGGTTGACAGCCGCCATTCGGTCATCCCCGCAGCAAAGACCTTCGCCACTGGCAGGTCGTTTTTGGCATGTGCCTTGGAAAAAGCGGCAATATCCGCGCTGCCCCAAAACTCACGCTCAAACGCGCCGCTTTTCCGGTTGATGCCAGACATCTTGATCGTGAAGCTGATGATGATCGTCCACACCCAGATGCTGGACAGCGCCAAGCCGACAATGACCGATTTGACCACCAAGTCGGCGTCCATAAACAAATCAACGGGTGAAAAGCCCATATTTTGGGTCGCGATAAGCAGGCTCATGAATTTCCTATTCTGCGGGGCGTTGAAGTATCGGCTGGAACGCGGCAACCCAAATCGCAGGTTGTCGGCGGGCCTTGCCGTCGGGTGAAACAAAGGCGGCGGTCACCCGCGCCTCGGTAAGTATTTCGTCGCCACGCATGACGGTTTGATGAATGTCGCAACTGGCCGCGCGGACGGCCTCAACTGTGCTGATGACCACCAACGCATCGTCAAAATGCGCAGCACGGCGATATTTGATGTGCATTTCGGTCACGGCATACGCGCCCTGACCTTCTGCATGTACGCTGCGCTGATCAATGCCGACGCAGGCTAGCATATCCGAACGCGCCCGCTCCATGAAATGCAGATAGCGCGCATGATAGACCATGCCGGAAAAATCGGTGTCTTCGAAATAGACGCGCACGGCAAACAGGTGCCGCGTGCCGTCAAAATGGCCTTGATAGGGTTGAGGCATGGACATTGCGCTTTTTGCTTAACCGTTGTAGAGTCCGGCGGGAAGGGGTTTTAGCAAGTGGACGTGCGATTGGTCGCTTGAGGGACTCCGCACGTCTTATGTGTCAAACAATCCATCCTGTGACCCGGCTGGCGGGTTAAGGCCAAGATGTTTCCACCCCGGCGCATTGAGGCAGCGGCCACGCGCGGTGCGCGCGATCAGGCCCAATTGCAGCAAATAAGGTTCGACCACATCCTCAATGGTGTCGCGCGGTTCGGACAGGCCAGCGGCCAGCGCCTCAACGCCCACTGGCCCGCCACGGTAAATGTCAGCGATCATATACAGATAACGTCGGTCCATCGCATCAAGGCCAAGTGCATCGACCTCCAACCGGTTGAGCGCATTGTCGGCGATTTTGGCGGTGACTACCGGCTCGCCTGCCACATTGGCAAAATCGCGCACACGGCGCAGCAACCGCCCGGCGATACGCGGTGTTCCGCGCGCCCGCTTGGCAATCTCGTTCGCGCCATCGGGGGCAATGCCAAGGTCCAGCAATCGCGCAGCGCGGGTGACGACCAGCTCCAGCTCGGCATGGGTATAGAAATTCAACCGCACCGGAATACCAAAGCGGTCCCGCAATGGTGTCGTCAGCAAACCTTGCCGCGTGGTCGCGCCGACAAGCGTAAACGCCGGCAAGTCAATCCGCACCGAGCGCGCCGATGGCCCTTCGCCAATCATGATATCGAGCGCACGGTCCTCCATCGCCGGGTAGAGGATTTCCTCAACCACGGGGCTTAGGCGGTGGATCTCGTCAATGAACAAGACGTCGCCATCTTCCAAATTGGTCAGCAACGCGGCCAAGTCGCCCGATTTGGCGATGACAGGTCCGGACGTGGCGCGAAAACCCACGCCCATTTCCTTGGCTACAATCTGCGCCAGCGTGGTCTTGCCAAGACCCGGCGGGCCAAAGAACAGCACATGGTCCAATGGCTGCCCCCGCCCCTTCGCCGCCTCAATAAACACCCGCAAATTATCCCGCGCTGCCGCCTGCCCGATAAACTCGGCAAGCGTTTTGGGCCGAAGTGCGGCGTCAATATCTTCTGGCCGTTTGTCGGGGGTGGTGAGGCGGTCTTCGTCAGTCATGTTCTATCTCTTCGCCCACAATTTTCACCCAGCCATGCTTACGGTTTTCGTAAATCGAAACAGACGGTGCGGGAAATGCTGGATCGGCAAATGCGCCAATGGCAACAGCGGTTAGGTCGGGAAATGGTCCCGCTTTATAATATACGGTTGCGCCGCAATTGGGGCAAAAATGGAACACGCCGACTGCACCACTATCGCCCGCATGTTTATAAATCTGTGAAGCGCCATTAATGGCAACCGCCGAATCTGGGAATCGCGCCTGCGCCGTAAAGGAGCTGCCTGACCGCTGCTGGCATTTTAGGCAGTGGCAGACCGAAACGCGGACCGGCTCCCCCGTGCACGTAATCGAAAGCTGGCCGCAGCGGCAAGTGGCAGTGCGGGTCACCACGCGAACCCGAGTTTGTAATTGCCCGATGGACCCTGAAACAAGTTCAGGGTGACGGTGTGGAGGTGTGCATTCATGCGGAACATTTTGCCAAAATTTACGTCAACCTGATAATAATTTACGTCACCCTGAACTTGTTTCAGGGTCCATTTTGCGGCAGTATCCAGCGCGTGAGAGACCAAAAAACCCCGTGCGTATATATACTTGCAAGCAAGCATTATGGTTCGCTTTATATCGGCGTAACGTCTGACCTGCTCAAACGCCCGTCGCAACATCGGGGCGGTGTGACGCCGGGACATGCTTCCAAATATGCAATGTACCGATTGGTGCATTTTGAGGTTTTTGGTACGATGGAGGCCGCGATTGCGCGGGAGAAGCAGTTGAAGAATTGGCATCGGGCGTGGAAAATTAATCTGATTAATGCCGAAAATCCGCACTGGGTGGATTTGGCTGTCGGGTTGGGAATGCCACCGATAGCGCAGCGGTAGCCGCCCGATGGACCCTGGAACGACAGTCACCGAAGGTGAAACAATTTCAGGGTGACGGTTTTGGGCGGCGGGGGAGGATATCACCGCGAAGCCCGTTTCAACGCGAGCCGCACGAGCGCATCCAAGGTCGCATCGGGGCCAAGCTCCTCAACTGCTTGCGCGACGGCGCTGCCTGCTTCGCCGGGTTTGAAGCCCAAATTGCCGAGTGCGGACATGGCGTCCTGCGCGTGGTTGCCGTTCGCGGCCCCCGTCGCCATCAGTTTTGCGCCGCTGCCGATGCCCGCTAAAGCGCCGACCTTGTCCTTCAATTCATTGACGATTCGGCTGGCCAATTTTGGGCCGACACCATTGGCGCGCGCGACCATCGCCGCGTCGCCGCTGCCAATTGCGAGGGCCAAGTCCTGCGGTTCTATTGCGGACAATATGGCGAGGCCAACCTTGCCGCCGACGCCCTGTACGCCCGTTAGCAATCGGAACCAGTCGCGTTCTTCGCGAGTGGCAAAGCCAATGAGGCGCATGTCGTTTTCCGACACCTGCATTTCGGTAAAGACGGTCGCGAAATCGTCGGTCTTGCCCAAGGCCGATAGCGTTCGTGCGCTGGCCTGCACCAGATAGCCGACGCCGTTGACGTCAATCACCAGATGGTCAACGCCGGTTTCATCAATGCGGCCATACAGCTTTGCAATCATGTTTGTGGGTTAGCCGTTCGATTTCAAATCGGCAAGTAAAAGAGAACATCGCGGGAACAGGACAGGATTTTTTCACGCAGAGGACGCAGAGGACGCAGAGATTAAAATATGTAACTTCATGGCCCAGATACTCCGCGTTCTCTGCGCCTCTGCGTGAACCCATCAACCCCGGATATGGTGCGCGTGGGTGATGGCGACCGCCAACGCATCAGCAGCGTCTGGTCCGGCGAGCTTCAAGCCCGGCAACAGGATGCGCAGCATGGCTTGAACTTGCTCCTTTTCCGCTTTGCCAGTGCCGACGACGGATTTTTTGACGAGCCGCGTGGCATATTCGGTCACGGGCGTGCGGTTGCGCGCCGCACCCAACAGTACCACGCCGCGCGCTTGGCCAAGCTTTAGCGTCGATTGCGGGTTTTTGTTGACGAACACCTCTTCGACCGCGGCATAATCAGGGCGAAAATGGTCCAGCACCGCGCTGAGTTTTTCGTCGAGCAGGACGAGGCGGTTGGCCAATGGCAGCTTGGCGTCAGTTACAATCTCGCCATTGTCGATATGGGAAAGACGATTGCCTTCCTTACGGATAACGCCCCAGCCTGTTGTTCCAAGGCCGGGGTCAAGTCCCAATATGATCATGACAATATTATCATGACAATATGATCATCCCAATTTCGCCATGACCTCATCCGACACGTCGTAATTGCCCCAGACGGTCTGGACGTCGTCATCGTCTTCCAACGCATCAATCATCTTGAGCAGGGTTGCGGCATTGGCTTCGTCAACTTCGACCAAAAGCTGTGGTTTCCATGCAAGCTTTGCGCTTTCCGCAGCGCCAAGCGTGGCTTCAAGTGCTTTGGCCACTTCGTGCAGCGCGTCCATGCTGGTCCAGATGCTGTGTTCGTCTTCGCTCGATTCCACATCTTCGGCGCCCGCTTCCAATGCCGCTTCAAATACGCTGTCGGCATCACCCGCGCTGGTGGGATAGGTGATCAGGCCCATACGGTCGAACCCGTGGCTCACTGCGCCCGACGCGCCAAGATTACCGCCATTTTTGCTGAAGGCGGTGCGCACATTGGTCGCGGTGCGGTTGCGGTTGTCGGTCAATGCTTCAACGATGATGGACACACCACCGGGGCCATAGCCTTCATACCGCATTTCGTCGTAGCTTTCGGCGTCCCCGCCAATTGCCTTGTC
>JBILLO010000108.1:0-5784 GCA_044376035.1 Sphingorhabdus sp.
CGTTGGGAAGACAGCCATTGCAGAGGGCCTGGCCCGACGCATTGTGGAAAATCAGGTGCCTGAGGTTCTGTTACCAGCCGTGATTTATTCGCTCGACATGGGCGCGTTGCTGGCTGGAACGCGGTATCGCGGTGACTTTGAAGAGCGCTTAAAGGCGGTTGTCTCCGAACTGGAAAAGCTTCCGGATGCAATCCTGTTCATCGACGAAATCCATACGGTCATCGGCGCGGGCGCAACAAGCGGCGGGGCAATGGACGCATCGAACTTGCTCAAGCCGGCGTTGTCAGGCGGGACCATCCGTTGCATCGGTTCGACAACTTACAAGGAATTCCGCAACCATTTCGAAAAAGACCGCGCATTGCTGCGCCGGTTCCAGAAGATTGACGTCAACGAGCCAAGCATTGAGGATACGATCAAAATCCTTGCGGGCTTGCGCACTGCGTTTGAAGAGCATCACAAAGTTAAATACACCCCAGATGCCATCAAGGCCGCAGTGGAGTTGTCCTCACGCTACATCAATGACCGTAAGCAGCCAGACAAGGCCATTGACGTCATTGACGAAGTTGGTGCCATGCAGATGCTTGTTGCCCCATCAAAGCGCCGCAAACTGATCACAGCGCGCGAAATCGAAGCCGTTATCGCAACGATTGCCCGCATCCCGCCAAAGCAGGTTTCGACCGATGACAAGACTGCACTTGGCACGCTTGAGGCGGATCTCAAGCGCGTGGTGTTCGGGCAAGATAAGGCGATTGAAGTATTGGCGAGCGCCATCAAGCTCAGCCGTGCTGGCCTGCGCGATACCGAAAAGCCAATCGGCAGCTATTTGTTCAGTGGCCCGACCGGCGTTGGCAAAACTGAGGTCGCGCGGCAATTGGCTTCTATCCTTGGTATTCCGCTCAAGCGGTTTGACATGTCGGAATATATGGAACGCCACAGCGTCAGCCGTCTGATTGGCGCCCCTCCCGGATATGTCGGCTTTGATCAGGGCGGACTGCTGACAGATGCCGTCGATCAAAGCCCGCATAGCGTGCTGTTGCTCGACGAAATCGAAAAGGCCCATCCCGACCTGTTTAACATCCTGTTGCAAGTGATGGACAATGGCCGGCTGACCGACCATCACGGCAAGACCGTTGACTTCCGTAACGTTATTTTGATCATGACAACCAACGCGGGCGCCAGCGACATGGCAAAAGAAGGTATCGGTTTCGGCAATAATATCAGCAAAGAAGATGCTGGCGATGAGGCCGTGAAGAAAATGTTTGCGCCGGAATTCCGCAATCGCCTCGATGCAACGGTGCCATTCAGCTATCTGCCGACCGAAGTCGTCGCGCGCGTTGTCGACAAGTTCATCCTGCAGTTGGAGCTGCAGCTTGCCGACCAAAATGTGCATATCAAGCTTGATGATGAAGCACGGGCCTGGTTGACCGAGCGTGGCTATGACAAGCTATACGGCGCGCGGCCAATGGGGCGTCTTATCCAGGAAAAGATCAAACAGCCGCTTGCCGAAGAGCTATTGTTTGGCAAACTGATTCATGGCGGCGAAGTTGCTGTACGCATTAAAGACGACCAGCCCGCATTTGAAGTAACACCCGCGCCGCCTAAGTCTGCCAAGCCCAAGCCGCCAAGGAAGAGTGCTGCGAAAAAGTCCAGCAAAGCCGGCTAAATGAATGCTCCCCTGCGATCAGGGGAGCATTCTAAATCTGGCCGATTGGCAATAACTGGGCGGACGGCCCAATATCCTTAAACAATTCGGGTTCAGTACCGGTCATCCAGACTTGCGCCTTCGTATCTGCCAACAACCCAAATAACGCAGCGCGTCTTGACGGATCAAGGTGCGCCGCGACCTCATCCAACAGCAAGATTGGCGGGGCATCGCGTTGCGCGGTTACAAGCGCCGCATGCGCAAGGATGAGGGAAAGCAGCAATGCCTTCTGCTCTCCTGTGGAACATTGCTCCGCGACCTGCCCTGAGACGCTGTGCAATACTTCGAGATCGGCACGGTGTGGGCCAAGCAACGTTCGCCCGGCCGCAGCGTCACGGGTACGTCCCTTGCGCCATGCAGCCGCGAGATCACCATCTGCAGGTGCAACCTTATCGACCAATTCAATTTGCGGCGTGGCAAATGGCCCGGACATGTTTTTCAGCAATTGTGCACGCAACGCCTCAATCACCCAAGCGCGGGCCGCCTGAATATAATTTCCGCTCTCCGCCATCTGCGCTTCAAGCGCATCTAACCAAAGTGGGTCGGCAGCCACACCGCCCGCCAAAAGCCGGTTGCGCTGTTGCATGGCCTTTTCATATCGGCTGCTGTGCCGCGCATGGCTTGGGTTTATCGCCAATACCAAGCGATCCAGAAACCGCCGTCGCGCGGCTGCGCCATCTGCAAACAAGCGGTCCATCGCCGGGGTTAGCCAGATAACCGACAGCCATTCGGCAAGGCTGTTTATCGCGGCATTACTCTCGTTCACCCGCACCTTGCGCCGTTCAGGCTGCTCTGCGCTGACCCCAGTGCCAATCACATTGCCGCCAGCATGGGCAACGATGGCAAAGCCGCCACTGCCCGCGTTGCGCACCATGTCAGACATGGCCGCCCGGCGAAGACCCCGGCCTGGCACCAACAGCGACACCGCTTCCAAGATATTCGTCTTACCGGCGCCGTTTGACCCGTGCAGTGCAATGAACTGCGCTACTGGCCGGATCTCCAGCGCAGCATGATTTCGAAAATCATTCAGGGTTAGTCGCGACAGCGTCATATCATGCGTCTGCTATAGTATGGCCGCTTTTGGTCAAGCCGCTATTGGCAATGTTCTACTGCCAAACATTGGTATAATTTCCCAATATGTGAAGTTATTCCAATATTGAGATTACTTTATAAATGACATATAATATTGATTTTATTATATATATTCATTTTGGCACAGCCTGTGCAAAGCAGTTCGCATAGCCGGAATGTCCGGGACATCGAAAAGGAAATCAACATGGCACACTATGCACGCACACAAATTCTATCGGCTTTCGCAGCAGTTATCTGCGCATTCATCACCATCGGCATCAGCGTAGCACCTGCAGTTGCGCCCGCCGCAGCATATATCGCATAATAACCGCATAATATAAGCCCGCATTTTGGAAGTAGGGAGCAATTTAATGACACGCTTAACACTGGATAAAGCCAATAAGAAAATTCTCGGCGTTTGCGCTGGCCTGGCAAACTGGACTGGCATGGATGCCATGATCATTCGCTTGATCTTTGCCGTTGCAACGGTTGTCGGCTTTGGTTCGCCGGTTTTGATTTATATTTTGCTGGCGATGATACTCGACTAATGCGCACAAAGCCGCAGTCCAATGGATTAAGCAACTTTCCGCACGAATACCGAGCCTGCCGAATATCCCGCGCCGAACGAGCAAATTAAACCAATATCTCCGGCAGTGAGGTCTTCATTATGCTTGTGAAAGGCGATGATGGAGCCAGCGCTTGAGGTGTTGGCATAGGTATCAAGCACTGTGGGACTTTCATCCTCACTCGCTTCATGCCCCAAAACCTTTTGTGCGATCAGTCTGTTCATGCCCATATTGGCCTGATGCAGCCACATGCGGCGCAAATTTGATCCCGATAGGCCCAAGCTTTCGGCATGTTCAACAATCATTTGTCCCACCATCGGCACAACCTCTTTAAACACCTTCCTGCCCTCTTGAACGAATAGCTTGTCATTGCGCGGCCCGCTTTGGTTGACTGGGCCTTGCCCATGCGCGCGGTTGAGAAAACCAAAATTGTTGCGGATATTATTCGAGAATTGCGTTTTCAGCCGCGTGCCCAGAATTTCCCAATGTTGTGCAGGCGCGATATCCTTTGCCTCAACCAATATTGCTGTCGCCACATCACCAAAGATGAAGTGGCTATCCCGGTCGCGCCAATTAAGATGCCCTGAAGTGATTTCGGGATTTACGACCAACACCGAGCGCGCGTTGCCGCTGCGGATATAGTCTGCGGCAGTTTGAATACCAAATGTCGCGGACGAACAGGCCACATTCATGTCGAAGCCAAAACCGCGCTGCATACCCAGCTCATGTTGGATTTCTACCGCCATGGCAGGATACGCACGCTGCATATTGGATGCAGCGCATAAAACGGCATCTACATCTTCGATGCGCCGCCCGGCACGCTCCAGAGCATCACGACATGCCGCGACAGCGATTTCGGCCATTAACGAAATCTGGTCATTTGGCCGTTCGGGGTAGCGTGGCTCCATGATGTCGGGATCGACGATTGCGCGCTTATCCATCACATGCCGGGATTTTATCCCGCTGGCCTTCTCGACAAATTCAACTGAGCTATGCGTGAGCGGCTCTGCATCAGGGTTAGCTGCATTGTATCGGTCGGCATAGGCATTGAAGCTTGCGACCAGTTCGTCGTTGCTGATGACGTCCGATGGCGTGAACAATCCTGTCGACGAAATGACTGGAGTGGCACCGTGTGCATGTTGCGACATGTATTTTCCCGCGTTGATTATAATTGCGTCCGGATGCCTAGCCTTTGCGTATTTACGAAACAAGCCGTTTGAAATGCATTATAACGGCGTTATGTGCGCGATGGGGGAGGAATATCTTAATGTCGTTGAATGAACGCCAGCCAAGCTGGTTGTCCCGGCTGGTCCGGCGGGTGCTGGTCAGTATATATAAACACGGCGGATGGCGGGCGAATGGCGTCGTTCCGGAACCACGCAAATTCGTAATCATCGCCGCACCTCACACCAGCAACTGGGATTTTGTCTATTTTTTAGGACTGACCGAAGACTTAGGAGTTAAGCCACATTTCATGGCTAAAACCTCACTTTTCCGCTGGCCAATTACCAACTTCATGCTCGATATGGGCGGCGTTCCTGTCGACCGCAGTTCAAACCGTAATTATGTGCAGCAGATGATCGATGAATTCGGCCGTCGCGACGAATTCATGCTGACCATCGCGCCGGAGGGAACGCGCGGCACCGTTAAGGCATGGAAAACCGGCTTTTATCATATCGCAATGGGCGCAGGCGTGCCCTTGGTTGTCGGTATGATGGATTATGGCTCAAAAACGGGCGGGTTTGGCCCAGCGATCTGGCCAACTGGCGATTATAAGGCGGATATGGCAAAGGTTGCCGAAATCTACGCAAAGGTTATACCAAGGCATCCAGCCAAAGGAATGACAAAGATATTTGCGAGGGACGATGCATGACTGATCTTGGTTCGACGATGCTTATCAATGCTGCGGCGCTGCTAACCGTGATTCTTGCCTTATGGGCTTACTCCGTCAAAATTCGGGATGTGTCATTCATCGATGCCTTTTGGGCATTTGGCATGGTGTTGCTGGCCTGGGCGACTTGGGCGCAGTCAAGCGCACCAGGCGCAACGTCACACCTGCTGCTTGGTCTGACCAGCCTTTGGGGCTTACGTCTCACCTTTCATCTGTGGACACGCTGGCGCGCGCATGGCGAAGACCCGCGCTACGCAAAGATTATGGGCAGCGTCATGGAAAAGAAAGGCTGGAGCTGGAGCAAGACGTCTTTGCTTTCGGTGTTTCTCACACAAGCGCCATTGCTCTTCATAACTGCCCTGCCCGCGCAACTTGGTATTTGGGCAAGCGAGGGCGGGCGCGCAGTGTTGGGCCCGTTGGCATTTTTCGGCGCCATCATTGCGATCATCGGCATATTGTTTGAAACCATCGGTGATTCGCAGCTTAACGCATTCCGCGCCAATCCGGCTAATAAGGGCAAGGTCCTTGATACCGGCCTGTGGCGCTATACGCGT
>JBILLO010000025.1:0-17227 GCA_044376035.1 Sphingorhabdus sp.
GTCATGTGCATGGCCCGGATTGCCGCCATTGATGCGGTAAGTTGAAACCCCGCTTTAGGCGGGGTTCCTAACGCTTCCGTTTATTTCACAAACTGTGACGGCGCCGCACTGACGGTAACGAATTTGCCAGCCTGAATTTCTTGCACCTCAAGCATACGGTCCGTCATTCCATTGGGGTTAAAGCGGAACGCGCCGTCAACGCCAATGAAGCCCTGAGGATCGGTCAACTGTCCTATGGGAAAGCGCGTACCGGGACGCCAGTCGCGGGCCACGCGGGCGACCAACAGGACAGAGTCATAACCAAGGCTTGAGAGACGCAACGGTGCCTTGCCAAAACGGGCGCGATATTTGGTCGCATATTGCGTGTAGAGCGTGTCCGATACACTTGCGAACCACGCGCCATATAGGGGCGAACTACCCGCAAGCGTGCCGTCGATATTCCACAAATCGGTGCCTAAGATTTTGGCAGTGCGAAGCCCGCTGCGGCGCAAGGCAGGCACGGTGGTGATGGCTGCGCGGCCGTTGTCGGCGATCAGCACAGCGTCGATAGTGCCCAGCTGTGCCAGACGACGGGCTGCGGCATCGGCAGACGCGGCGGTGCCATTTGTTTCCTGAATACCAACCAAAACGCCGCCTGCCGCACGCACGGCTGTCGTTAAGTTTGATTGCGCACGTTGTCCGTAGACATTGGATGCAACAACACCCGCAAAGCGGTTCATGCCCTTTGACTTGGCATATAACACCACGCGTTCAATCGATTGGTTCGGCAAATGGCCAAGCAAGAATACATTTTGTCCGGCAACACCCACATCGTTGGAGAAGCTGATGATGGGCACACCCGATGGACGTGCAATTTCTGCGACCTCAATGACATTGTCACCGCGCAGCGGGCCCAAAATGACCTTATTTCCATCCGCAATCGCGCGTTGTGTCGCGGCGGCCACTCCAAGGCCTGTGTCATAAGTGACCATGCGGATGTTGGTGACTTTGGTATCGGCAAGCGCCAGTGCCGTCGCATTGGCAATTGATTGCCCGACTTCGGCATCTGGACCGGTTATGGGCAGCAAAAGCGCAACGCGGTGTAGGCCATCGGACGGTTCGGCGACCACAAGCGGTGCCTTGCTGCGCGGGACTGTGCTACACGCCGCCAACAGGATGACCGATGCCAATATCAGCAGCTTTGTGATCGGGCTTGCTAAAGCTTGCGGCTGCGCGCGCGTTGCGGCAATGGTTGCGCTCATTTTTGGTTCCTTGGGAAGAAGCTACATATTCCGATGACTTTCGAATCAGGCTTATATGTCGTTGCGACCCCAATCGGCAACCTTGCAGATATTACGCAAAGGGCAATCGACCTTTTGAAAGCCGCAGAAATCGTCGCGGTTGAGGATAGCCGTGTCACGGGAAAATTGCTGCATCACCTTAATATTAAAAAGAAAATGCGTCGCTATAATGACCATAGCGGGGACATTGAGCGCGATTCCTTGGTCGCCGCCGCGCGTAATGCTGTTGTCGCCTTGGTGTCGGACGCTGGCACGCCATTAATCTCTGACCCCGGTTACAAGCTGGTCCGCGCCGCACGTGACGCTGGCGTCCCGGTGTTCACTATTCCGGGTGCAAGTGCCGTTACGGCGGCTTTGTCGATCTGTGGCCTGCCGACAGACCGTTTTTTGTTTGCAGGGTTCCTGCCCAATAAGGCCAAAGCGCGGGTCGAGACATTGACTGAGCTGGGGCAGGTCAGGGCGACTTTGGTGTTTTACGAAGCTGGCCCGCGTCTGGCCGCAAGCTTGGCCGCCATCGCCGACACCTATGGCGACCGCGAAGTTGCCGTGGCCCGCGAGCTGACCAAGAAATTTGAAGAGGTAGTGACAGGAACAGCGACGCAGCTGGCGGCGCGTTATGCCGAACATGAACCGAAGGGCGAAATCGTCCTGATCATTGGCCCGCCTGCTGATGGCGTTGCGACCGAAACAGGGGACGTCGATGCGGCGTTGCAAGCGGCGCTCGAAACAATGTCTGCCGCCAAAGCCACCGGCTTTATTGCCAAGCGCTTTGGGTTGGAACGCAATGCCGTCTATGCCCGTGCTACGGAGTTGAAGGCAAAGTGAACCGTCTTGCCGCCGAAAAACGCGGACGGCGCGGGGAGGTGATTGCGGCCTGGTTCCTGCGGCTGAAAGGATGGCGCATCGTGGGCGTGCGCGTGAAAACCCCGCGTGGTGAGGTGGACTTAATCGCCCGGCGCGGAAAGAGCATCGCCTTTGTCGAGGTAAAGGCACGGACGAAAGCCGTTGACCTTGCTACGGCGATTGATGCCAGTCGGTTGCGCCGTGTGGCCGCTGCGGCGGAAATTCTGCTCCCCAAATATGGCAAAAAATGTGAAAATATGCAGATTGATGTGATTATGGTTGCGCCATGGCGCTGGCCCAACCATTTGCCAAATGTCTGGCACGGATAGGAACTCGCGAAATGGCACTTAAAATGGCGGTCCAGATGGACCCGATGGACGGCATCAACATCATTGGCGACTCCAGCTTTGCGCTGATGCTGGCAGCGCAGACGCGCGGTTATGATATCTGGCATTATGATGTTGGTTCATTGACGCTGGATGCCAATGACCGGCTGCTGGCTTGGGCTTATCCGGTGCATGACCTGCAACGGGTTGAAGGCGCGCATTATCGTTTTGGCGCGCCAAAGAAGATTGATTTAGGCGCAGGCATTGACGTGGTGTTGATGCGGCAGGACCCGCCCTTTCATGTCGGCTACATCACCGCTACCCATTTGCTTGAGCGCATCGCGCATGAAACTCTGGTGGTCAACAACCCCGTCAGCGTCCGCAACGCGCCCGAAAAAGTGATGGTGCTCGATTATCGGCAATATATGCCGCCGACAATCATCACGCGTTCGGCAGATGAAGTGCGCGACTTCCAAAAAATACATGGCGCAGTTGTTGTAAAACCGCTGCATGGCAATGGGGGCAAGGCGATTTTCCGCATTGACGCCGATGGCAGCAATCTCGGCGCTTTGTTTGAGGTGTTCAACAACACTTGGCCCGAACCGCATATGGTGCAGCCATTCCTGCCCGATGTGGCGCTGGGCGATAAACGTATCGTCATGATTGACGGCGAAGTAACCGGCGCGATCAACCGCCGTCCTGGCGAAGGCGAATTCCGCTCCAACTTGGCCGTTGGTGGCAGCGCGGAGCCGACGGAGCTGACAGCGCGCGAGCACGAAATCTGCGCCGCGATGGGGCCGCGTTTGAAGGAACTTGGCCTTATTTACGTGGGCATTGACGTCATCGGTGGGCAGTGGCTGACCGAAATCAACGTGACCTCGCCCACGGGAATCGTCGCCATTGATCGCTTTAATGGAACGGACACAGCATCGCGCATTCTCGACGTGATTGAGCATAAATTGTCGGGGCAGAAATAATGGAAGACTGGATCATTCGCTTGGTCGAATGGGGTCATTATTGGGGCGTTGCGTTGTTGATGCTGCTCGAAACGATATTCCCGCCGATCCCGTCCGAAGTCATCATGACGGTGGCTGGCGTCTCCTCTGCGCGGGGCACTATGAACCTTGCTGGCACCATTGCGGCTGGCACGGCAGGCGCGATGGTGGGCAACTGGATCTGGTATTGGGTGGCAGTCAAATTTGGTGAAAAGCGGATGCATATCTTCATCGACCGTTACAGCCGTTGGTTGACGCTCGATTGGGATGAGGTGGAACGCGGCCAAAGGCTGTTTCGCAAGCATGGATCGATCATCGTCTTGATCGCGCGGATGTTGCCCACATTACGGTCGCTGATCTCGATACCCGCTGGCTTGTTCGGCATGACGTTTCGGCGCTTTATGATCTTCTCGACAATCGGCACCGCCGGATGGACCGCGGCCTTGGCCAGTGCAGGCTATTTCTTGGGGTCGCAATTCGAAGATGTGGAAAAATGGCTTGGGCCACTGTCGACCTTAGTGATCGCAGGCATCGTCCTGACCTATGTTTGGCGGCTTGTCCGCTGGAAACCTAAGCCTGCGCCTAAGCCCGAGGATGTGCGTTCTGATACTCATCCAAAAGCATAGCGGTATCGACAGCGGTATAGACCTGCGTCGACGACAGGCTGGCATGGCCCAATAATTCCTGCAGACTGCGCAAGTCCGCCCCGCCGGCCAGCAAATGCGTGGCAAAGCTGTGGCGCAGCGCGTGCGGCGTTGTGCGGTCGGACAAGCCCAATCGTGTGCGTGCACCCTGAACTGCGCGGCGAACCAATGCAGGCGATAAGGACCCGCCTTGTGCGCCGCGAAACAACGGTTGGTCGGCACCAGCGGCATAAGGGCATAAAGCGAGATAGTCCTGAATGGCGGTCCGGACTATCTCCAGCAAGGGCACGATGCGCGTTTTGTTGCGCTTGCCTGTGACCCGCAACGTGCTGCCCAAGGGCAATATGTCGCCCATCAGGCCAGTCGCCTCACTGACGCGTAGGCCGCTGCCATAGAGCAGCAAAAGCAACGCCCAATCGCGCGCGCCGATCCACATATCCTTTGCATTTTCGGCAACGTCATCGGCCAGTGCCACAACATCATCGGGGTTCACCGGGCGCGGCAGGCTGCGCGGCACACGCGGCCCCTTTATCACAGGTAAAGTAACCTCATCGCCCAAGGCAAAGCGCAAGAAATGCCGCACTGCGGACAATTCACGCGCCGTGGAACGATTAGTCAGGCCATCGCCGCGCCGGTCAGCCAAAAATGCGCGCATGTCCGCCGATGAAATATTGTGCAGCGTCACGCGGGTAACTTCGCTGCCCCAATAGAGTTGCAGGAATCCGGTCAGCCGGTCTGCCGTCGCGTGATAGGCGCGCACGCTATGCGGCGACATCCGGCGGTTGTCGGTCAGGAACGCGAGATATTCGGCGATTAAGGACGGCATAAATCGCATGCTATCAGGCGATAGCATCAGCCTCAATGTTTACTATTTGCGGCAAGATGGCGTCAAGCAACGGCATGCCTTGCGGTGTGACGGTGACGTGATCTGCGTCGCGCGCAATAAGGCCAAGCTGCGCGATTTTGTCGACGGCGTCGATGTCGAGCAAGTCGGCAGCAGCGATGCCCGTGCGTTGCGACAGGCGGCTGAGGTCAATCCCTTCTGCCAACCGCAATCCCATCAGCAAGCTCTCGGTGGCGCGCGTGGCTGCATCAAGATGGTCTTCGTTGCTAATGCCATGCATATTGCGTTCGACAGCGGACAAGAAATTCTCCGGCTTTTTATGGCGCTGGGTTGCGGCGTGCAGCCGCCGCCCATGTGCGCCGGGGCCAATGCCGATATAATCATCATAGCGCCAATAGCTTAAATTATGGCGGCTTTCGTTGGCCGCACGCGCATGGTTGCTGATTTCATAGGCTGGGATGCCTGCGGCGGATGTCATCTGTCCGGTCAGTTCATATAATGTCGCGGCATCATCATCGTCGGCGGGGATGAAATGGCCCGTGCGCACCAAAGTTTCAAAGCGCGTGCCGGGTTCAATAGTAAGCTGATATAGCGACATATGGTCAGTGCCGAAGGAAAGGGCGCGTTGGAGCTCCGCCTCCCACTGGCCAGCGGTTTGATCAGGTCGTGCGTAAATCAGGTCGATGTTAACGCGCCCAAAATGACGCTGCGCAATCGCCAGCGCGTCAAGGCTTTCCGCCACCGAATGCGCACGCCCCAAAAACGCCAGCGCGGCATCGTCCAGTGACTGAAGCCCAAGCGATACGCGGTTGACGCCTGCGTTTGCAAGGTCCGCGAAACGCGCGGCCTCCACTGAAGACGGGTTCGCCTCCAAAGTGATTTCAATATTGTCAGCAAAGCCCCAATGCCGCTGCGCCGCGTCAATCAGCGTAGCTACGGTGGACGGCGGCATCAACGATGGCGTGCCGCCGCCAAAGAAGATGGAAGTGAGCTTTCGATCCGGCGTGATTCCAGCCTCATACGCCATATCCGCCAACAACGCCGCGCGCCACGCCGCGTCATCCACCGTGTCGCGGACATGGCTGTTGAAATCACAATAAGGACATTTGGAAACGCAAAATGGCCAATGGATGTAGAGGGCGAGGGGGGTAGGCACCAAATCTCTTACCCTATTTGCCAGTCAAGAAAACACCGCCGCAACCAATTTGCGGAATGCGTCCGCCCGGTGGCTCATGGCGTGCTTCTCTTGCGGGTCGAGTTCAGCAAAGGTCTCGCTGCGTCCTTCCGGCACAAACACAGGGTCATAGCCAAAGCCAAGCAACCCACGTGGTGGCCATGTCAGGCTGCCCTGCACACGGCCCTCGAAAATTTCCTGATGCCCGTCGGGCCATGCAAGCGCCAAAGTGCAGACGAAATACGCGCTCCGGTCGGTGTCTGGGCCAAGTTCGGCCAGCTTACCCTCAACCTTGCCCATCGCCATATACCAGTCACGCCCCGGCCCGCCTTCGAAGACCTGCGTTTCCGCCCAGTCGGCGGTGTAGACCCCCGGCGCGCCGTCCAAGGCGGCAACGCATAGGCCGCTGTCATCGGCCAGCGCGGGAAGGCCAGACCCTTGCGCCGACGCATGGGCCTTAAGCAAAGCATTTTCGGCAAAGCTGGTCCCGGTTTCTTCAGGTTCAGGCAGGCCAAGTTCGCCCGCCGATACCGGTTCGATACCAAAAGGCGCAAGCAAGGCACGGATTTCACGGACCTTGCCAGCATTATGGCTGGCGATGACTAGCCTGCCGGGTTCGAGTTTGCGGTGATTCATGCGCAGCTTCCGTTATGCTGAACTTGTTTCAGCATCTTAATTCTGGGCTGTTCAAAGGTAAGACCCTGAAACGAGTTCAGGGTGACGGGTAATAAAAATTCGCAATGAATCATAAGCGTCGCCTCAAGTCATTGTGTCATCCCCGCTTTCGCGGGAATGACACAGAAGTTTAAGTGGTCCTGACCCTATGGCTTCTTTACTTGACCGCGTCGGCCTGCGCGGCGAAAATCTGGTCTGTTCCGATGCGCGCAAGGCGGAGCAGGCGCAGCAGGCCTTCTTCGTCATAGGTCGCACCTTCGGCAGTGGCTTGCACTTCGGCAATCTGGCCACCTTCGATCAGGACGAAATTGGCATCGGCGTCTGCGTCGGAATCTTCGATATAATCCAGGTCCAATACAGGCGTGCCTTTGAAGATACCGCAGCTTACCGCTGCAACACGGCCGCTCATGGGGTCCTCTTTGATCGCGCCCGACGCCAGCAGGCCATTGACCGCAAGCCGAAGCGCAACCCATGCGCCGGAAATCGACGCAGTGCGCGTGCCGCCATCGGCTTGCAACACGTCGCAATCGATGGTGATTTGGTTTTCGCCCAGCTTCTTCAAATCAACGACGGAGCGCAATGAACGCCCGATAAGACGCTGAATTTCCTGAGTCCGGCCCGACTGTTTGCCCTTGGCGGCTTCGCGCTGGCTGCGCGTATGCGTGGCGCGGGGCAGCATCGAATATTCCGCCGTGACCCAGCCTTCACCCGTGCCGCGCAACCATGGCGGAATACGATCTTCGACGCTGGCGGTCACTAGCACGCGGGTGTCGCCAAAACCGATGAGGCAGCTACCTTCGGCATGCTTGGTGAAATGGGTTTCAATCGAAATGGCGCGCATTTCGTCTGGCGCACGGCCGGAAGGACGCATGATAGTCTCCTGATAATAAGTTGCTGCCTGCAGTAGGCCGTGAATTCGTAAATATCACCTTCACGGCGTCAAAATGGCAAAGATATAGAGGCAAAATGTCCGCCGCAGGCAGTCACTCTGCCTGCAAGGGCATTTTGCTTCGAGATCGAAGCCATTTTGACGTCCTTCGGATTTGACCCATACTGTCCATTGCTGCGTTGGCAAGCTTGGACTTAGAACCACTAAGCCCTGCGCTTGCCGCCTTGCACTGAACAGTATGGCCTCAAACCGTGAAGGTGATATTTATGAATTCACGGCCTTAGCCTGCCCCGCTTGCTTTGCAAGTGCGCGGTGCGCTACACGGGCGCGGTGAGCCAAACACCCATCAATGAATTAAATGACCGGACACGCATGATTTTCCGGATGGTGGTGGAAAGCTATCTGGACAATGGCGCGCCGGTTGGATCGCGGACAGTTTCCAAATTTGCAGGGTTAAACCTATCGCCAGCCTCGATCCGCAATGTCATGCAGGATTTGGAGGAAGCAGGCTATCTCGCCTCACCGCACACAAGTGCTGGGCGCGTGCCAACCGAAAGCGGCCTTCGCCTGTTCGTTGATGGCATGATGCAATCGGCTGCGCCATCGGTTGAGGAACAGCGCGCGATTGAATCGCAAATCCGGGGCGAGGGGCCGATTGAAGAGGCACTGGTGGCCGCAACTTCGGTTTTGTCGGGTCTGTCCGCCTGCGCCGGTATCGTGCTTGTGCCAAAGCGTGACGCGGTCCTAAAGGCATTTAGCTTTGCGCGTCTGTCCCCGTCACAAGTGCTCGCGATCATGGTCGGGTCCGACAACAGCGTGGAAAACCGGCTGGTGTTGATTGACCCGGCAATCAGCGAATCCATGTTAGTAGAGGCCGCAAACTATGTTTCGGCGCGCCTTTCGGGATTGACGCTGTCCGAAGCGCTTGAACGCCTCGACAACGAAATTCGGGCCGAAAAGGCGGAGCTTGATGTGGCCAGCCAAAAACTGGTGCGCGATGGCCTCGCAATTTGGTCGCTGGATGCGAATGACCGGCCAGTGCTCATCGTGCGCGGGCAGTCGAACCTGATCGACGAAGCCGCCGCAGCCGACCTTGACCGCGTCCGGCAATTGTTGGACGAGCTTGAGAGCAAAGAGGAAATCGCGCGGCTGGTCGACAGCGCGCGTGAGGCGCAATCGACGCGGATTTTCATCGGTTCGGAAAATAATCTTTTCTCGCTTTCGGGATCGTCGGTCATCGCCGCGCCCTATCGGGAGGCAGGGGGCAAGGTGGTTGGCGTCATTGGCGTCATTGGCCCGACACGCCTGAATTATGCGCGCATTGTGCCGATGGTTGATTTTACCGCGCAAGCGCTGAGCCGTTTAATGAGGCCGTGAACGCCTAAATGGTGCGGGGGTTGATGAAATAAAATTGCTTTCTATATGCGAGCAGTAACAAACGACCATGCAGTCGCAACGTAATTGGGTTAATCAGGTTTATGAAAAAGAAGAAATCAGCCGCAGCCGATTCCGCTGTAGAAAAAGAACTTGAAGGCGTGCCAGAGCATATGAAGGACGATACGCCAGAGGTAACTGACGCTGCCGATGCAAAGATTGCGGCGCTGGAAGAAGCGCTCGCTGCTGCACAGCAGGATGTTTTATACGCGCAGGCCGAAACGCAGAATGTGCGGCGCCGTATGGAGAAAGAGGCGCAGGACGCGCGCGCTTATGCCGCAACGGGTTTTGCCCGCGATGTGCTATCCGTGTCCGACAATCTGTCACGCGCATTAGAAGCAATTCCGTCTGAAATGCGCGAGAGTGACGCGATGAAGCCGCTCGTCATCGGCCTTGAAGCAACTGGCCGCGAGTTGGACAGCGTCTTTGCCAAAAACGGCATTACCCGCATTGCCGCCATGGGCATGCCGCTGGATCCCAACCAGCATCAGGCGATGGTTGAAATTCCAAGCGCAGATCTGGAACCCGGCATCATTGTCGCTGAAATGCAGGCAGGATATATGATCAAGGACCGCTTGCTGCGTCCTGCCTTGGTTGGGGTGGCAAAGGCGGCGGATTAGGGTCAGGACCGTCACGCCGGGGGTGGTCTAACGCAACGCGCTCCGCTATCGAGCGCGTCATATGACAATAGCGGCAATTCCAACGGACCGTCAGTCCCCTTGGCGCGATGAACTTCGCGCGACCTTGTCGCTTGCCTGGCCGTTGATCCTGACCAACCTGTCGATGTCGTTGATTGGCGCAACCGATGTGGTGATGGTGGGGTGGCTTGGGCCAACTGAGTTGGCGGCGGCGTCACTTGGGTTCAACCTGTGTATGACGGCGGCAATCTTCTGCATGGGCCTCGTCACCGCGACCGCGCCGATGATGGCGAGCGAGCGCGGCGCAAAGGCGCACTCAGTGCGCGATATCCGGCGCACATTCCGGCAAGGATTGTGGGTCGCGGTTGCGATCATGATCCCGATCTGGCTGATTTTGTGGCAGACCGAAGCCATATTGCTAACGCTTGGCCAGCAGGCCGAACTTGCGGTCAAGGCG
Organism: Sphingorhabdus sp.; assembly: GCA_044376035.1. Taxonomy (GTDB): domain Bacteria; phylum Pseudomonadota; class Alphaproteobacteria; order Sphingomonadales; family Sphingomonadaceae; genus Sphingorhabdus_B. The sequence goes on from JBILLO010000025.1 coordinate 10,200, forward strand.
CAAAGCTATGTGCGGGCTTATATGTGGTCGATCCTGCCATTTTTGTGGCTGATTATCGCGCGCAATTTCCTGTCGGCGTTGGAGCAGCCCTTATGGTCGCTTGTCATCGGTATCTTAGGCGTTTTTGCGAACGCGGCATTCAACTATGTCCTCATTTTCGGGAAGCTGGGCGTGCCGGCCTTTGGCATAATCGGCGCTGGTTTGGGCAGTATTCTCGCCAATATGTTCATGTTTTTGGGCATGGTGGCGGTGATTAGCTATCATCCCAAATTCCGGCGATATCATCTCTTCGGGCGTTGGTGGCGCAGCGATTGGCCGCGTTTTCGGGCGCTGTGGAAATTGGGCCTGCCGATTGGCGTTACGATGGGGTTGGAAGGCGGCGTCTTTGGCGTTGCGGTCATGCTCATGGGGTTAATCGACACCGCCTCGGTCGCGGCGCATGCCATTGCGCTTCAGGTCGCGAGCGTGACGTTCATGGTGCCCTTGGGCCTTGCGCAGGCCGCTACGGTGCGTGTGGGCATTGGCTATGGTCGGCGCGATATGCAGCTTATTCGCCGCGCCGGTTGGGCCAGCTTTGTCATGGGAACGGGGTTCATGGCGGCGATGGCGGTATTGATGTGGCTGTCACCAGAGTTGTTGATTGCGTTGTTCATTGACCGCGATGCTACGATCAATGCAGAGGTCGTGCGACTGGCCGTCAGCTTCCTTGCCATTGCGGCCTTGTTCCAGATTGTCGATGGCGCGCAAGTTGTGGGCGCGGGCATGCTGCGTGGATTGCACGATACGACAGTGCCCATGTTGTTTGCCGCCTTTGGCTATTGGGTGGTTGGCATTGGCGTCGGCGCATGGCTGGCATTTTACCAAGGTTGGAATGGCGTTGGCATTTGGGTTGGCTTGGCGACTGGACTTGGCATCGTCGCGGTGTTGATGCTCGTGCGCTGGTCGATGCGCGCGCGGCTTGGCCTGCTGCCGTCAGAAAGGTAGCACACCGTCATATTGCGACAGCGACGGCGCGCCTGCGACCTTCGCCCCGTTGCGCAACAGGAATATATGCCGAACGATTTCGCCTTGCTGTTCCAGCCCATATCGGTCGAGTTGCCACCCCGGCTTTAAGCTATAATCATAGCGGCAAAACGGATGCCGCCGAAGCGGCAGGCATATGCCCTTTTGGTGTTGCCACACATGCACGAGTTCGTGGATGAACAGGCCTTGCGCGCTGAGGCTAGCATCGCAAAAATCATCGCAGAATAAATCGCCCTTTGGGTGAAACCATATATGGCCGTTCGGGGCCATCGTCACGCGGCGCGGCTGAAACCAAAAATACCTGCGGTTATGGATTCGGATATTATCATAATCGAGCGCTGATCCGAAAATGGATTCTGCCAGCGCCCGTTCGCGGACGGTTAAAGCCCTGCCGGATTTATGCGGGCCGAACATATTCAACCATCAATGGCCTTTTTCTCGTCGGGGTCGCTGCCGTCGATTTCTTGCACGCGGGCCTTCACCAATATGCGGGCATTGTTCGAAAACAGAAACTCGGTCTCAATCACGCCCAAACGGCGGGGAATGACATTGACGCCCCACATCATCACATGCTTGCCGCCTTTTTTGAACGCAACTTTCTCACCAGACGGAATGGGCACGCGGTCCATAGGGGCCATGGCCACGGTACCGGTTTTTGCATCCATTGTGACATCGTGCATTTCAACCCGAACCGCCGATGGGGAACTTACGCGCAGTAAATACACATCCTCCGGCCCGCCATAAACGTTGAAGTGCATGGCCGACGGGTTGTTGTCGACAGGCGACAGGGTCAGCGTGGCCTCCTTTACCTTCAACTGCGGCGTTGGGCCGCATGCGCCCAGCAACAGGGCAGCCACAGCGGCGCTGAATGTGCATATATGTCGGTTCATATCGTCCTCCTTTTGCGGTTAGGTGCGCGCGCTGGTGCGGCCCAGCTATACCGCGTTTTCACCTAATATTTTCCCTATCTAGGAACGCCGAAGTCTTGTGCCAAGAGAATTGACACCTATATCGCCGCTACAACGTCGCGTTACGCGGAACCCCAGTGCCTGATAGGGCTGGTGCGAAACGCGGCAGGGTAAAGTTCAATTTTTAAAATTTCGGGGTAAAGTTTTTATGGCTAAAGTTATTGGTATCGACTTGGGCACGACAAACAGCTGCGTTGCGGTCATGGACGGCGGCAAGCCCAAGGTCATCGAAAATGCAGAAGGCGCTCGGACAACGCCATCAATCGTGGCCTTTGCAAAGGATGGCGAGCGCCTTATCGGCCAGCCAGCCAAGCGTCAGGCCGTCACCAATCCGGAAAGCACCATTTATGCGGTGAAGCGTCTTATCGGTCGTCGCTTTGATGACCCAATGACGAAGAAGGATATGGACCTCGTTCCCTACAGCATCGTTAAGGGCAAGACCGGCGATGCATGGGTCAAAGCAGGCGGCGAAGATTATTCGCCCTCACAAATTTCGGCATTCATCTTGCAAAAGATGAAAGAAACAGCGGAAGCCTATTTGGGCGAAACCGTCACGCAAGCGGTCATCACCGTTCCAGCATATTTCAACGACGCCCAGCGTCAGGCCACAAAGGATGCCGGCCTGATTGCGGGTCTTGAAGTGCTGCGTATCATTAACGAGCCAACCGCTGCTGCGCTTGCTTATGGCATGGACAAGGATGAGAATAAAACGATCGCGGTCTATGACCTTGGCGGCGGTACGTTCGACATTTCGATCCTAGAAGTCGGCGACGGCGTGTTTGAAGTGAAATCGACCAATGGTGACACATTCCTTGGCGGTGAAGATTTCGACAGCGTGCTCGTTGAGCATTTGGCAGCCGATTTCAACAAGGCCGAGGGCATTGACCTGACTAAGGACAAGCTGGCGCTGCAACGTTTGAAGGAAGCGGCTGAAAAGGCGAAGATCGAATTATCTTCAACACAGACAACCGAAGTCAACCTGCCGTTCATCACCGCTGACCAAAATGGTCCAAAGCATCTTGTGAAAACCATCACGCGTGCCGACCTTGAAAAATTGGTGGGTGACTTGATTAAGCGCACGCTTGAGCCTTGCAAAAAGGCATTGGCGGATGCCGGTATCAAGGCCGATGGCATTGATGAAGTCGTAATGGTCGGCGGCATGACCCGCATGCCAAAGGTGCGCGATGTGGTGAAGAATTTCTTCGGCAAGGAGCCGCACACAGGCGTGAACCCTGATGAAGTTGTTGCAATGGGCGCAGCTATTCAGGCGGGCGTTTTGCAGGGCGATGTCAAGGACGTGTTGTTGCTGGACGTGACGCCGTTGTCCTTGGGTATCGAAACGCTTGGCGGCGTATTTACGCGTATGATCGACCGTAACACGACGATCCCAACGAAGAAGAGCCAAGTATATTCAACTGCCGAAGACAATCAAAATGCCGTGACCATCCGCGTCTTCCAAGGTGAGCGTGAAATGGCGGCGGATAATAAGCTGCTTGGTAATTTCGATCTGGTCGGCATTCCACCTGCACCCCGGGGCGTTCCGCAGGTTGAAGTAACTTTTGACATTGACGCCAACGGCCTTGTGAGCGTGACGGCCAAGGACAAGGGCACAGGCAAAGAACAGCAGATCAAAATTCAAGCATCGGGCGGTCTGTCCGATGCGGATATTGACCAGATGGTGCGCGATGCCGAGGCCTTTGCCGAAGAAGACAAGAAGCGTCGGGAATCGGCAGAAGCCAAGAATAATGCAGAAAGCCTTGTCCACTCCACCGAGAAGCAGTTGGAAGAGCATGGCGACAAGATTGATGCCGCGTTGAAGGGCGAAATCGAAGCAGCTTTGGCCGAAACCAAAACCGCTATTGAAGGCGGCGATGCCGAAGCCATGAAGGAAAAGGCAGCGGCCTTGGTCCAAATCGCGATGAAGCTTGGCGAAGCGATTTACAAGGAAGAGCAAGCTGCCGGTACATCGGCAGACGCCGCATCGGAAGAAGCGCCAGCCGACGATAATGTTGTCGATGCCGAATTCTCCGAAGTCGAAGACGACAAGAAAGACTGATGTTGCATATTTTCGACCGTCGCTATCGAAACGTAGCGACGGTTGGGAAGACCGGGGGGTAGTCAGTCATGAATCTCGACATTGATTATTATGAATTGTTAGAAGTCGAGCGGACAGCGGATGAAAAGACGCTGAAAACCGCGTATCGCCGGATCGCGATGGAATGTCATCCCGACCGCAATCCCGGCTGCGACAAATCCGAAGCTAAGTTCAAGGCGATTAGTCAGGCTTATGACGTCCTGAAAGACCCACAAAAGCGCGCGGCCTATGACCGGCTTGGCAAAGCGGCGTTTGAAAATGGTGGCATGGGCGGCGGCGGCGGCGGCCAAGGCGGCGCAGGCTTTGGTGACTTCTCCGATATCTTCGAAAGTTTTTTTGGCGACGCCTTTGGTGGCCGCCAGCGTGGCCCTGCGCGTGGCGCAGATTTACGTTATGATCTCGAAATCTCGCTTGACGAGGCCTTCCACGGCAAGGATGCCGAGATTACCATTGACGTAGCCACCGCGTGCGGCACTTGCAGCGGCAGTGGCGCGACGCCGGGGTCAGGCAAGCGTCGCTGCAACCTGTGTGCAGGTCATGGCAAGGTGCGCGCGCAGCAAGGTTTCTTTGTGGTCGAACGCACATGCCCGACCTGCCATGGTCGCGGCGAAGTGATTGAGTCCCCATGCCGGGCCTGCCGCGGCGAAGGCCGGGTGGATGAACGCAAGACCATCGCCGTCCATATTCCGCCCGGCGTCGACGAAGGCACTCGCATTCGTGTCGCTGGCCGGGGCGAGGCCGGGCCAAATGGCGCAGCGGCGGGTGATCTGTATATCTTCATCCATCTGTCGCGCCACAAGGTGTTTGAACGCGACGGCACGACATTGTTCTGCCGCGTGCCCGTAAGCTTCACCACAGCGGCGCTGGGTGGCGAAATCCGCATCCCGGGCCTCGATAGTGCAGAACATATCATCATCGTTCCAGAGGGCATACAGTCGGGCAAACAGCTTCGCCAGCGCGGGGCAGGCATGCCTGTGCTGCAAGGGCGTGGGCGCGGTGATATGGTCATTCAAATCGACGTGGAAACGCCGTCAAAGCTGTCCGCGCGGCAGAAGGAAATATTGCGGGAGTTCCGCGAAACCGAAACGGGCGCAGAATGTCCGCAATCAACTGGCTTTTTTGACAAGCTTAAGGGCATTTGGGATGGCATCACTGATTAGGCTTTGCGTTTGCAGACGTGGTATCGAAGGTCAGATGTGAATCTGGTCCACCTCGGTCCGTAACGAAAGGATGAGGGGCTGAATATGCGTCAGCCGCTCCTGCTCCTCATCCAGTATCGCATGAAACACCCGCTTTTTGTAACTTTGCGCGCGGCCAGTCGAAAATTCATGGCCCGGCGGCAGAGACGATATCAGGATATCGATCATCCGTTCCGCGCCATGCAAACGGCCCCATAGATAGTCGTTCTCGCGATAGGCGCGGCTGAAGAACGCACCGAAGTTATTGAACTCTATACCCTTTAACATCGCGGCCGTGCCGCCCGTGCGGATGGAGTTGCAGTCGTCGGGGGATATGCGGTCCACTTTGACTGGGTCGAATTCGTCAAAGCCTTCATCCTGCAACAAAGGCAACGTGGCGATGTCGTAAAGCGCGTAGCCCAGATAGCCGAGCAGCATGACCCGGCGCGCCTCAACGGGCATATTCAGCATGGCATCGCATAATATTTTGTCGACTTTGCCGTCGGCCCGCACCAGATCGCGTTGCGCCGCAAGATGGTCCATTACGCCTGCGGGATCGGCGATGCCAGATTTGGCGGCCATCGCAAAATCCAGCCCTAGAAACTCCGCCGTTTCCAGATCGAGAAACACAGCCAAGCATTGGTAAATGGCATCGCGCATTTTGGCGATATCATCGTCCGGCATATCGATAATATTTTCGACCTCTTCGGTCAGATGTCGGGCAAGGAAGCGCAGGCGACGGATGCGGAAGCGCAGATCATGCGCGCGAAAGAAGGCAATTTGGCGGGCGGCGGCTTTGCGTTTATGCAGCGGCATCTGGTCAAGGTCACGGCCCCCGATTTCGGTCCAAAGCGCGGCACGCAAGTCACGGAAAAACGCGGCTGATGCATCCGGCAAGCTGCGCCGCGAGGTGGCGACAATATCATCAACGACACCTGCGATTTTGAGATGGTTATAGGCGCGGTAACCGAAGCCGGCGGTAACAATCGCCTTTTCCTGCGCAGATTGCCGCCATTTTTGCATGCGGCTTGCGGTTGGCTGGGTGAGGAACCATGTCTTGCCGAGCAGCGTCTCTACCGTATTTTCAACCTCGCTGCGCAAGCTGTCGATGACGCGCCGCGTTCGTTCAATACGTTCCGAACGGCCAGTGATTTTTTCGAGACTGTCCCGAATGGGCTGTTCACGCGGAATGTTGGACGACGCCCCCAATATTGTCGAAAAGAACCCCGGTGGCTTGCGCGGCATATCGGCGGTGCCGTCTGCATTGCGGTGGCCAAAACGGAAACCGGGGCGGCCGGGCGTGGGGTCGATATAGACAAAACGCCGGTCCACTTCGCGGCGCGCCGGGCGGTTGCGCAAGGCGGAGATCGCCTGATTAAACGGCGCATTGGCCAACACCGATCCGTCGATCAACATCGTATCTTCGGCGGCATTGGCGGCAAATTGCTGCGGCAATATGCGCTTCAAAAAGATATTGCGGCCAAGCCATGGGACATTTTCCCGCGCCAACAAACGGTCAAGTTCACGCACCGAAAATGGCGGGAAAGCGCCGGGGAAACTGGCCGTGGCGCGTGCGGCAAAAATCAGCTCGGCAATGTCGGCAAGGCCCGTTCGCCCGCGTGTGGAAAAATCGACTGTGATCCGATGTTCGGACTCCGTGACCTCTTCAGGACTGTTGAGGCGCAGCGCCCGATCATGGCCGTAATAGTCGGTTACGGTGACAAACAGGTCCAGCGGCTGGCTAATGGGTAAAAGCGGTGGTTC
>JBILLO010000109.1:0-5692 GCA_044376035.1 Sphingorhabdus sp.
GAACCCGATCTGGCAGCCATTGGGTTATTGGTTCCGCCCGCGCGCGTATCCCATAAGCGGCGAAAGTTTGGCGCAAGCCGCGCTGCGCGAGGCAAAGGCCGTGCGCAACAATGTCGGGATGACCGACGTGTCCACACTCGCCAAATTTGAAGTCAGCGGCCCCGACGCTGCCGCTTTCCTCGACATCATCTGCGCCACCACGGTCAGCAAACTGGCTGTCGGGCGTGGCCGCTACACCTTCATGCTGCGCGAAGATGGCATTGTCTTTGATGACGGCACCGTGTGGAGATTGGACGAGCATCGCTATCTGCTCACCAGCTCCACTGGCGGCGCGGACCGCATGGCGACGCATATCTCTTATGTCCGCCAATTTCTGTGCCCGCATTTGCGTGTCTCTGCCGTCAATGTGCAGGAACATTATGCTGGTATTGCCGTCGCCGGACCACAGGCGAAAGCGGTGCTCACCGCCTTAATCGGTGAAGAGCCACCGCGCCACATGTCAACCGTTCCGGCGGCAATCGCGGGCGTTCCGGTCATCATCCTGGCCGCCAGTTACAGCGGCGAACGCGCCTTTGAAATCTATGTCGATGCCAGCCAAGCAGAAGCCGTCTGGGTCGCCTGCGAAAGCGCAGTATTTGCCCAAGGCGGCGCATTATACGGGCTTGAGGCGATGGAGTTTCTGCGCATTGAAAAGGGGCATTTGGTCGTCGGCGGCGAAGTCGATGGGCGGATGACGCCGTATGATCTGGCGCTCGACAAGATGCTTAATAAGGCGGGCGGGTATATCGGCGCATCGGGCCTGTCGCGCCCTGCTTTGTCCGAAGCCGGACGGCGGCAATTGGTGGGGTTGGAGGCGATTGCGGGCGACATTCCCGAAGGCGCGATGCTGATCCCCAGCGAAGGCGCGTCACCGCAAGGCCATGTCAGCGCGGCGGCGTTCCGCATCGTGACGGGCGGGTCGGTTGCGCTTGGCCAATTGACCGACGGCTTTTCGCGGCATGGCGAAATCCTCATCGCCTCGTCCCCCACACGCGGGCAACAGGCGCGGGTGCGCGTTGTGGCCCCGCATTTCTATGATGCCGCAGGGGAGCGTTATCGTGACTGAACTAACAATCTCCACCCTGCCACCTGCGCCGCTGCACGTATTTGAAATCTGGAGCAATCCAGCAGCTGTGGCCAAGCGATTCAAAGCGACATGCGGCTTTGCCTTGCCAGCGACCAGACGTTCCGGCGGCAATGATGCGCTCCGCCTGATCCGTTTTGAACCCACGGTCTGGCTGGTCGAGGGCGATGCGTCGCCGCTGTCCGCCATATTATCCGACGACGGCGCGGTGACCGCCATCGGCGGCGGCATCGTCCGCATCCGCCTGTCAGGCAAAGGCTGGCGCACGCTCCTGATGGAAGGCGGCGTATTCGACGCCGAAAGCCCAACTTTCGCCGCAGGATGCAGCGCAGCGACAATCATCGACCATATCAATGTCCGCCTGCACGTCGTTAGTGACGATGCCTGCGACGCCTATGTGCCGTTGAGTTTCAGTAAGGGCCTGCTGCACTTTTGGGAGCAAGCCGCGGGGAGTTTGGTGGGGTAGGTTTGGTTTTGAAGGTTATCGAACGGGACTCGTGCTTTAGCCGCAAGCGCAATTCAATGGATGTGCCGTCGGTTAGGAGAGGCAACTATCATCCGGGTGTAAATATGCCATGCCAAAATCACGCAAAACTTGTTGCGCTTCAGAGCGCTGAGCGACGCTAAGATTGTTATCGCGTGCGAACTTCTGAAATAGACCAACTGTAATGGCCTCACAGCTGCCAGCGGCCTGCGCACGTGCTAAGCCAGCGATAGCCCAATTGGCCCGCGCGCGCGGGTTTTTCGGCGGGTTGCGCGCAACGGTCAACGCTCCACCATTGGGTAGAGCGCTACCGTAGCGAGACTGCAGATTATCAGTGACGGCATCCGCCACCATGGCGCCAAGCACCCGCAAAGGTAGTGGTAATGGCTTTTCAACACGCTCTTGGTTTGCAGCTAAGTATGACGACGCCATTGCCGACAGCGCTACGCGCTCCATGGGGTTGGCTACTGCACTTTTCAGGGCATCCGATATGCATATATCGCCGCCTTCAAGAATGCCGAACAATCGATCAGGGTTCGTTCCAGTATCGCAAAAGTTGGTCACGCTCGCAACGTCCTGACCAACTGCAGTTATCGATTCCGACGGCAGAGTTTCCTCGGCACTGGCAACCGAACCGAACGCCAGCGTAAAGATGACCGATAGGACTTGATAATGGCTGCGCTTCATATGAATCTCCGTATGCGGTTGACCCAAGTTATATCGTCAAAAGTGAAATGGGAAGGCGATAAGTATTTCGTTGCGCGTTCCGTCCAAATGTTGGAACTCGATACGCGTGCTGAGCTTACGGCTGAGATTAAATTCACCGCCTGCGACTAGAACGAAGCTCCGGTTCCAATTTGGAACTCCGCCAACACCTTCTGCGATGCTCGTTCGGTAGTTGTGACCACCATATCCGCCTCCGGCATATAGTCGGGCAGAGTCCGACACGGCGTATTTCGCGCGGGAAGTGAGGCTGTATCCCCAACGGGGGTGAAGAGACACTGGTCCTAAAACAGTCATCGTTTTCGGAGTTTTGCCGCCAATGCTGACTTGGCCTTGCAGGTCGAGCATGAATTTCGGGCTGATATTAAGATCGTATCCAGCCTGAAGACTAACGCCAACGCCCCACGCAGTTACGTTGCGTTCTGTGAACGTTGCACCAGCTGTTTCCTCAATTACAAAATGATGATCTACGGCTACCACGGCGGGCGCAACATAAAAACCGGAGTTTGCGCTGTTATCTGAAAGCGCCGCCGTAGGTAGCCCGATCGTCGCAGCAGCGAACACGATTGCTTGATGTACTTTTGGCATAGCAGCTCACTCTCGTGGCGTAACGAAAGCTTTGATTGACAATAACATAACGAACAATATCTTTCAATGCATGTCAGAAAAATTCCTTTTCACGCATAACCGATGACACGCGCAGGGGAGCGTTATCGTGACTGAACTGACAATCTCCACCCTGCCGCCTGCGCCGCTGCATGTATCTGAAATCTGGAGCAATCCGGCGGCAGTGGCCAAGCGATTCAAAGCAACATGTGGCTTTGCCTTGCCCCATATGGGCCGCTCCGGCCTCGCGTCACCGTCCGATCAACCACCACCCAACTTGACAATTACCCCCTGTTCCTATAATGTTCTACCGTTCTTTGACAGCCCAATGTGGCATCCCATAACACCCCCCTACGCGCTTCTCTCTCGCAGCAATCCTGTAGGAAATTTTGTTGCGCGTCCGACATATTGCGTAATTTGGTCAAGTGCGATTTGGGTGTGAACTTGCACGCAATTCTGCGGGTTTTGGGGGGCTTGCTATGCAGCGAAGATTTTGGTGGCGAGATACGCCTTCAAATTCTGGCTTGGTTCATCTGGGAATTGATCACCCGTTTCTTCGATTTTCGTTATTCGGTCCAGCCTAAATGCTCTGAAGTCGTTACGGAGTTCGCACCAAGCGGCAAACAGCCAGCCGTCCGTGAAGGCCCAAATGGCAAGTGGCCGCACCCGACGATCAGACTTGGTTCCGTCCGCATCCTCGTAAACCAAATGTAGAATATTGCGCGCGCGCACGGCGCGGCGGATCAATTTCATGGATGGAAGCGCAGGACCGTCCCGTCGGCTCGCAAATAAAGGCGCATTTTCAAGCTTGCGCTTATCTGGATCGGGCAATGATGCTTGGATTTTGCCTCGCACTTCGCGGGCCGCCTCCGCCAACGACTTGTCGCCGGCGACTTCGACGAATGACAATCCCATCGCCAGCGCATCAAGCTGCTCAAATGTAAAGGTCATGGCTGGCAGGTCAAATCCTGGCCTCAGCAGATAGCCAACGCCTGCCTCACCTTCGATAGGTAATCCAGAACCCTGCAAATGGGCGATATCCCGATAGACCGTTCGTACACTTATCTCGAAATATGCTGCAAGGTCCTCAGCCCGGCACACGCCGCGTGAACGCAGTTCGTTGACTAATCGGAATAGGCGTTCGGCGCGGCGCATAGGCACATTACTGACACAACGCTGTCAGGAGCGCCATCCTATGATCGAACTGCCTAAGCAGACGGAGTAAGTTCATGTCCATTTCCACGATTCTCGACCGCTTTCCCACGCCGCCATGCGCGACCTTGCTAAGCCTTGATATAATTGAAGCCGACCAAGAGGAGGGTCGCGTGACAATCACTTTCACGGCCAAACCAGAATTTTGCAATGCTTCTGGCAATATACAAGGTGGCTTTCTGGCAGCGATGCTCGACGATTGCATGGGGCCAGCAATTCTGATTGCGACCAATGCCGACACCTTTCCATCGACAATACACCTCAACGTCCAGTTTTTGGCACCAGCCAAACCCGGCAGGCTGATTGGCAAAGGCCGCGTGGTAAAGATCGGCACAACAGTCGGCTTTGTTGAGGCGGATTTGGAAGATACAAAGGGCGTTCTTATTGCACGTGCAACCGCGAGCGTCAGGATGACGGCGATGCACAAAGCAGTCATCTGAATCAGCGGCTAAATGAGCAGTTTAACTCGTAATGCGCCGCAATGCCGTGAACACGGGTTCCGCCGCCAAGAACGACATCAGAACAGTCAGGTCGCCGCGTTCAACGCGCCATGCCATATAGGCTTGCTGAGCTTGGGCTGACTCCCATATTTCATAGAAAAAGACCTTGTTGGAGTGAACGTCGTCCAGCAGAATGTCGAAACTTATGTTTCCCGGTGCCTCTCGACTTAATGCCAGATTTTGCACTGTGTACCTAAGGAACTCCTCAAGCATTTCAGCTTTTATCGTCAACTCAGCGAGCATCACCAACTTGTCATCTACTGGGTGCTTCATTTCTGCCTCCATTTGTTACTGACTGCAGGACTAACATGATGCTCCTGACACCGTTGTGTCAGGACAAATCAAAGGATTTGTAAGATTGGCTGATTATCGCTTAATGTCTAGTTGGCTTATGAATTTACCCGGTAAAGTCATATAGATCCTAACCACCCAACTTGACAATTACCCCCTGTTTCTATAATGTTCTACCGTTCTTTGACAGCCCAATGTGGCATCCCATAACACCCCCCTACGCGCTTCTCTCTCGCAGCAATCCTGTAGGAAATTTTGTTGCGCGTCCGACATATTGCGTAATTTGGTCAAGTGCGATTTGGGTGTGAACTTGCACGCAATTCTGCGGGTTTTGGGGGCCTCTATTGCGGCGGGGGCGCTTTGTGCATATCCACCCTGCCGCAAAAAAGTCTGGCCTTTTGGCAGCCGACGGAGCGACCCTATCGTTACTTCGCCGCTTCCTGATGCTGCAAGGTCATCCCTTGTGCATGGCGGCGTTGGAAGCCCTTCCATAATGTCACGCCTTCGCCGCCGGGGCTATATGCGCCCCATGCTGTTCCGGCGGGCGCATTCCATTGCCCGTCATCCGAGTTTTCAACGGCCATATGCAGATACGCCGCCTTGCTGGCGTCTTGTCGCAAATGTACAGCCAGAAATGCGGTGATGAAATGCAGGTTGATGGCGTTAATCCGGTCCTGCCGCCAGATCGGGTCTTCAAACCAGTCGATATCCCACACGGTCCCGCGCATTTCGGACGGGGCCGGATTGAGCGCA
>JBILLO010000026.1:0-17116 GCA_044376035.1 Sphingorhabdus sp.
TGATACCACAGCCCCCAAAACCGACGTTTACGCTGAAATGCTTCGCTCTGCCGATGCGTTGACCAGCGGCGAGCCTGATGCCGTCGCCAATATGGCGAATATCGCCGCCTTGCTTTGGGAATATTTGTCGGACGTAAACTGGACGGGTTTCTACCGCGTGGTCGATGGCGAACTTGTCCTGGGGCCTTTTCAGGGCAAGGCCGCCTGCATTCGGATACCCTTTGGCAAAGGGGTATGTGGGACCGCAGCGCAATCGGGCGAAACGCAGTTGGTGGAAGACGTCCACGCCTTCCCCGGCCATATTGCCTGCGATGCAAATAGCGCGTCGGAACTGGTGGTGCCTGTGAGGCGTAATGGTTCGGTCATCGCAGTGATTGACCTCGATAGCCCAACACTGAACCGCTTTAATGCCGAAGACGCAAAGGGCGTTGAGCTGCTTGCACGGATGATTGCTGACAGAATTTGACTGCTAATCCAAAGGCCCAAATTCCGATGCTGTTCAGCGCAACGGCGTTGCATAAGAACAAACTCTAGACCGTCTCAGCATCGGGATCGAAACATTCCCACCCATCAGGCCCAAGGCGCTCCAACGGCCTGTAGAGGGTCTTATAATGCATCCGTGCCGCACCATTCACCCAATAGCCCAAATAGACATAAGGAAGCCCTGCGGCCCTTGCGCGCAAGATATGGTTCATGATGATGAAGTTGCCAAGACTAGGTCGGGCTGCAATCTCGGGATTGTAAAAGCTGTAGATCATCGACATGCCGTCGCTCTGCTGATCGGTCAGGCATGCGCCGACCAATTCGCCAGTCCGGCCGAACCGCGGCGGAGTCCGATATTCAATCACTTGGCTGCGCACAGGGGATTGTTCGACCATGTCCGCATAATCCATATCATCCATATTCGCCATGCCACCGTAGGGATGGCGTGATGAAAGATAATGGCTTAGCAGGTCATATTGCTCGGTCGTTGACCAAGGGCGACAGGCGCTAACAACCAGATCGGCGTTGCGCCGCAAAATTCGGCGCTGTGTGGCGTTAGGCTGGAATTCGCCCGTTCGCACGCGCACCGAAACGCATGCCTTACAGTCCGGGCAACTTGGCCGGTAAGCGACATTCTGACTGCGGCGAAAACCAATACGGCCAAGCGCTTCGTTCAGTTCATCGGCGTGGCTGCCGTTGAGTTCGGTAAAGACTTTCCGTTCGGTTCTGCCTGGTAGATAAGGGCAAGGGCCAGGGCTGGTTACAAAAAATCGCGGAAAACGGACTGGTGCGCTCATATTCTCTCCGCAGGGCAGTGCTGGCCGTTAATATATTATTTACTGTGTATGCACTCGGCAACCAATGCTGGAAAGCGCATTTACCATCTTTGAGGCGATGCCTGATTATTTGTTAAGCTCTACCCGCTCGACCTTGTAGCCCGCAATATTCAAACCATCAACAAGTCCTTGTAATTGATTGGCATCCCGTGCTTCGCATTCAATGTCGGTGATCAACCCCTTGGCGGGCAAGGTCGTAAAAATCCGCTGATGGTAAATTTCGATGATGTTGACATTATGCTCGTTGAACAAACGCATCACCTTGTACAGCGCGCCGGGGCGGTCCTGAAGAGTCAAACGCAAACGCGCCAAGCGACCGGACCGCGCAAGATCACGCAAAAGGACATTTGCCAGCAACCGCGTATCGATATTACCGCCGCACAGGAGGACGCCGACATTCTTGCCTGCAAATTTCTCTGGATGGGCCATCACCGCAGCAAGACCCGCCGCACCAGCACCTTCGACAACGGTTTTTTCAATCTGCAGCAGCAGGCTGACCGCAGTTTCCAAGTGCGCCTCATTCACAAGTACAATTTCGTCGACCAGTTCGCGGATGACTTCGCTGGTGAATGCGCCGGGGATTTTGACCGCTATCCCTTCCGCCAAAGTGTCGCCTTCGCATGGCATTTGCAGATTGTTCAGCAAAGCATACATGGATGGGTAAAGCTCGGCTTGAACGCCGATGAGGCCGATGTCGGGCTTCAACGCGCGCGCGGCTGTCCCCATGCCAGATAGCAAGCCGCCGCCGCCAATAGGTACTACCAACATATCAAGGGACGGGATGCTCTCGAGCATTTCAAGCGCAACAGTACCCTGCCCGGCGGCAACATGTGGGTCGTCAAAAGGATGCACAAAGGTCAAACCCTGCTCGGCCTCAAGCTGCCGTGCATGTTTGTAGGCGTCATCAAAAGTCTCGCCAAACAGGACGACTTTGCCGCCAACACTCTCAGTCTGCATAACCTTAACCGTTGGCGTTGGCACGGGCATGACGATAGTCACTGAAATACCAAGGCGGGTACCATGATAGCTCAGCCCCTGCGCATGGTTCCCTGCCGACGCCGCGATCACGCCCTTGTTGCGTTGTTCTTCCGAAAGCAGAAGGATTGCGTTCAGCGCGCCGCGTTCTTTAAAAGCTGCCGTAAACTGCAGATTTTCGAACTTCAGATAAATATTTGCGCCCGTCAGCTTCGACAAAGTCTGGCTGTGCAGGGTCGGCGTTGCCACGATGGAATCGCGAATACGGTCATGGGCGGTGCGGACATGGTCCAGGGTCAATAGGTCAGACATATAAAATGGCCCTAACGCATCTGGTGTTAACTGAAAACAGACATTAAGACTAAAGAATGACCAGAATAGCTTTTATCGGATTGGGCGTCATGGGCGGCCCTATAGCGCGGCATCTCAAACAGGCGGGGCATGATTTGACGGTGTATAACCGTTCGCGCGCCAAAACCGAAAAATGGGTCGAAGCTTATGGCGGCACGCTTGCCACTTCGCCAGCAGACGCGGCCAAAGACGCCGAGGTCGTGATTAGCTGTGTCGGCACGGATGATGACCTGTCGGGCGTGACGCTTGGCCGCGACGGGGCGTTCTCGGCAATGGCGAAGGGCAGCGTGTATATTGACCATACAACGGTTTCCGCACGGATTGCCCGACAGCTTGGCGTTGAGGCGAAATCGCGGGGGTTGTTAATCGTCGACGCGCCCGTTACCGGCGGGCAGGCAGGTGCAGAGAACGGCACCTTGTCCATCATGTGTGGCGGGACGGAAGCCTCTGTTGCGGCAGCTTCACCCATTATCGCGGCTTACTCCAAACGTATCGTCCATGTCGGCGGTCCCGGCACGGGTCAAATCACGAAAATGTGCAATCAAATCGCCTTTGCTGGCGTTATACAATCCTTGTCGGAGGCGCTGCGCTTTGCGCAGTCCGCTGAACTGGACGTTGAAAAGGTATATGAAGCCATTTCCGGCGGCGCGGCGCAAAGCTGGCAAATGGATAATCGCTGGGCGACGATGGCAGAGGATAAGTTCGATTTCGGCTTTGCGGTCGATTGGATGCGCAAGGACCTTGGATTAGCGTTCGAAGAGGCCCGCGCGGTCGGCGCAACTTTGCCCATCACTGCAATAATTGATCAGTTTTACGCCGATGTGCAGCATATCGGCGGGGGGCGGCTAGATACCAGTGCGATTGTGAAAAGGTTGCCTAAAGGATGATGAAAACCGCATTATTGCCGGCGCTCCGTCTTCAAGCTCCGTCTCCGGTCCAATCCCCGTTCGTGTCAGACAAGAAATGGCTATTTTTGAAGTTATGCGCGATTGCCCTGTTCGCGAGCACCGCCGCTTCGCCCGCATTCGCCGACGGGCTTGTTGAAAATGTGAACGGCATTACGCTAGACCAAGATGGAAAGGTCATCCGTTTTAACGCCATGCTGGTGGGTAGCGACGGTAAGGTGACGGAGCTGCTCACCAAAAAGGATAAGCTTCCCAAGCAACTCGATTTCCGCTTGGACGGACGCGGCGCGACATTATTACCCGGTCTGATTGATGCGCATGGCCATGTCATGGGCCTTGGCTTCCAATTGCTGACGCTTGACCTTTCCGCCACCAACAGCCTTGCCGAGGCACAAGCTGCGATCAAAGCCTATGCCGGGAAATATCCCGAACGCCGCTGGATTATTGGTCGCGGTTGGAACCAAGAAAAATGGGGCCTTGGTCGCTTCCCGACGGCCCAAGACCTTGATGCCGCCGTCAGCGACCGTCCCGTCTGGCTTGAGCGGGTCGATGGCCATGCAGGCTGGGCAAACAGTCGCGCGATGGACATCGCTGGCGTCAATGCCACAACAAAATCTCCGCCAGGTGGCCGTATCGAACTTATCAGCGGAAAGCCAAGCGGCATATTTGTTGACGCCGCGGCGGATCTGGTTGGCAAATTTGTACCCGCGCCCAAGCCGCTGGAGCGCGACATTGCCTTGGGTGCGGCGCAAAAGAAACTCCATAGCTTAGGCATCACTGCCATTGCCGACATGGGCACCACTATGGACGATTGGCAAAGCTACCGCCGGGCGGGCGATGCTGGCTGGCTGACGATGCGGATTTTCGCTTATGCGGGCGGCATCGACAATATGGTCGCAATTGCTGGTCCGCGGCCAAGCCCATGGTTGTATAATGACAAGCTGCGACTTGGCGGGGTGAAGCTATATCTTGATGGTGCCTTAGGCAGCCGGGGGGCGTGGTTGAAAAGGCCTTATGCTGATGCCGCTGGGCAAACGGGTCTTCAATTTCTGGCGAGCGCGGAAATCCGAAACCTCATGGTCCGCGCATCCATGGACGGCTTCCAGACCGCCGTTCACGCCATTGGTGACGCCGCCAATGCGGAAGTCATCAGCGCGATTGAGGAATTGTCCGAAACCTACAAGCGTGATCAACGCTGGCGAATTGAACACGTCCAGATCGTTGATCCAGCCGATCTGCAAAAGCTTGGCAGGCATGGTATCATTTCGTCGATGCAGCCTGTGCACCAGACATCAGATAGGTTGATGGCCGAGGTGCGGTTGGGTCCAGCGCGCCTTAATGGCGCTTATGCATGGCAGTCCATTGCACGCGCCGGGGGCAAGCTCGCCTTTGGTTCCGACGTTCCGGTGGAATCGGCGGATCCCTTTGCTGGCCTTGCCGCCGCGATAACCCGCGAAGATGGCGAAGGCCAACCCTTTGGCGGCTGGCGGCCAGAAGAGCGCGTATCACGGGAACAGGCGCTTGCCGGTTTTACAACAGGCGCGGCCTATGCTGCTTTTGCAGAGGGCAAATTCGGTTCGCTGACGCCCGGGCATTATGCTGACTTTATCTTGATCGATGTCGACCCTTTGCTTGCAAGCCCCCGAGAATTGCGTAATGCAGTGGTTCAAGAAACATGGGTCGGCGGACGGCCTGTCTATAAAAATGCTGCAGAAAATGCTGCAGACGAAAACATGAATGGAGAGAAACGATAATGCGCGCATGGACATTGGCTAGCCGCCCGGTTGGGCTTCCGAACAACAGCAATTTTGCGATTGTTGAACATCCAGACGCCCCACTTGGCGCGGAAGAGTTTCGCGTAACCAATGGCTGGCTATCGGTCGATCCCTATATGCGTGGCCGTATGAATGACGCGAAAAGCTATGCTGACCCGTTCATGTTAGGCGAACCCATGACTGGCGGCGCAGTTGGCACCGTGACCGAAAGCAACAATGCAGAATTTCCCGTCGGCGCAAAGGTGCTTCACATGGCGGGCTGGCGTGACACGGTCGTTTTTGGGGGCGACAAAACGCCTCCTGCCGGAATGCCACCTGCGAAACTGCCCGATTTGGGCGTGCCAGACCAACATTGGTTAAGCATCATCGGTATGCCCGGCGGCACCGCATGGTTCGGCTTGCTTAAAGTTGCGGAAGCCAAGGCGGGCGAAGTGATTTTCGTATCGGCTGCGGCTGGCGCAGTAGGCTCCACAGTGACCCAAATTGCCAAAGCCAAGGGCATGAAAGTCATTGGCTCTGCAGGTGGCGCTGACAAATGCGCTTGGGTAAAAGAACTGGGCGCGGACGCGGTGATTGATTATAAATCCGGTAAGGTGCTGCCGCAGCTAATGGCGGCCCTGAAGGATATGGGTGAAACCGGTATTGACGTGTATTTCGACAATGTTGGCGGCGAACATTTTGACGCCGCGCTTGCCACGGCGAAGGAATGGGCGCGCTTTGCGATTTGCGGCATGATTGATGTCTACAACGACTTCAAGGCGCAGCCTATGCAATATCTGCCGATGATCATCGGCAAGCGCATCATGATCAAGGGTTTTCTCTACCCTGATTTTTATGGCCAAGTGCCAGAATTCACCGCGGACATGGCTGGGCTTATTCAATCAGGAGCCGTCAAAGGCCGTGAGACCGTCAAAGACGGGCTGGAGAAGACTCCCGAAGCCTTTATCGGTTTGTTCAGCGGGGAGAACACTGGCAAGATGCTCGTTAAGCTCTGAGCAAATTGCTGCGCAGCATTTTTGGGCATGAAGCGCGCGAGACCTGTAATCCAAAACATAGTGTTTCCGAGACGTCAAAGCTATCAATGTTGCAATATTGACGCACAATAATAATTTAATGATTTTAGCGGTTAACGCCGATGACATTCGTGCGCGCTTTCGATAGGCTGTAAAAAAAATGTTACAATAGGAGAGAACATATGTTGCAGCGTGACAAATCTTTTAACCGTGCATTGAAGTTGTCGGCCGCCTGCCTTGCACTTGCTGTGCCCGGCATGGCATTCGCACAAGAAGCGCCGCAAGCCGAAGACACTTCCGACGCAGAAATCGTTGTGACGGCGCAGGGCCGCAGCCAGCTGCTGTCCGACGTTCCTGTCGCGATTTCGGCCGTGAACGCCGAAACGCTGCAAAACAGTGGCGCTAACGACATTCGTCAGCTTAACCAAGTTGCGCCATCTTTGCTCGTGTCCTCAACCGGATCAGAAGCCAATGGCTCGGCCCGTATTCGCGGAATTGGCACCGTAGGCGATAACCCCGGTCTTGAAAGCTCGGTCCCTGTGTTCATCGACGGCGTTTACCGTTCGCGTTCGGGCATTGGCCTGAACGAACTTGGCGAAATTGACCGCGTCGAAGTACAACGTGGCCCACAAGGCACGTTGGGTGGACGTAACTCTTCGGCTGGCCTCATCAGCATCTATTCGAAAAAGCCAAGCTTCACCTTCGGTGGCAGCGGCGAGCTGACGTACGGCAATTATGACTTCATGCGCGCCGCGACAAGCTTTACTGGCCCGATTTCGGAGCAATTGGCATTCCGTGTTGACGGCGTGTATGTAAAGCGTGACGGCTTCTATCGCGATTCCCAAAATGGCCGCGACGTCAATACCCGCGACCGTTACTTCCTGCGTGGACAATTGTTGTTTGAACCCACTGACGCGCTGTCCGTCCGCCTAATTGCGGATTACACATCTCGTATAGAAGAATGCTGCGCGGCGACCTATGTCGATCAGTCGGTTAATCCGTTCATTGGTAATTTGAACAATGTTGCGAGTCCCCTAACGCAGCCCGGCACTAGTGGCAGTACGGGACCTAACGCTGCCCGACCCAGTGACACTGGTAACAACATCATCAACGTGTTGCGCGACCTCGGTCAGCCCTTGGCAGCGTTCAACCAAGGCTATGACCGCAGCATTTCAGTCAGCCCGAACCGCGTCTACACTGGCGAGACCAAGGACTATGGTTTCTCCGGACAGATTGATTATGATTTTGGCGGTGCCACTTTGACCTCGATTACGGCCTATCGCCAATATCGTTCGGGTCAGGCTGGCGACTTAGATTATGGCGAAGTCGACATCCTATATCGCGCACCAAGCGATGACGCCTATCGTCAGTTCCACACGTTTACGCAAGAATTGCGTCTGCAAGGCGAAGCGTTTGACGGCAAGCTGGATTGGCTCGTTGGCGGCTTCTTTGCCAATGAAAAGCTGACTGTTCAGGACAATCTGCGTTTTGGTAACCAATATGGACGCTTTGCAAATTGCCGTCTCCTTTCCGGCGGCAGCTTGGCAGGATTGTATTCGCCGACTTCGGCGGGATGTCTAGCAGCACGGCCTGCTGCAGCATTTGGTGCGGCATCGCCGATCATCTACGGCGCGCTCGACCGATTGGATGGGATGAACGACCGCGGTACCACGCTGGATCGTTATTTCCAAAACGGCACTAACTGGGCCGTATTCACGCACAATATCGTGCATCTGACGGACTCGGTCGATCTAACGCTTGGCTTGCGCTACACCACTGACAAGAAGAAGTTCGACGCGAAATTCGGCAACGACAACACGGTCTGCACGGCAAACCAGGCAGCATTGTCAAGTTTGCTAATTCCTACGGTCGACACCAACGGTGATACTATTCCGGATTTTGCACCACTTGGAGCAATTTCGGGCGGCATCATTGGCCTTTCCTGTCAGGGTAACTCGACCGCTGAACTCAACGGCGTTTCGATCCGTGACGACCGCGATGAAGATGAAATCACCGGAACGGCTATTCTTTCGTGGAAGCCCGTCGATGATCTTCTGCTCTACACGAGCTTTGCACGCGGATATAAGGCAGGTGGCTTCAACCTTGACCGTTCTGCTCTGAAGTCGCCAGTTCCAAGCTTTGCGTCACTTGGTGGCGCTCAGGCACTGGTCGGCAAGCTTCAATTCGATCCCGAATTGGTGGACAGCTATGAGCTGGGTGCGAAATTCTCAAATGGTCCATTTGGCCTGAGCGTTTCGGCATTCCGTTCGGACTTCAGCAGCTTCCAGTTGAATACCTTCAACGGCACGGTCTTCCTCGTTCAGAATGTCAATGGTTGTGATAATCTTGTTGGCGGCTCAAACGCGGATACAGACCTCAGCAATACAACGGGCAGCTGTGCCACGGGCGACATCACTTATGGTGTTCGCACACAAGGTCTTGAGCTTGAAGCATCGCTTGTGCCTGCACGTAACTTCCGCATGGCGGCTGGTCTGACTTATGCCAAGACCACCTATCGGGATGATCTGATCGGCACAAAGAACGGTGCTGCGCTCGATTCCGCGCTGCGCAAATTGCCGGGCGATAACCTGTCCAACGCACCTGAATTTGTTGCCACCTCAAGCGTCACATGGACGCCCGATATCGGCAGCAATGGCATGAGCGGCTTGGTGTATATCGATGGCCGTATGACCAGCGATTATAACACTGGTTCTGACCTGTTCCCGCAGAAGGAGCAGGACAGTTTCGCGGTATTCAACGCGCGTATTGGTCTTCGCGGACCTGACGAAGCTTGGGGTCTTGAGCTTTGGGGCCAAAATATCTTCAATCAAGATTATGCGCAGGTCGCATTCAACTCGCCCTTCCAGGCGGGCGCAACGACCACGCCATTTCTCGATCCACAATATCCCGGTGGTCGCCAGATATTCTCGCAGTTCCTTGCCGAACCGCGGACCTATGGCATCACATTGCGCGGCAAGTTCTAGGAACGTCGCGCACTTAAATGAAAAAGGGCTCGCAGCGATGCGGGCCCTTTTTTGTTGGATGACGAGACAGTGAAGTCAGATTTAACTCGATGACTGCAAATAGCATCAGCGCGCAGCCTTCGTCATCCTGAACTTGTTTCAGGATAACGATAGAAATATCATTTGAAAAACTGCGTCTAATCGCGCCGCACGCGATGCAGCCTAACTCCCAAAACCCACGCTCAAGAAACCGGGCATTGGCCCGTTCCAGCCGTCATCACCTGCCGTCGCGGCACCGCTCGACTGATCTGGCTTGGCGACTTCAGCCTTAGGCGCTGACTTCTCACGCGCTGGCTTGGCCACAACTTTCTCAGTTAACGGCTTCGGCTCTGGCGCTTCGGTTGCTGGCTGAGGCATGTCAGGCCGCGCTTCCTTGGCCTTAGCCGAAGGTGTCCGGCGCCCCCGCTTTGCCGGCACGCGTTCTTCACCCTCGGTGGGCGCTTCGATTTTGCCCAAACGCGCAATCTTATTGCCGATCAGCTTTTCAATGCTTTCAATCGCTTCTTCGTCGGCCTTGGTGACAAATGTGAATGCCTTGCCCTTGGCGCCAGCACGACCCGTGCGGCCAATGCGGTGAATATAGTCGTCGGGATGCCATGGCGCATCAAAGTTGAACACATGGCTCACACCCTTTACGTCAAGCCCGCGTGCGGCGACGTCGGATGCCACAAGCAGGTCAATGTCACCATTTTTGAACGCTTCCAACTGCTTCTGGCGCGACGCTTGGTCAATGTCACCATGAATTTCGCCAGACCGAAGGCCGTGGCGTTGAAGGCTTGTGTTCAATTCGCGGACAGTCGTCTTGCGATTACAGAAGATAATCGCGTTCGACACTTTTTCGGTTCGCAAAAGGTCGCGCAAAACCTCACGCTTTTTCGTCGGCGACACGTTGACCAAAAACTGTTCAATATTGACGTTCGCCGTCGCCGGACGTGCCACTTCGATATATTTGGGGTTCGACAGGAACTTGTCCGCCAGCTTTTTAATCGGTGGCGGCATCGTTGCCGAAAATAACAATGTCTGACGCGTCGCCGGTAACTTGGTGCAAATATGTTCAATATCGGGAATAAAGCCCATGTCGAGCATACGGTCCGCCTCGTCAATGACGAGCATTTCACAACCAGTCAGCAAAATCTTGCCGCGCTCAAACAAATCCATCAACCGCCCGGGGGTAGCAATCAAAACGTCAACGCCCTTTTCAAGTGCCTTGACCTGGTCCCCCATTTGTACGCCACCAATCAGAAGCGCCATCGAAAGCTTATGATATTTGCCGTATTTTTCAAAATTCTCTGCAACTTGCGCCGCCAGTTCGCGCGTTGGCTCCAATATCAGGCTGCGCGGCATCCGTGCGCGCGCACGGCCATTGGCCAGCACGTCAATCATCGGGAGAACGAAGCTTGCCGTCTTACCCGTCCCTGTTTGGGCAATGGCGATGATGTCGCGCATCATTTGGACTTGCGGAATAGCTGCAGCCTGAATTGGGGTCGGCGAGTCATAGCCAGCCTCGCTCAAGGCTCTCAACAACTCGTCAGACAGGCCGATATCGGCAAAACGCATATGGTGTTCCGGAAAAAAAATGGCGCAGCGCCACCGGAAACAAATTCACAGGGGCAAGCGTGGCCATTGGTCGCTACCACAACAAATGTCAAGATACATGCCCGATGGAACGGGCGCTAGCGCGGGATTAGCAACCTGAATTTGTCGATATCGCATTTAGCGCCAGTGCGTGCATGCAAAAGATCGCGATTGACGCATAATTTGCCGTCATACGACCGTTCCATATAGGTTCCGGCGTAAAATTCACGGGCCAGGCAGCCCTCACCTAGATAGGCACGAATCAGAATGCCGTCCCGCGTCACCAAATCCAGACTGCGGTCAGGACCAGGGCGCGAACCTCCGAGCCTGTTGACCCAAAGACATTTGCCGATCTTTTTTTCTTTATACTTGATCGGGCCAACGGACTGTCGCTGCGCACCCGCCGTTACCGGCACTGAGGCCGAGGCAGGAAATCGAACAATCACACCTTGGTCAATTCGCACCTGATTAAAGTTGGTCTTTAAGCCCAAAAAGGGCATGAACGGACTATCACTCGCGGCAACCTTAAACTGCGCCAAAGCCTTAGGCGGCAATGTTGTCCATGCGACCACAAAAAGGATGATGACCAACAGTGCGCGCAAGAAACATTCCGGTATGAAGTTGAAGTTCGGATCGCTTTACCCGATAGGGTTGAACCTATCATGAATTACAAGCCGAGGCCGCCACGGACAATGGAAAAAACTGTGCCAGATGTAAAGATTTTATCGGAATTTCGCGCCATATTGGGACCGAAGGGCTATTCGGACGAAACCGACGTGATTGCGCCTTGGCTGACCGATTGGCGCGGCCGATTTACAGGCGCAGCCCCTGCCCTGCTTTCGCCAGCCAATACACACGAAGTTGCCGCAGTGGTAAAGCTAGCGGCCAAGCACCGGATTTCTCTGGTTCCGCAAGGTGGCAATAGCGGAATGGTCGCTGGCGCAACGCCAGATAAAAGCGGTCAGCAGCTAATCCTGTCTTTGCGGCGCATGAACAACATAACCGCGATGGACGCAGAAGATGGGCTGATATGCTGCGATGCAGGGGTTATCCTGCAGAATTTGCACGAAGCCGCCGCGGCGGTTGGACGCCGCTTTCCGCTGACCTTGGGTGGAAAGGGCTCTGCCACCGTCGGCGGATTGATTTCAACCAATGCTGGCGGAACGCAAGTGCTCCGCCACGGCACCATGCGGATGCTCGTGGCCGGGCTAGAGGCGGTCTTGCCCGATGGATCCGTCTACGACGCAATGGCACCGTTGAAAAAAGACAATCGCGGCTATGATCTGAAACAACTGCTGATTGGCGCAGAGGGAACGATTGGTATCGTCACCAAGGCCGTCTTACACACGGTCCCGGCCCTGATAGATCGCTGCGTCGTGTGGGCCGGTGTGGACAGCCCTGCGCAAGCATATGACTTACTGTTGTTCATGCAACGGCACGGCCGGGATCGCTTGGAAGGCTTTGAAATCCTGCCACAACGCGCGCTGAATGCCGTAACAACCCACATCGCCGGAACCCGGCCGCCCTTGGATACTACGCATGGCTGGCATGCGCTGATGGAATTTGTGCAGGATGATCCCGGCCAGACACCCCCCGGCGAACTGGCCACGCACCTTTTGGAAAAGGCCATGGATGAAAATCTCCTCGGCAACGCAACCATTGCGCGCAGCGACACGCAAGCCGAAGCATTCTGGAAAATCCGCGATTCCATTGCAGAGGCTGAGCGCGCGGAGGGACCTGCGCTGCAACATGATATCAGCGTCCCTGCGTCTGCGATGGCCCGTTTCATTGAGGATGAATCCCCTGTGATTGAGAGCACCTATCCCGGCACTAAAACGCTTGCCTTTGGGCATTTGGGCGACGGCAACATCCATTTTCATGTCAAGGCCCCGGTCGGAATAGAACTGACATCCTGGTACGAAGGCGACGGCAAAGCGATCACGTCGCATGTCTACGACCGTGCACGCGCTTATGGCGGGTCGCTTTCTGCCGAACATGGTATTGGACAGGCTAAAATCGCCGAGTTCGAACGTCTGACGGAACCGGCGCGGCTTGGCGCATTGCGGGCCATAAAAAATGCGCTTGATCCGCTGGGAATTATGAACCCCGGCAAGCTTGTTCCGCTTGCGTAAACAACGCTGTCCGCTTAAACGGCGCCTTCAGATTTCTTTAGCTTAATTCAACGATGGAGTTATATATGGCCACCGCGCCCCAAGCCGCTAACCTCCCGCTTTTGTACAACGACCTGGTGCCGTTGAGCAGCAACGATCATGTGGCGTGGAAGTCACGCATGCTAGAAAACGCTAAATTTCTTGAGGGTCAACATGCCATTCCGTTGACGATTGAAGAATTTGTGCCGGCGTCGCGCACCTATCCAATCATCTTCTCGGCATCGGAAAACCCCGTACCGTTGGTCTTGATGGGCATGAATGAAGGCGTAAACACTTTCATGAATGAAGAAGGGCAATTTGATCGTCCCGTTTACATCCCTGCATATGTCCGTCGCTATCCGTTCCTGCTCGCGAAACTGCGTCCGGACACCGACGAATTGTCGTTGTGCTTTGACCCAACGTCCGGCGCGGTTGGCGAATTTGAAGACGGCATGCCTTTGTTTGAAGACGGCAAACCCAGCGAAAATACAAAGGCGATTTTGAAGTTCTGCGAAGACTTTGAAAATGCTGGCGCGCGAACACACGCTTTTGTTGAGGAAATCAAAAAACTCGACCTTCTCATGGATGGTGAAGTATCCATTCAGCAAGAAGGTCAGGAGCAGCCCTTCATCTATCGTGGCTTTAAAATGATCGATGAAAACAAATTGCGCGAGCTTCGTGGCAATGTCGTTCGCAAGTTGAACCAAAACGGTATTCTTGCACTGATCCATGCACATTTATTCTCTTTACAATTAATGCGGGAAATCTTTGCAGTTCAGGTCGCACAAGGTAAGGTGCCACAAGTGACGGAACTGCCTTCGAACTAAGCCAAGCGATCGCTTCATGCCGTCACATTACCTTTTTAGGGAAGTGACGGCATGGGCAAATATAGCAAAATCGCAATCCTGTTTCATTGGGCTATTGCGATACTGATTGGGGCCAACATTTTATTGGCCTCTTTGACCGAAGATCTGCCTAGGGCAGCGCGCGCGGCCTATATGAGCCCGCACAAGGCCATTGGAATCTCCATTCTAATCCTAACTATTGGCCGCATTTTATGGCGCCTTGGCCATCGCCCTCCGCCCCTGCCTAGTCAGCTGGGTGGCTTTCAAGCGACGGCAGGACGTACCGCGCATATTCTTTTCTACATTCTGATGATTGTAATGCCATTGACGGGCTGGCTCATGATCGGTGCCAATAATACAGCGGCGCCAGTGGACTTTTTCGGTTTATTCACGGTTGATATGGCCATCGGCAAAAACGCGGCGCTTGCCGACTTCGCGCAAGAAGGTCACGAATTTCTTGCCACGCCACTTATCATTCTAATCGGGCTACATGTCTTGGGCGCGTTGAAACATCAGTTTATCGACCGCATGCCATTCCTTCAGCGCATGTGGCCCTGACGTGGTCGCGGCAAAGGGCACCACACAATTCCTCGCAACCATCGGGCGGCTGGTCGGCAAACGACCCTTGTTTTCGACGTGAGTCTTGAAACCGTAATGCCAACACCCCATTCACCCCTATGGACGGAATCATCCCCTCCCGTTTCCGTCCACCGATGTCTGTGAAGACATCAACTCCCTGAACCTAGGCCACCCCGGAACCATCCGGGGTGGTTTTTTTCACCATCATTCCGCAGCAATCAGGGTCGCAGAACCCAAAGCTTCGTCGGCAAGCGCCGACACTAAAGCCGAAATCATGGTGTTTATGCGGTCAAAACCAGCTCCAGGATAAAGCAAATCGGGGTCGAGATACAGCGAACGGTCTATTTCCAACTGAATGGCATGGATGTTTGCACGTGGCCTTGCGTGACGGCGCAGAATATATGCGCCAGCATAAGGATGGTTCAGCGCGGCGCTAAACCCCCGGGCTTGCAACCGCGCCATTAACAGCTCGGCATATCGCGACGCGGCACTTTTGCCGAAACGGTCACCGATGACAAATTGAGGCGCTGGCCCAGAATTTGCGCCACGGATCGGCGGCATGCTGTGCAGGTCAAGCAATATAGCAACACCAAACCGCCGCCGCATGTGTTCAAGTATATCGGCAACCGCTTCATGATAAGGTCGGTGGAACGACGATATGCGGTGCGCCACCTCCTCCAAGGTAAATTGCCGGTTCCACAATTCACCCGCGCCTGACAATCTTCGGGGAATTAGGCCAAGACCGCCGCGTTGCTTTAACCCTGGGGGCGGATAATCACTTCGCAACGCCCCTTGAACCATTTCTGTGTCAATGTCCTGCTCATCGCGGTTCAAATCAATCCACGCCCGCGCACATTGCGCCATAATGACAGGATATCCCAACTGGACGCAGCGCCGTGTCAACACGTCTGCATATCTGTCCTCTAGCCGCAATAGGGCCGCAGGCGGTAGCCGTAACGCATCCAGCAGCTCCGTTGGATAGTCACGCCCGGCATGCGGCACGGACAGCAGTACCGGGACGGAGGGTGTTTCCGTGCCCCATCTTGCGAATCCATCTATATCCGTCGGTGCCATGCTTCCCCTTAACTTCCCATGGACATAATTGGCAGACCCTTAGCAAGATGGCGCAAAAATCTTGCGCGCATGGTCGAACGCGTGTTTGCAAAGGAAAGTTTCGGTGCACTGAAATAGGCTTGAATGATAGGGCAAGCCCAGCTAGAGGGTTGCGCAGAGTGGGCGTATAGCTCAGTGGTAGAGCACTGTGTTGACATCGCAGGGGTCGCAAGTTCAATCCTTGCTACGCCCACCATTAAAAACCCCGCTTTCCCAATGGGTTGGCGGGGTTTTTCTATGCCTTCCACACACAGGAAAACCCCCTCCACACCCCCCATATGCCCAGCAGAATTGGGCAGATTAGAGCTATGTTGGGCAAATTTTGGGCACAGAAATTGCGGACATGCCCATTTTTATACCCCGATTTGGCATTTCAATACCCACCATCCTAAAACCATAATAGCTGTTCCATCCAGATCGATGACGACAGCTGGACTGACGGATCATTGGTTCTCTGGCGCCGCCAGAACCCTGGCCAGCGTCGGCTCCAAGGCCAGGGTTGCAGAAGGAAAGGCCAGTGGCTGAGCGATATGGCAAAACATAGCTCCTCTGTTCATCAAGGTGTGGCGCGATCCCAGCGCCCGGCCATGTTGGTAAAACCGTCGCAATACATTGCACAGTCGTTGCTTACTCCAGACGACATGCTGGCGAGACTCTCAATCAGCAGCGCTGACCCTGCGCGATGGATGCGCCGAACATTTCGTCATTTTAACATCCCCTATATCCATGTCGCCGGTCAAATGCGCGCCACGGAGGATCAATTTCAAACTCTAATGGAAAAAATCACATGCTCACCATCCGTCGACGTGGCAAAAACAGCACATTCTATATCCGGGGCTCAGTTACGCTCGGCAACAAATCCATTATCGTCAAAGAATTCAGTACAGGAACGAGTGACGCAGATGCTGCATCGCACCTGATGGCGGAATACGAAACGACACTACGCAACGAATTGATGTTCGGCCCAACCGTAAAGCTTGTTAATGCGACAATCGCTGACGCGTTCGACAGCTATTTATCGAAGACTCCGCCACCCTGCCCGAGCGACATTCTTCGGATCGGAAAACTCAATGCAGTCATCGGCGATATGAAGCTGGATGACCTGCAAGAAGCGTGGAACCTTTACCGTGTAAGTTACCTTTCGAAACATAAGCCGGCCGGTCAGGATCGCTATCGCGCTGCGCTGCAAGCGGCGGTCAACGTACATCGTAGTGAGCACCGGTTGGACCCTACTCGCCTCAAGGGCATTAAGTTCAAGAACCAGCGCGTCCGTTTCCTCTCATTGGACGAACGCGACCGGCTTATCGGCGCGTACGCACCGCACGTGCAGCCGATCGCTACCATGCTCGCCTTCCACGGGCCGCGCGTTCAAACCGCACTGCAAATCCGCTGGGGCGTGATGGGGGTCGACATGGAAAATCGGTCGATACTGTTCGAGCATTCGAAGACCAGTACTCTGCAAGCCGTACCCATGCATGACAGGGTCCACCAAG
>JBILLO010000110.1:0-5643 GCA_044376035.1 Sphingorhabdus sp.
CGACTGCCGCGTATTCTTCTTGGGTGATCTTTGATTTCCACAATTTTTCTACGTCATAACGATTGCAGTTATATTGTCCTCTCAGCTTGAGAATTTCAATGTTGGCTTCGACCGTCCCGCGACGCCAGAGCCTAATTACCCATGCCCCTTGGGGGTTTTCAAGTTGCGGGGTCGCAGCAAATTCGATCTTGTGTGAAGCAAGTGCAACTTCACCGATGTCGATTGCTCGGGGCATTGGTTGTGGCGCACACTTCTCTGCGGAGGACGTCCTTGGATTAGGCACTGGCTCTTGGATCAGCATTGCTAACGACAACAAAAACATCCATTATTCGCTTTCTAAAAATCAAACACCCGCTTTAGCGGAATGGCGAGGGAACTCTGCCAATATGTCGGCTTCCTATCCATATCAGACATAACTTTTTTTAGAAGACCCGAGCAATTCAGCCAAATATGTTGTTACAACTTGGGTGAAGCTGGCGCTTGGGGATGTGGAGAGGTTGTTTGGGCGGAAGTAGCGCGGACATCAGTTATCATTGTCACTGATAATTTTGGACATTGCCCTATTTTAAACGTCGCGGCAGACCCAGATTACCGCGACATCAAAAACAGATCGTCTTCGCAATTTACGCCGGTTTGGAGGTAATCGTCAGACGGCTGCGGGCAATTGGCGACGGAGCATTAGGTTTAGTCGGGATAGCAACCAAGCGCCAGACCAAGGAGCCGCCTGCGGGGACGATAGCGCTGGCGGAGTCATAATAAACAATCGTTCCACCGCCCGGGTTGGTAGGGTCGCTTGGACGTGCGTTGTTCGGGCCGACGACATCACCATCTGCGTCAAATATATAATATTGCCAAATGCTGGTTGAGTTTGGACCTGAAGCAGACTCATCCAAATAATATTCTCCAGCAGGGTAGGTATGCCCCGATGTAACGCTTACAACTGGATTGGCATATTGCGCGTAAAATGCAGAAACCGACAATGTTCCGACGGAGCCACTGGGCGCTGGCGCAGAGGTGTAACCAAAAGCCGCGGCTGGACCCGGGCTTGCGACTGCAGCGTCCAAAACTTGCTGCACGCTACTGTCACCGGACAGGTCAACATCCGTATTATATAAAATTCCAACAATGCGTAGTTTAATAGGCATAAAATGTCTCCTTGTTGGCGCTTCGACCATTCGAACGACAACGCCCAATAGGAGCATGATAAAATGAAATTTGGGAGACAAAAAAGCTGGGAAATTAATCGGTTATGGAGGTAATTCTACCATGAAGATTGACTTGAGTGAGGCCCGCGTTTGGGGTGTGGAGAGGTTGTTTGGACGGAAGTAAGCGAGTAAGTAAGATGCTGGAGCCGAAGGCTGGCAGAGCCAAAACAAGTTCAGCATGACGGGGTAAGAAGTTTTTAAATGGCCCTTGTTCATCAGGTGTCACCCTGAACTCGTTTCAGGGTCTTAGTATTAACTACTTTTTACTATCCGATCGAACCCGACCTCAAACATTAAATCGAAACAACATAATATCCCCGTCTTTGACGAGATATTCCTTGCCTTCCGAACGCCATTTGCCGGCTTCTTTCGCGCCGGCTTCGCCGTTATACTGGACATAATCTTCATAGGCCATGGTTTCGGCGCGGATGAAGCCTTTTTCGAAATCGCTGTGGATCGCGCCTGCCGCATTGGGCCCGGTTGCGCCCTTGGTCACGGTCCAAGCGCGGGCTTCTTTGGGGCCGACGGTGAAGAAGGTGATCAGGTGGAGCAATTCATAGCCAGCGCGGATGACGCGGGCGAGGCCGGTTTCGGTGAGGCCCAAATCTTCGAGGAAAACTTCGCGGTCTTCGGTCGGCATCGTTGAGATTTCGGCCTCAATCGCGGCG
This sequence comes from Sphingorhabdus sp., assembly GCA_044376035.1. Taxonomy (GTDB): domain Bacteria; phylum Pseudomonadota; class Alphaproteobacteria; order Sphingomonadales; family Sphingomonadaceae; genus Sphingorhabdus_B. The sequence continues at coordinate 1,874 of JBILLO010000110.1, forward strand.
GAGACGACCACGGCCTCTGCCCCTTCTGCTTTTGCCTTTTCAAAGACGCGGGCGGACAAAGCGTTGCCATGGGCGGCGCTCGCCTCTTCGACGTTGCACACATAGAGCACGGGTTTAGCGGTCAAAAGCTGCGCCATTTGGAAATGCCGTTCCTCTTCGACATCGTCGCGCTTGGTCAGGCGCGCTGGCTTGCCTTCACGCAATAGGTCAAGCGCGCGGCCCAGCACAAGCGCAGATATTTTGGCTTCCTTGTCGCCCTGCGTGCCTTTTTTGACGAGGTTGGGGACGCGCTTTTCAAGGCTTTCAAGGTCGGACAGCATCAATTCGGTCTCGACGGTCTCCGCATCGGAAATCGGGTCGATCTTATTGTCGACATGTTGAATATCGTCATCTTCGAAACAGCGCAAGACATGGACAATCGCGTCGACTTCGCGGATATTGCCGAGAAACTGGTTGCCAAGGCCTTCGCCCTGTGACGCGCCGCGCACCAGGCCAGCGATATCGACAAAGCCCAATTGCGTTTCGATAATCTTTTGACTGCCACCGATCTTCGCGATGGTTTGCAAGCGTGGGTCGGGCACGGCGACATTGCCGATATTGGGTTCAATCGTGCAGAATGGATAGTTCGCCGCCTGCGCCGCCGCCGTTTGCGTCAACGCATTGAACAAGGTGGACTTGCCCACATTGGGAAGGCCCACAATACCGCATTTGAAACCCATAATGTCCTCGTCAATAAATCAATGCAGCGGCCCTAGGCGACGTTCGGCAGCAAGTCCATCCAATGCGATGGTGCAACCATCGTTAAACGGCGTCAGTCCTGCTGCAACCGCATGGCGACATCGTTCATGAAACGGACGTCATCGTCCTTGGCTAGCCAATCTGCCTCTGCCGCGACCGCGCCCAGCAAATCCGCCAAATCGTCAATCTCGCTTTTGTGGAAATTGCCAAGGACATAGCCCGTCACGCGGTCTTTATTGCCCGGATGGCCAATGCCCAAACGGACACGGCGGAAATCTGCGCCGATATGGTCAGTGATGGAACGGATGCCATTATGGCCCGCCGCGCCGCCGCCAAATTTAACCTTCACCTTAAATGGCGCAAGGTCGAGTTCGTCGTAAAAGACAGTCACGTCTTTGGGTTCAAGCTTGTAGAAATCCATCGCTGCGCGCACGCTGCGGCCGCTTTCGTTCATGAACGTTGCGGGCTTTAAGAGGATGATTTTTTCGGTTCCGAGCCGAAGCTCCTGCACCCAGCCTAAGAATTTCTTGGCAGGCAGGGGCAGTTCGTGAATTTCGGCCAGCGCATCAAGCGCCATGAAGCCGATATTGTGCCGGTGCATCGCATAGGTGGCGCCTGGATTACCGAGACCTACCCATAATTGCATCGTTAACTCCCCTCCCGTTTACGGGAGGGGTTGGGGGAGGGTGACTATGCCACGCGCTCCCTCACCCTCCCAGTTTTGTAGCTCTGTCCCCCGGACAGAGCCAAAGACAAAACTCCCCTCCCGCACGCGGGAGGGGTACTGGATAGATTTAAGCTTCGCCTTCGGCGGTTGTGTCACCGTCGGTCGACTTCAGCGCCGATGGTGCAACGATGGTCGCAATGGTGAAGTCGCGATCGGTGATCTTGCTTTCCGAACCCTTGGGCAGCTTTACATTGCTGATGTGGATCGAATCGCCAATGTCAAAGCCAGCGACATCAATTTGGATGTCGTCAGGAATCTTGTCACTGTCGCAGATAAGTTCAAGTTCATGCCGCACGATGTTCAAAACACCGCCGCGCTTCAATCCGGGCGATGCGCCTTCGTTGACGAATATAACGGGAACTTCAACATCGACCTTGGCGCCCTTAACGATGCGCAGGAAGTCAACATGCAACGGACGATCGCTGACAGGATGAAAGGCAACATCCTTTGGAATCGTAATCTGTTTTTTGCCACCAAGTTCGATCTCGACAACGCTGTTGGAAAAATGGCCAGTCATCAAAAGTTTGACGAGCGCCTTTTCCTCAACGTGGATAAGTTCGGGCTCTTGTTTGTTGCCGTAAATTACGGCGGGCACTCGGTTTTGACGACGCAATTCGCGGGAGGCTCCCTTGCCTGCCCCATTGCGCGTCTCTGCCGACAATGTCAGCTGATCGCTCATGTTGATTCTCCAAAAAAGTTACCTTGCCGACACGCCTCCAGGGATGACCATGCACGGCAAGCGCGGGCGTATATGTGGGTTGCGTGCGAAAAGCAAGCTTACAGCAGAATCAGCTGAGCGCTTTGTAGAGGCTGAACAGGCTCGTTGCGATCAGGACGATGCTGACCGCGAACAGCAAAAGGCGTGGCTGAATGCGTTTGGCGACCATTGCCCCAAAGGGCGCGGCGAGCAATCCGCCGATCAACAGGCCGCCAGTTACGACGGTAAAGGTTTCTAACCCGATGGTCAGAATGAAGGTGAGCGACACGGCAACGGTCAGAAAGAATTCCGCCGTGTTGACCGTGCCGATGGTTTTGCGCGGGTCTGCGCCTTGGATCAGGAGGTTGGACGTGACCACTGGTCCCCAGCCGCCGCCGCCAGAGGCGTCGAGAAAGCCGCCGATCAGGCCAAGTGGCATGGTGACCTTCGGATCACGGGGCTTATGTTCATGTGTGAAGGCCCAAGCCTTATACAAAAGATAGAAGCCGATGAGCGTCAAATATCCCATAACGAACGGCCGCGCCGCTTCGGTGTGGATGCTGGCCAGCACATATGCGCCGGTACAGCCGCCGATGACGCCGGGAATCGCAATGCGGGCAAACAGTTTCCAGTCCACATTCTTGTGCAACACATGGCTAATGCCAGACGCGCCAGTTGTGAACATCTCGACAAAGTGGACACCAGCCGATGCGCGGGCGGGGGCGACGCCCATGACGCTGACCAGCAATGTGCTGCAAATCACGCCAAAGGCCATGCCGAGCGCGCCATCGACCAATTGCGCTGCAAAGCCAACGGCGATGTAAGGCGCAACCGCCGCCCAATCGATATTGGCAATATACTCAATCATCCAAGTCTCGCACTGATAGGAGGCACGCCCAAGGCATAAAGCGAATGTACGCGATTAGCCATAGCCATGCACATTGGTATTTTATTGGCGGCCCCAAAGAAGCGGTTTGCGCGGCAACCGGATTTTGGTCGCTTTACTCCGCCGCCTGCAGGTAAATGTCGGCGTCGACGACATCGGTTAGATTGATGCCGTCGAGCAGATTGGCCGTCTTGTCGCGCACCTGAAGCATCAGCGCGCGTGTGCGGCAATTTTCTTCCTCAACGCAGTTTTTGCACGTTTCATGCGCATAGCGGCTGGCACAGGGAACCAAGGCCAGGGAACCACGCATGATGCGGATGAGATCGCCATAGCTGATGTCAATCGGCGGCACGCCTAACCAATAGCCACCGTCTTTGCCGCGCTGCGACGCCACCAAGCCGGAACGGGATAGTTCGGACAATATGACAGTCAGAAATTTAGGCGGAATTTTTTGCGCTTCGGCAATATCGGCGAGCTGCACCGGGCCGGTGCCATAAAGGTCGGCAAGATGCTGCATGGCGCGAATGGCATAGCGGGTTTTTTGAGACAGCATAGCGCTCCTTTGCGCCACGCAGCTTCATTTTTCAACCCGGCAAGTTGACAAGGCGTCAAATCTTCTAAAGTCTGCCGATGCCGGAACGCTCCGCTTGCTGGAGCCTGTTGTCGTTTAGGGTCAGGACCACTTAAATGCACCTTCGCGGTTTGAGGCCATTTTGTTCAGT
>JBILLO010000028.1:0-17077 GCA_044376035.1 Sphingorhabdus sp.
TTTTGCGCAAAATGCACCCGCCACCCAAGAAAAACAACAATTGGCTGAAGCGCAGACCACTGGCATTCCCGCTTGGGGGCTGACCAGCAGCGATCTGCCTGCCGATCCCTCGGTCCGCTTTGGCGTGTTGCCCAATGGCATGCGCTACGCACTGAAACGCAATGTAACGCCAAAAGGAGCAGCAGTAATCCGCTTTGCTTTCGACGTCGGTATGCGCGAAGCCGAGCCTGAGCAGGGTGGCGCAGCGCATTTTCTCGAGCATATGGCATTTAACGGTTCAACCAACATTCCCGAAGGCGAGCTGGTGAAACGGTTGGAACGGCTTGGCCTTGCCTTTGGTGCGGACACCAACGCCGAAACGGGCCTTGAACAGACAACTTACAAACTAGACCTGCCCAACACCAACCCCGAAACGGTCGATAGCGCTTTCAATTTTATGCGCGAAATTGCTTCGGAACTAACGCTGAACAAAGACGCCGTTGATCGTGAGCGCGGTATCTTGTTGTCCGAATTCCGCGTTCGGGACGTGCCGCAATCGCGCCGCGCACTTGATGCGCTTGGCAAGCAAATGCGTGATCCGCGCTTCGGTCCAGCAATGGTGGGCACGCCAGAGACGATTGCCAATATCACCCCCGAACAACTTCGCGCATTTTATGAAGGTTATTATCGTCCAGATCGTGCAACGCTTGTGATGGTAGGTGACTTCGATATTGCGGCAATGGAGCGGGACATCCGCACGCGCTTTGCCAACTGGCAAGGAAAGGGCGCTGCAAAAGACAATTATGTGCCTGTCATTACGCCGACGACATCGCCAGTTATAGCTACGTTTACGGATCCATCGGTCCCGGAAATCATCCAGTTTGACCGAGTCGTTCCTTATATGGCGCCAAAAAACAATGTGGCCGAAAATCGCCGCGACCTGCTTCAGGCTATTGCAGGTGCGGCGCTTTCAAATCGGCTCAGTGTGATTGGCCGCGCGTCAGATAGTCCCATCATATTTGGTCAGGCAGCCGTGCAAGACTTTGCCCGGTCGGCGCGCACGGCCACAATGATTGTTGTCGCCAAGGATGGTCAATGGCTACCTGCGCTTGGCGTCGGTGAACAGCAACTCCGCAAAGCAATTGCGTTCGGTTTCACTGCCGCCGAAATTGCGGAGGCGAAAGCCAATATTCGCAATTTGCTGGAAAACGCCGTGAAGCAAGAAGCCGGTGCACCCAGCGCTGGCATCGCAAATCAATTAGCAAGCGCGTCGCTGTCCGACAGCATATATCTTGCTCCATCGGCGAACTTGGCGCTTTACAACGCGCTTGACCCGAGTCTCACCGCCGAAGCCGTAAGCGAGGCGTTCCGTGCCGCATGGGCCGGTGGGCCTTCGTTAGTACACGTCGCAACTAAACAGCCCATCGCCAGCGGTGATTCTGCTGTGGCATCCGCGCTTGCGACAAGCGCAAAAATAGCAGTCGCTGCCCCGGTAGATGCGGCCACCAAGGCGTTCGCATATGACAACTTCGGACCAGCCGGCAAAATACTGTCTGACACCATGGTCGCGGATCTTGGCATCCGAACGATCCGCTTCGCCAATGGCGTGGAACTGAATCTTAAAAAGACCGACTTCGAACCGGGGAAAATCGCATGGTTTGCCAAGATTGGTGATGGCGGACAAATGTTCCCTTCCGATAAGCAAGGGCTTCCAGTGCTGGTACAGATACTGACGTCAATCGATGGCTTTAAAAAGCACAATGTTGACGAGCTGCGCCGGATTACCGCCGGGCGTCAGGTTGCCATTGGTATGCGCGTTACAGACGACGGACTTGCCGCACGCGGAAGCACCACAGCGTCCGACTTGGCGTTGCAGTTGAAGTTGCTCGCTGCCGGGGTTACAGATCCTGCCTATGATCCAGCAACGCAGGCGCAATGGGCTGGCATCGCTCCCGTGATCTCTAAGAATATCATGTCCAACCCTTCGCAGGTCGCTGCACTCGCTGTGCCGTACATCTTAACCGGGGACGATGCGCGGTTTGGAATTGGCGATGGCGAACAATTGGTCGTCCGGACGCTTGACGAGATGAAGGCTGTGATTGCACCTCAGTTGGCCAATGGCGTGATCCGGATTGGCTTGGTAGGCGACATTGACGAAAATGCAGCGATTACCGCCGTTGCAGAGTCGCTGGGTGCCCTGCCGAACAGAAGTGCCAATCCTGCGTCACCTGTGACCGTGAAACCAGTGACATTCACAGCCAATCGCGCGCTTCGCACCTTATATCATGCAGGTTCGGCTGATCAGGGCGCGATAGCGTTGACCTGGCCGACGACTGACGACAGCGACGACAAAGCATCAACCGCCCGTTACCTACTCGCCGAAGTGATGGGGCTACGCCTGATTGATGTGCTTCGAGAGCAATTAGGCGCGACATACACGCCAAACGCCAGCTCGGATGATTCATCTACTTATAAAGGGTTCGGCTACCTCTCCGCATCGGCTCCGGCAGCGCAGGGCACCATGGATATTGTTGCCAAGGCTATCCGGCAGATCGCAACGGATTTGCGCACTTCGCCGCCGTCTGCCGACGAAATGCTGCGCGCGCGAAAGCCTATCTTGGAACGTTGGCAGCGTGGAGAACGTGAAAACGACAGATGGATTGGCGTAGTTGTTGACGCGCAACAAGAACCCAAAGCATTAGAATACCGCCGTACACGCACCGCAATACTTGAAGCCATCGTGCCCAACGACATTACAGCACAGGCCAAGCTATATCTTGACCCGGCGGCCGCAGTGGAAACCCGCGTTGTGCCGAAGCCTGCTTCAGGTGGCTGAGTTGTCCAATACAGCAAACCTTTTATTATCGGCGCAAAGCGAGAAGCTGTCGGTATAGCCGATACCGACAGCCTATCTGCACGGCTGGACACATCAGCCCAAGTCGCCCCCCATTTCGGTTCGCTGACTGGCTATGCTGTCGCCGCTCAGGGCAATGATAAGCCTGACGTTGCAGCTAACCGCTAAAAAATCACGCAGCTTGCTGCTTGATCGTTTCCATCAATGTTTTCATTTTGTCGATGGTATAAAGCATGCTCTGCATTTTGCTTTTGTCACCGAGAAGATTGCTAACGCGGGCATCGATATTGCTTTCGACCTTGGCGGAGACATTATCCTTGGCTTTGTCGCGCATGGCCTCAAGCTGCCCAAGATAGCCGAAGGGCGCTGTGAACGAAACGGTCCCTAGGCTAACCGTTTTGTCATCACCGCTGTAATGGAAAACAGCGCAGGCCTTAAGGTTGATGGTATCCCCGTCGATACTGTCAACACCCAAATAGAGCGTTGCCGTCACATGTCCGCCATAGATGATTTTGATGGGAATGATTTTTCCGCAGGACCCGGTGTCGGAGCCCTTCATTTCCCGGAGACGTTTGACGACGTTGAGCGGTTGGCGGCCATCATCCGACCATTGCAGCCAGGACGCATATACAAAGCGCTCTTCAAGCTTGCTTTTATCGAGCCCTTTGGAGGAAAGCCCTGAGGCAACGGACTTCATGTTCGATTTACAATAATCCAGCTCTGTCGTTATCGTTGTCGTCTGGTCGCCATCGGGCGATCCACAAATGTTCGAGATGAAGGGAAAAAACTGCAACTGCATTCCCATTTGTATGGTTCGATCATGCCCGTCATAGCTCGGCGTTGCCCTAGCATAGCGTTGAAATAAAGTTATCCCATTGTCTTTGATGTCATTGAACTTTTCTATCCGTTGCTGCAGCTTTGCTGCTCTGCCGACCAACAGACAGAATTTATCGCGTACCCGCTCATATTTCGCCTCTTGCTCGGACGTAAGCGCAACCCCTTTTGCCTTGAGCGTATTATACGCAACCTGCGTGGCGCACAGATTGCTTGCATAGCCGATTTTCTGCGCGGCGGTCATGTCCGTATAGGTGATCGGGTTTGGCATGGAGTCTACGTTTTTGTAGACATCTCCGCCACTGCTAAAGGACATATTGTAGACGGTATCATCTGCGCCTTTGGGATCTTTCACCGCAAAATAGCTTTGATAAGACGCATTCATGCTGTCGACATCGGATTCATAATCGGCATATGCGCTCGCGTTCGCGTCAATGTCCTGCGCAAACAATGCTCCGGACGTCCCCATCAGCAAGGCAACAGAGGCTGCCTTACATGTTTTATACATTTTCATCTTAAAAAATCCTCTAAAACTGATGTGCGCAATATTGTCATTCGGTGTCGCAATTGACCGATTATGGCTAAGCGTCATGCCGGTTTTTACCGCCGCGCCGATGCTAAATTCATCCCAATTTCGCAGGCAATAATAAGTTGATAACCGGCGCGGGTGCTTCTGACGGGCGTCGTCCATATTGCGTCGATGCAAGCAAGCCTGCTCCAAAAAGCATTTGGCTCCATTCGGCAGGGCTGCGCGTTGACAGGCCTTGACCATTGGGTGGCCGGACAGTCAGCACGACCAGAACTTCGCGCCGATCAACCGACATACCGCGACGCGAAAGCCCCGGAACAGCCATCGGCATTACCGAACGGTTGTTGGTGCTGCGCCGATTGAGGGAATCCCCCGATCCGACCACTATCGCCTTACCATAAGGTAGCTTCACGGACACTTCGACGAGAGTTTTGTCCGTCTCGAGTATACTTGCGCCCCGCCCGACATTCACTGCAGACTGTCCGGTAATATTCGACATTTCCAAAACCACGTCTAGGTCTACGTCGGTTGGACCAATGCGCTGCGGCGTTACTTCCAACGTCACACCAACATCGCGTTCAATCGGCTGGCTCCTGTCCGAGAGCGGGACGATCAAGACCGATGCACCTTCGTAGAATTTGGATTTGTGGCCCTCGCGGGCAAGGACGACTGGACTTGCCTCAAGCGTGACACGTGACGTGCTGCTCGACGCGAGGTTCAGCGAATAATTGATTGCAGGGGCAGTGACCATGAGGTTCCCCGTCTGCGTGCTCGCATCAGCCCCTGCCAGGTCATAATTGTAATTGAGCAAAGTTCCGCCGAACTGGACAGAAAGCCCATCAAGCAGATTAAGGCCTCTATTTCCGGTTGATGTGCGGTTTTCACGGATCAGATAGGCTTCGATCACCACGCCGTCACCTGCGCTAACCAAGGCATCGGCTGTTGTGCTGCTCGATGCCGGGGCAGTGGGCCGCAATTCTGTGCGGCCAACAGACGACGGTTGCGATGATACAGGGCGCCAGCTTGTTCCTGCAAACGCCGCATCCAGAAATCCGAGCCCTGCCATATCTAAGTCCGCCGCCCGGTCTGCTTGGGACAAGGCCACACGCGCGAATTCTGGCTCGCCTGCACGATATGCTAAAAGTGCCAAGGGAACAGCCATCGGGCCTGGCGCACCGCGCCGCTCTACCGCTTGGGCCATAAGATCCATGGCCTCCTTGATATTGCCAAGCTGGTAAGATGTCACAGATGCCCCCGCGAGCGGTTCCCACAGATCTGGCGCAAGTCTCGCGGCTGTCTGAAACCCGCTCAACGCCATTTCCAGATCACCCCGCGTGACAGACGGCCCATTCAGGAAATCCATGGCAACTGCGTAATGGGCAGCAGCCGAAAGCGGATTGTGGCGCACGGACGCAAAGCCGTCCGCTTCGACCGGTCGGCCAATCCCTGTCATTGCACCTTTCAGGTGCACCGGAGCGCAGCCTGCGGTAAGCAAAGCCGTTAATGTCACGAGGCTCAAAGACCGTAGTGCGTTGCGCATTGCCATCATTTCCTCGCAGAACAAATATCAGTGCTCAATATACAAGGCGTTCACGAACGTTGTTCGGCAGCAAGCGAGCTCTGATGCGCTGGCGTCTCGCACAATGGCGCGACGTAAGGCAAATGGACAATTGTTAAATCTAGGGTCAGGACCACTTAGATCCACCTTCGCGGCGTCAAAATGGCACAGATATCGAAGGAAAATGTCCGCTGTCAGGCAGCCATTCTGCCTGCAAGGGCATTTTGGATGACATTTGATAACGCGCCAAGTGTCTGGAAACATGCACACAGATTAGGGCGTTATCTGCCTGATTAGATCGCCCGCAAATTTCGGTGTGTCCTGTATGAAATATATGGTGCCGCCTATAGGATTCGAACCTACGACCCCCGCATTACGAATGCGATGCTCTACCAACTGAGCTAAGGCGGCAACTGGCGCTTGGGCCGTTCCTTCGCATAGCCAAGAGCGCTGGTGAGTTCAAGTGGCCTTTATGATCGAATAGCCCGGCGTGCGTGGCCTGCGCTTGCCAATGAAGCGGGGATTAGTCGCCCGAAAGCACCCAGCCGACGCTGATCTGCTTGGCCGCCAATGGAACGTCAAGCCGGGCCTCGCTAAAATCGACCGTTGCGCCGGGTGCAAGCGTTCTTGCCTTTGCTTTCATTTTCCAACTGTAAACTGGCCTGCCGCTCGCGTCCTTTAGCGTTACCAGCATGTCGGGGACATTTTGTTTCACCCCGGTCGGGTTCACAATGCTGCCGCTGGCGATAAAATAGGGCGTGCCGTCTTCGCGTTCGTTCAGTTCCAGATTTTCGTTGAGCACGATTGTCAGGTCGGGTTCTTCCGCCGCGCTGGAAAGGCCAATATTTGGCATACCGAAATAAGAGATAGCCGTGCCGATGATGGTGACCGTCAGCGCAAAGATGATGGCAACCAACGTCCAGATTTTCGCTGGACTGCGGCGTTGGTTGAACGGTGGCTCATGCGCAAAGCGGCTTTGTATTGGTTCTTTGTCCGCCCATAGGCCAGCGTTTAACGACGGATCGTCATCCACCGGAGCCGGATCAGGCGCGGCGGCGCGCTCAGGGGCAAATCGTGGGAAGGACGGCGGCGCGTCATCCGCATCCGTTACTGCGCCCATATATCGTGGAGCGGGGTCAGGGGAAACAAACGGGGTGGCCTCAGGCGCTGCCGGGGCGGCCTCTGGCGGGGCTATAATGGGCGCGGGGTCGCTCTGTTCGGCGGGCGCTGCTATTGCGGGCGCTGCGACTGAGGGGGCTGGCGCCGTCGCGGGAACTGCCGCCTCTTGAAACCATCCATGCTTGCAATTGGCGCAACGCACTTGGCGGCCATCAACACCAACGGCATTGTCAGGAACAACATAGCGTGTGCGGCAGGAGGGACATACAAGCAGCATGTCAAAATCCTAAACAGCAGCATCTGGTGACTTGCAACCCTAACGTTATAAAATGCTGTGGACGACGCCTTTTCGGAGCTAAGAATAGCCATAGCACGCGTTACATGCGATGACGGAGGTGCGACCGCTGTGCCCGCTTTGCTCTCCCGCGATACCCTATCCGTTTCGGGCGGAGTCATCCGCACGCGCATTCCGCTTGCCGTAACGGCGCTTGCTATGCTTATGACGCGCTTCACGGTGATTTCTGCGTTAAAGAAGATGTTATGATCAGTCGCTCTATCGCTTTTATAGTGTTGATTTGGATGCTGGGCTTTGCCTGGTTTGCGTTGCTGTTGCCGCAGCCAGCGCCCATTTCGCCAACCGATGGCGTTGTCGTGCTAACCGGTGGGGCACACAGAATTGATCGTGGGCTGGAAATATTGGCATCGGGCAAGTCCAAAAAATTGCTGATTTCCGGTGTCGACCGCGATGTGAAGCCGCCCGAGCTTCAGGCGGAATATCCAAAATCCGCCCAATATTTCCAATGCTGCATCGCGCTGGGTTTCCAATCGGTAGATACGCGATCCAATGCATTGGAAACGGCAGCATGGGCAAAGCGGAACAATATGCGCACTATTCGACTTGTTACCCATGATTGGCATATGCGGCGCGCGCGCTTTGAACTTGACCGGGCCTTGCCCAACGGCATCACCGTCACCAATGACGCGGTGTCGACCCAACCGTCGCTTGGCGGCTTGTTCAGGGAATATAACAAATATTGGTTGCGCGCAGTCGCGTCGCTTCTTGGGCTTTAAGCCATGATCGCAGTCATCCGGTCTGCGGCATATATCCTCATATTTTACACAGGTTCCGTGTTTTTCGTCGTCACCGCATTTTTGGCGCAATGGGTTTCCATTCCGCTAATGCAATGGGCCGTGCGTGGTTGGTCGCGCTGGCAATATGCTTGCTACCGCCGGATATTGGGCATCAACATCAAGATTGAGGGCCAATTGCCGCAAAAACCGGTGCTGTATGCCGTCAAACATGAAAGCATGTTTGAAACCATCGACATGCCCCGCATGTTTCGCAAGCCTGCGGTGGTGACGAAAAAAGAGCTGTTCGATATTCCCTTATGGGGACCAGCCGCGCGGGCCTATGGCATGATCCCTGTTGACCGCAATGGCGGCGCGGCGGCGCTACGGGCCATGCTGGTTTTGGCCAAAAAAATGATCGCCGACGGACGGCCAATCGTGATTTTCCCCGAAGGTACCCGCGTTGCACCCGGCAGCCAGCCGCCATTGCAGTCGGGCTTTGCGGGCCTTTATAAGCTCATCAACCTCCCCGTCGTGCCGATTGCGGTGGACAGCGGCACGTTAAGTCCGCGCAAAGCGGGCATCTGGAAATCAGGGACGATTACCTACAAGGTAGGGGAAGAGCTTCCCACTGGCCTGCCACGCGCGGAGATTGAGGCGCGGGTCCACGCCGCAATTAATGCGTTGAACGTTTAGTGCTTGCGCCCGAAATCGGGGGCGTCATCGTCTTGACCCTGTTCCACAATTGACCGCCGGATATTGCGGGTGCGGGCAAATAATGCCTCCAACTCGTCGCCTTTATCGTAGCGGATCGCGCGTTGCAGCACGCTTAAATCTTCGGAAAAACGCTGAAGCATTTCAAGCACGGCGTCCTTGTTGGACAAAAACACATCGCGCCACATAACAGGGTCGGATGCGGCGATACGGGTGAAGTCGCGGAAACCGCCAGCCGAATATTTGATAACCTCGCTTTGCGTCACGCCTTCCAAATCATCAGCCGTGCCAACGATGGTATAAGCAATCAAGTGCGGCAAATGGCTGGTGACGGCAAGGACCATGTCATGATGGCGCGCATCCATAATCTCGACATCCGCGCCAAGCCGCTGCCAAAAAATGCGCAGGCGCTCAACAGCTACCTCAGGTGCATTTTCAGGCGGCGTTAAAATGCACCAGCGGCCCTTGAACAAGGTCGCAAACCCAGCATCGGGCCCGCTTTTTTCGGTGCCCGCGACCGGATGGGCAGGAATAATGATCGCGTCAGGCAGCACCGCCAAAAGCGCCTCTGCGACGCTTTGCTTGCATGAACCCACGTCGCTGACAATCGCATCGGCAGGCAGATCGGCCGCAAATTCCGCCGCCACCGCGCCCATCGCGCCAACGGGCACGCATAAAATGACAAGGTCGGCGTCCATCACCGCTGCGCCCGCCGTGTCCGTCACATCATCGCAGATACCCAGCGCAACCGTGCGTGCACGCACCATCGGGTCAGCGTCATACCCGGTTATGCGCACGGAAGGCATCTGTGCCCGCACCGCGCGCACAACCGATGAGCCGATGAGGCCCAAGCCAATGATCGTCAGGCGCGCGAAGGGCAACATTAAGCGTTTGCATCCAGAATCTTACGCAAGGCCGACATGACGCCGCGATTTTCGTCGCCCGTACCAATGGTAATCCGCAGGCCATTGCCAAGCCCCTGCCCCGGCAACCAGCGGACAATATAGCCTTCGGCCATGAGCGCGTTAAACGCGGTCTCTGCGCTGATTGTGCCTTCAAACAAGACCATCAGGAAATTTGCCCAAGATGGAATGACCTTCAATCCATGGTTGGACAATGCCGCAAACTCCGCCGCCATCCAGTCGCGCCATTCGGCATTATGCTGACGGCTACGCGTCACAAAATCTGTGTCCGCAAGCGCAGCGATGGCCGCTGCCTGTCCTGCGGTCGTCACGTTGAACGGCGCGCGCACCCGGTTGAGCGTCGCGATAAGGCCAGCATGGCCATAGCACCAGCCAATGCGCTCTGCCGCAAGGCCATATATTTTAGAGAAAGTCCGTGTGATCAGGACATTGTCATGGCGGCGCGCCAGATCCAATGCGGCGGGACCGTCATCATCCAGATATTCGCCATAGGCTTGGTCCAGCACAAGCACACAAGATCCGGGCAAGCCTGCATGCAGCCGCGCAATTTCGCCGTCGTCGGTATATGTGCCGGTCGGGTTGTTCGGGTTGGCCACAAAAACCACCCGTGTCTTGTCGGTCACGAGCGCCAGCAGGGCATCGACATCGGTGCCATAATCCTTGTCCGGCGCGACAATCACATTGGCCGCCGCTTTGCGCGCCGCAATATCATAGACCGAAAAACCATAGCGGACATACATGATCTCATCGCCTGCGCCAGCATAGCCCATGGCAATGAGGTTCAGCAGCTCGTCCGAACCCGTGCCGCAAACGATCTGGTCGCTATCAATCGCATATGCCGCGCCCAATGCTGCGCGCAAAGCGGTACAGGCCGGGTCAGGATAGCGGGCCAAAGACGCGCTTTTGTCCACCAGCGCCGCCGCAGCGTCCGGACTGCACCCCAAAGGATTTTCATTCGCCGATAGTTTAATCAGCACGCGGCCATCATCCGACTTTGCTTTGCCGGGTGTGTAGGCGCTGATCGCTTCAATCCATGGTTTGGCAATGGGTGTATTCATACAAGCGGCCTTAGCGGCGGCGGCGGCGAAGCGCAACGTGTCGCCAGCGCATATGACCGCGCATTTTACGAGTTTGGGTTGTTTCGCACGAAACCGCTGATATGGCGGTTGATATGCATGAAGATACGCGCTTCGGTCTGGATAAAAAAACTCAGTTGCTTGGGCCAGTGCAGCTCGACAGCGGCGCACAATTTGCGCCTGTTGAATGTGCTTATGAAACCTATGGTGCATTGAACGCCGACAAATCCAACGCCATCCTGATTTGCCACGCGCTAACTGGCGACCAATATGTGGCGTCGACCCACCCCGTTACGGGCAAGGCAGGCTGGTGGACGCGGATGGTTGGCCCCGGCAAGCCCATAGACCCCGCGCGCCATTGTATCATCAGCATCAACGTCATGGGCAGCTGCATGGGATCATCTGGCCCCGCCAGCATTGATCCCATAACGGGTGCGCCTTATGCCATGGCTTTTCCGGTCATCACCATCGCGGACATGGTCCGGGCGCAAGCGCTATTGCTGAACCATCTGGGCATAGACATTTTGGAAGCCGTCGTTGGCGGGTCCATGGGCGGGATGCTGGCATTAAGCTGGGCCGCTTTATACCCCGAACGTGTGCGCTCTGCGGTTATCATCGCATCGACCGCACGGCATTCGGCGCAAAACATCGCCTTTCACGAGGTCGGGCGTCAGGCGATTATGGCTGACCCGCGCTGGAACAATGGGGCATATTATGGGCATGAGGCACCATCGGCTGGCCTTGCCGTCGCCCGCATGGCGGCGCACATCACCTATCTGTCCGAAGCGGGCCTTACCGAAAAATTCGGTCGCCGTTTACAAAATCGCGATGCCAAAAGCTTTGGCTTTGACGCCGATTTTCAAGTGGAAAGCTATTTGCGCCATCAGGGCCTTAGCTTTGTCGACCGGTTTGATGCCAACAGCTATCTCTACATCACCCGCGCGATGGACTATTTCGACTTGGCCGAGCCGCATGACGGCGCACTTGCCAAGGCCTTTGCCGGCACCAAAACGCGTTTCTGCCTGATCAGTTTTGACAGCGACTGGTTATATCCAACGGCGGAATCGCGGCGCATTGTGCACGCCCTGAACGCTGCGGGCGCGGCGGCAAGTTTTGTTGAACTATCCAGCCCCTTTGGCCATGATGCTTTCTTGTTGGAGGCACCCGAAATGAACCGCATCGTCGATGGCTTTTTGCGCGCAGGCGAAAGCCGGTGACAGCGCTGCGATCCGACCTTGCGATTATCGCCCGCGAAGTGCGCGCCCATGCGCGTATCTTGGATGTTGGCTGCGGCGATGGCCTGTTGATGGCGGCATTGCGCGACACCAAAGATGCCGACGCGCGCGGGATGGAGCTTGATGCCCGCGACGTTGCCACGGCGGTCGCGCGCGGGCTTTCGGTGGTTCAGGGCGACGCAGATACCGACTTGGCCGATTATCCCGACGGCAGCTTTGACTATGCGATTTTAAGCCAGACGTTGCAGACCACCAAAAGGCCTGATCTGGTGTTGGACCATCTGGTGCGGATCGGACGGCAGGCGTTTGTCTCCTTCCCCAATTTTGCGCAATGGCGCATGCGTTTGGCCCATATGTTTGGCGGACGCATGCCCGTGACGGAGCAGCTTCCCCATACATGGTATGACACGCCCAACATCCACCATGTGACCATTGACGACTTTCGCAGTTTCCTCGACGAACGGAATATCAGGATAGAAGGCCAATGGTTTTTGTCGGGCGATAAACCGCGCAATGAACGATTTGCCAATCTGTTGGCGGAACATGCGGTGTTCCTGCTGCGGCGCGATTAGGCGGCGGCGGAACGATAATGCCTGTTGCGCCTGCCTACACGCTTTGCTAGTGGCCGCCTCCTACCTGTCTAGGCGCGTGCGGCCATGGCGGAATTGGTAGACGCGCAACGTTGAGGTCGTTGTGGGCGAAAGCCCGTGGAAGTTCGAGTCTTCTTGGCCGCACCAGAAACTATTATTATTCAATGCTTTGCGACAGAGTATGGCACAGTTTGGCACAAAGGGTATTCTGTACGCCGTGCCAAAACTGCGACCAACGGTGTGGAATCTTATAAAATTTTTCGTCTTCGACCAACATTGACGATTATTTATGACGCTCGTGGCGACGGATAACACTTAAACACCTCCGGTCGGCAACGCGGCGAGCCAGTACTGTCTATCCGCATTTGCAACTTATGCGGCTCGTGCCTGGTCATGCGCTTAACAGCACTCTTTTTTGCAAGCCAGAAACAGAACCAAATCTTTTGCGAGCCGTGACTTGCAATGCATAGCGAAATTCGAATTTTCGCTAGAGTGGAGTGGCGATTTTGATGGAATATTGTTCACGGAGGCTTCCGCTAACTTTTCAGAGGTTCGTTTGAGTCAAACGGCTCCCTAATAGCTGCCGTCCGTTCACCCATTCGGGCTAGAACATTTATGACTACAATTAGGCCGAATGCGGAAGGGCTGCTTTGGGTGGCCGCCAAATTACATGCGGCCTTAAGTCATCGGCACGAGAGGCCAATTGGCATTGGGTGGCTCAGCCTTTATCACCCAGTAAACGTAACATGTGAGCGGTGTCATTATATGGTTCAAGTAATCTGCGTTGGCTGAAACCCGTTCGGTACACTGATCGCCAAAGTCTAGCGAAGACGCAGTTAGGGGCTATCACCCGTTTCAAAGTTGTCGGGCAAACCCTCAAACGCGAAGGGGTTGAGAAATTGCCGACGCCATAAGAAGGCGCGTTCGGCCTCGCCGAGTTGCGCTTCGTCGCAGACCGCTGTCCATTGGGCTTTGATGCGCGTGATCTGTTGCACTATTAAGGCGCGTGCGCGCACATCACTAAGCAGAAATACCGGCGCGGCTTCTAGGCATAGCGACAATTGGCTCATACGACGGTTGCCGAGGATAAACATAGCTTGCGTCGCCTCTCCGCCCGTCCGGCCCTGCGGGCATAGATCATAGGCGGGAGTTAGCCGAAGCGATTTTCCATCCCAAAATGCAGCATGGTTGCGCGCATGATCATCGGTATTGCCGCACAATATATTGAATATGATGCGCGCAAACAGTTCGGTTAGTGTTTCCACAGGATCATCGAAGCGGTGACGGATGATGGTCGCCAGTTCCTCATAACTTGCGTAGCGCGCTTCCGTTTCATCAAGGTCGAACATCGTCAATGCCGAGACAATGCCCCGACGCAACCAGCTTCCGTCGCTAGAAACGCGGTCGAAACGTTCGATCAGCAATACGTCTTTGCCGAGCGCATTATCGAGCTTGACCGGTGCGACGGCAAGGCCGACGTGCTCCGCAAGACGCATGGCTACAAATTCGGCCTTCACCACATTGTAAAGGTCGGTCGTCGCCGAGAATTTCGCAATGTACTTCTTGTCATCGTCGTCGATGAGCGCTTTGGGACGGGCCCCCCCAAGTGACGAGCCATGCTGCAATGCCTGGTCGAGTTCGGGCGTAAGGTGCACGCCTTTTTCGACTCGCTCAGCAGACTCCATAAGTTCGGCAAGCTTGGCGTTCTTGCGTTGGCGCGGTATATAGTCGGTCGGTGAGCGCTGGAAGTCGAGCATACCGATGCGGTCGGAGCCGGATTCCAGCAAGTAGGTTAACTCGTCCAGATCAATTTGCGCTGCTTCGTCACCCTTCAGGCCTGTCACGCGGTTGATGATGACGCGCCGCCCCCATGCGTCGGGCGAGCCGTCGCGGATGCTGCTAGGTAGCAGCATCTTGTTGTGAGTTTCGATGGCGCCGGCGCGCAGCGGTAATTCGGGGTCATAAATGGCGATCGCGTCGGCGCGTGCTAGATAACTTTGACCATAATTAAAGGTCAGCCGCCCATTGCGCGCGCGCGCTAACCGTCCGGCGACAACGGGCTGGGTTGCGGCGGGAAGCCAAATCCACACGAACGCCTCTTCGATACGATTTTCAGAAGTCATCTTTCACCTCGTTGCGCGCTTTATGGATGGCTTTTGGAAGCAGGCGAAGTTTGTCCTCTTGTTCGACGAGAAGCGTGGTGAGGCCGTTTCGGTCGCTTTCAAAGAGCGGGACACCAACGATGGTGGCGGCCTCGAATACCAAGCCGATGCCGCAGCGCGGATCGCCCTGCTCGATACGACGCATCATGTCGCGCGACACGCCGGCGCGCCTGGCCAATTCTTCCATGCTAAGTCTACGTTCGATCCGGTGGATGCGAATGAGCTGGCCAAGTACAGCAACGGCTTCCCTGCCGTAGCGGGAATAGGAACGGGGAACGGATTTACTGCGCTCGATAGTCACAAGTATGCCTTTCTTTATCCTTGCGATCCATACCTCAACATGAAGGCGATGTCAAGAAAATGGCTTACATGTAAGTCATATAGCTATTTACGGCTTATACGTAAGTATTTGCAGATGGATATTGCTATGACGACACTCCGTCCGGAGTGCTTGTCGTCAACGGCCTCCTCGTTCGATACGGCCTTTGCGAGGTTTAACCAACGCGGTTTTGCGCTCGCTGAGGCGCCCGACTAGATGTTTCGACCTTGCCCAATGCTCCGCTGCCTTGATGAGATTACGCCCTGTGCCTTTTCTTTGCTGGTTAGACCGCACCGACATCTGCCAGAAATGAAGCGCGTCCTCGCGCACTTCTGCGGTCAGGAAACCTGTGAGCACATAGCTTGCATCGAGCGAGACCCACGCTGCACCAAATCCAATAAGCGCTTCGTGCCGCTCATGTGACTTCACTGTGTCATCTGCAATCCAAGCAAGATGGGGAATTTGGCGAAACACTTCACCGCTCGAGCGCTCAATGTCTGGCAGAACTTCGGCATCTTGTTGAGTAGCGGGTCTGATTGTCTGCATATCGGGTAGCTATACGGGTAGGCGAACGTCCGCAATTGGGTCAATTCTGTTGAAAAAGTTGATCTGCCAGAGCACGCTGAAACTTTCTTCCAATTCATTGTTCCCACTTGGAATATTGATTCCATTTCTCACGCCACAGGGCTCGATACTTTCTGTTCAGCGCAACAAAACTTAGTAGACTTACTTCTTCAACAGAATTGGGTCGTGTCCTGACAAGCAGCTGGTTGGGCAAAACGCACGGCCACCCGATCCGCAAAAGTGAACCCGGCGCCGCCCGCAAGCTCGGGAGACTGGGTCATGCGTTGACCTGCTTGGCATGGAAGTTTGGCGTGCCCGCCCAGGTGATGCGATAGAGCGCGCCTTGGACAACCGACTGCACGACATTGGGCCACAGGGCGGCGATGCAGGTTCCGTCTGGATGGCGCACCGAGCGGTAGATGATACCGTTGTGCCCGGCCGCGCGAGCCGCGGCGGCGAGCGCATTCCCGGCCGGGTAACCCTGCGCCGGATCGGCATTCAGGCTCGCATGATCGGGCGCTTGCCGAAGGTCGACGAACACCCCAGCCATGCTCGCAAGCATTTCGCAATAGTCGACTACTGCATTGAAATCGCCGACGTCCGCCAGCGCTTTGGTGAGATGATGCCCCACCTCGGCTACGCACGTCTCGATCGCCAGCGCTGCGTACCAAGCGCCGCGATCGGCCGGATTGAAGCGATTGGGCTCGCGCGGTTTGGCATAGGCAAAGCTGGAATTGATGAACTTCGCGTGCGGAACTCCGTGCACCAGCTCGGCGGCGGTCAATCCGCCAGCACTGCGCTCCTCGGCGATCAGTCTGCCGCTGGTCGCGCCCTCGATTTCGGCGAGCAGCGCGAGTTCGTCCTCATTGTCGGCGAGCGGCGCCATAACCGGGGGACGTAGCCGCGCGCTGGCGACGAGCCGCACGGTCCGGGGGAAAGCCTCCCGGACCAACGGCAGGCCATCGAGACTTCCCTCATCAGAGTCCGCCACGCAACGCGTCAATATATTGGCGGGTCTCCAGCATGCGCGGAATGCCACCAGCGATCATCGCCTGGACCGGTGTCATGCGATCGAACACCGGGCCGCGATTGGGCAACCGGGGCCAGCGATCGGCCATGCCGTCGGCGAACACGAGATGCAAACCCTTGAATACGCCGATGAGCGCCGATGCTCGTGTCAGCTGATCTTGGCTGAGCACACCGTCCCATTTGCCAGCCTTCATCCGGTCCCAAGTGCTTTCCGACACTCCGAGCAGCGCAGCGCCCTCAGCGTTGTTACCTCCCCAAGCGTCTACGAGTCGCAGCACAGACTTGACCGCTGCGGCAGTCAGACGCGCACGATCGGCCTCGATGGCAAATGTCTGAAGTCCGCCGACTGCCATCGCTCGAGGCTCCAATTGGACAACTTCGCTCATATCGTTTCTCCTGACGCGATATTAAGCATCAAATGACGCGAATGTCAACTTATCGTGATGCTCGGCATGAAGTGGCGAACGTCGCGTTCGGAGCAACCGTCTTGCGTCAGCCAATGTCTTCAATGTCTCGAAGTTGGA
>JBILLO010000111.1:0-5623 GCA_044376035.1 Sphingorhabdus sp.
TCTGTCCTGTTGGTCGCCCGCGTGGCCCGCGACTGGCGTCCCGGTTCGCGCTTTCCCATAGGACAGTTGACCGATCCTCAAGGCTTCATCGGCGTTGACGGCGCGTTCCGCTTCAACCCCAATGGAATGACGGACCGTATGCTTGAGGTGCAGGAAATTCAGGCTGGCAAATTCGTCACCGTCAGCGCGGCGCCGTCACAATTTGCGAAATAAACGAAAGCGTTAGGAACCCCGCCTAAAGCGGGGTTTCATCTTACCGCATCAATGGCGGCAATCCGGGCCATGCACATGACCGCCACCCATTTTGCGGGCCTTCTCGATTTTCTTCAACACCATCTGACGCTTTAGGCGGGACAGATGGTCGATGAACAATATGCCCTCCAGATGGTCCATTTCATGCTGCAAACATGTCGCCATTAGGCCAGTCATGGTCTCTTCATGCACCTTGCCGTCCAAGTCCTGCCAGCGTGCGCGGATTTGGGCGGGGCGCTCCACCTCGGCATATTGGTCGGGGACGGACAGGCAACCTTCAGTATACAGGCTATGTTCGTTGGACGGATCTAGGATTTCGGGGTTCACAAAAACGCGTGGGTTGCGCACGGGCTCTTCGCCTTGCGCTTCCTCTTCCTGCAAGTCGATAACCAACAGGCGCTTTGGCACACCCACCTGAATGGCGGCCAAGCCAATGCCGGGCGCAGCATACATCGTCTCAATCATGTCATTGACGAGCGTTTTCAAATCGCCGTCGAAGCTCTCAACAGGTTTCGAAATGATTTTCAGCCTCGGGTCGGGCACTTCAAGAATAGATAATATAGCCATAGATCGCAAATAGGGACGGTTTTTGGATAAATCAACCGACGGGTCGTCGCGCGCGCAAGGCTTGTGCCAAGGTGCCATCGTCGAGATAATCAAGTTCCCCGCCCACTGGCACCCCATGCGCCAGTTGAGTCAGGCGAATTGGGAATTGTTCCAGCCGTTCGGCCAGATAATGCGCCGTTGTCTGCCCCTCAAGCGTTGCGTTCATCGCGAGCACTACCTCGTCAATGCCGCCCAAAGCAATGCGGCTGACTAAGCCGTCGATCTTGAGGTCCTCTGGCCGAACACCATCCAGCGCGGACAAACGCCCGCCCAGAACATGGTATTTCCCGGGAAACAGACGCGATCGGTCCAGCGCCCATAGGTCGGAAACATCCTCGACCACGCAGATGGACCGGATGTCGCGGCGCGGATCAACACAAATGCCGCATGGGTTGCCGGTGTCGATATTGCCGCAGGTGTCACACACGACCAGCCTTTGTTCGACCTGCTCCAACGCGCGTAAAAGCGGCCGCAACACGCTCTCGCGCTTTTTCATCAGGTGCAGCACGACGCGGCGCGCCGACCGTGGGCCAAGCCCCGGCAGTTTCGACAATGCTTGCGCGAGTGCGTCTATTTCTTGCGATGCCATGCGCCGGGTCTTAGGGGGCTTTTGAACAAAGGAAAAGTGACGATGCGTCTTGCCTTCATGGGAACGCCCGAATTTGCCGTGCCGACGCTCGATGCGTTGGTGGCGGCTGGGCATGATGTGGTCGCTGTCTATACGCAGCCGCCGCGCCCCGCCAATCGCGGCAAGAAACTTACCCCGTCTGCGGTGCAGCAACGCGCTGAGGAACTGGGGCTGCGCGTGCGATCACCACTGTCGCTGCGTCAGGCAGAGGCACAGGCTGATTTCGCTGCACTGGGCCTCGATATGGCTATCATCGCTGCTTATGGCCTGATATTGCCGCCTGCGGTCTTGGAGGCCCCCACATATGGCTGCCTGAATGTCCATGGATCATTGCTGCCCCGCTGGCGGGGTGCTGCGCCGGTGCAGCGGGCGATCTTGGCTGGCGATGCCAAAAGCGGCGTCATGGTGATGCAAATGGAGGCCGGGTTGGATACTGGCCCCGTCCGCGCGACAACGGAAATCGAAATCGGGCACAAAACGACTGGCCAGCTTACTATGGAGCTAGCGGAGCTTGGCGCGGAACTGATGGTCCGGGTGTTGGCCGATTTGGCGGCGTTTCCCTGCGTGGCGCAGCCGGAAGAAGGCGTTACGTACGCCGCCAAGATCGACAAAGCGGAAACAAAGCTGGATTTTTCCCAGTCCGCAGCAGCGGTCGAAAGCCAAATCCGCGCTTTCAACCCAGCGCCGGGCGCATGGTTCGAATTTGACGGCGAGAGATATCGGGTATTGGCCGCCGACATTATCACAGCCAATGGCGCGGCAGGCATGATTATCGATGACCAACTCACCATCGCCTGTAGCACCAACGCCATTCGGCCAACACTCATCCAACGCGCCGGCAAGCCTATTATGCCCACCGCCGACTTGCTGCGCGGCAAGGCCATTCCAGTCGGAACGACCCTGTCATGACTATCCTCACCCCAAACATCATCATTCGTCGCCCGAGCGTAGGTTGGGGCCCATCACGTCTATCCATCAAGCGCAGCGTCACGCGGCGCAGCACCAAAGGCTCCAGCCTGCACCGGAGCGACGGCGTGTGTGGGGAGCGCGATTTGCCTCTTATCCCTTCGGTCTTTGTTGCACGATGGATGCTGAAACAAGTTCAGCATGACGCAGAGAGAGACACTCCTCTGCTACCTCTGCGCCTCTGCGTGAATCCAAATTCCCGTCGCCCCAACATATATGCCACCCGCAAATGACTCGCTTCGCGCTCACCATCGAATTTGACGGCGGCCCCTATATGGGCTGGCAATGGCAGGACCATGGCCCCTCGGTCCAAGGCGCGGTCGAAGAGGCGATATTCAAAACCACTGGCGAAAAGACTTTAGTCTATAGCGCTGGCCGCACCGACGCCGGTGTCCATGCGCGTGGGATGCGCGCGCATGTCGATGTCGAAAAAGGCCTATCCGCCTTCCGCTTGATGGAGGCCATCAACGCGCATTTGCGCCCGCACCCCATCGCGATACTGGCATGCGAAGACGTCGCCGATGACTGGCATGCGCGCTATAGCTGCATTGGCCGGGCGTATGAATATCGCATCCTTAACCGCCGCGCCTCACTAACGCTGGAAAAGGGCCGCGTCTGGCGCGTCGGACCGGAATTGGATGCCGATGCCATGCATGACGCCGCGCAGATACTTGTCGGCCTGCATGATTTCACCACCTTCCGCTCCACCGCTTGTCAATCCGCCAGCCCGATCAAAACGCTCGACCGCCTGAACGTGCGGCGGGAGGGGCAGCATGTGATTATTGAGGCAGCGGCCTTGTCCTTCTTGCACCATCAAGTGCGCTCCATGGTCGGATGCCTTGTCGCCGTCGGGCTTGGGCGTTGGACAGCGGCAGACTTAAAGGTTGCGCTTGATGCCGCTGACCGGTCTGCTTTGGCCGAAAATGCGCCACCCGAAGGGCTTTATTTCGTGCGGGCGCTTTACCCTTAAAAATTGGCGACTGTGCGCCGCCCGGCTTTAGGCTGAAAACAGACCGCCCTGCCCGCTTTCCCACGCCAGCAAACGGCGTTTGCGCTCCAGCCCATAAGCATAGCCGCCAAGGCCACCATCAGAGCGAATAACACGGTGGCAGGGAATAAGCACTGACACAGGGTTGGCACCATTGGCCGAACCCGCCGCGCGCACGGCATCGGGTTTTCCAACCGCAGCGGCGATTTCGGCATAATTGCGTGTTTCGCCAGCGGGTATCTGAAGCAGCGCCCGCCACACGTTCATTTGGAAATCAGTGCCGCCGACATCCAAGGGCAATTGCGGCATCTGCCGTGGGTTTTGAACGGCGAAGACGGCGGCGTCGATCAGGGCCGAGAGCGAACCGCCGTTACTCAGCAGGGTCGCGTTCGGAAAGCGGCGCTTTAGCGTGCTTTCGTTTTCGTCAAACGACAGGCGGCAAATCCCCTTATCCGTTGCGGCGAGCAACATGGACCCAAGCGCTGTTTCAGCCACCGTCCAAGAAATGGACACGCCTGCACCCCCGTTGTTCCATGCGCTTGGTGTCATGTCTGCCGTCATCCACCGCACGCGTGAAACAGGGCAAGCGTGCGTTCCCGCGCCAAATCGGCGCTGGCTTCATGATAATCCTTGCGCCGGTCGGAATTGAACCCGTGATTGGCGTCATAGACAAATATTTGCGCCGTCGGGTGCGCCTTTTCAATCAACGCTTCGACGCCCTCCATCGGTATGCCCGCGTCATAACGTCCGAAATGGGCAATAGTGGCACATTTGGGTGCCTTGTCGGCATATAGGGTCGGCACGAGACTGCCATAATAGCAGCTGGCTGCGGCGAGATCATCGCTGATCCCCGCCATTGCCCAAGCGACTGATCCGCCATAGCAATATCCGGTTATGAACACTGGCCCTTTGTCTTTGAGCGCATTGATGCAGACCTGCGCATCATCAAGCGACTGGACGAACGGATGCAGGTCCCGGGCCAACTCCACGGCACGATTATAGTCGGGCCCGGTATACGCCGCCTCAAACCCCGGATGCTCACGATCAAAAATGGCCGGAGACAAGACCTCATATCCGTCGGCGGCATATTCATCGCACAATTCGCGGATATGGTCGGTCACGCCAAATATTTCCTGCACCAGAACAAGCCCACCGCGACGTTCCCCCAATGCTTCGACATGGTAAACCGCGATTTCCGCGCCATCCGACATCGTCATGCGAATCATTTCACCCATTGCACTCTCCGTTTTGTCACCTTGATTTTGTTTCAGGATAACGTCCTACGGCAGTTTGTTATCTTGAAACAAGTTGAGGATGACAATTAGGTTGAAACAAGCGGCAATCGCCATCTTGCATCGCAACAAAACCCCTGCTAGGCGCGGCGCGACGCCAGTAAGGGGCAACCCTTGGCGCGGTCAGCAAGGTTTTCAGTTTCACATTTTAGGAATTCGACGCGTGGATAATTCCGGCGGTATAAGCGCTAATATTCAAGCCAGTCTTGCTGGCCGTTACGCGACGGCATTGTTTGAACTGGCGCGCGACGCAAAGGCGATTGATGCCGTTGAAAAGAGCATGCGGGCGATTGCCCAAGCCGTGACCGAATCGGCTGATCTAAAAGCGCTCACCAGCAATCCGGTACTCAGCCGCAGTGATGCGAAGAACGCGATCGCCGCTGTTGCAAAAGTGATGAAGCTTGATGCCCTGACTGCAAAGACATTGGGCGTGCTAGCCGACAATCGTCGCTTGAGCGAAACCGCGTCTGTTGCCCGTGCGTTTTCATCGCTGGCTGCGGCCCATCGCGGCGAAGTGACTGCTGAAGTTACCTCCGCGCATGCATTGAGCGCTGCGCAGACCAAGGCATTATTGGCCACACTGAAAACACGCGTCGGCAGCAATGTCGCCATCCAGACTAAAGTCGATCCGTCACTTCTTGGCGGGCTTACTGTGAAAATCGGTAGTCAGATGATCGACAATTCTATCAAAACCCGTTTGAACACCCTCGCTAACCAGATGAAAGGCTGACGGCATCCGCCGTCGGTGAAAGGCTAAGTAGCAACATGGATATCCGCGCCGCAGAAATTTCCAAGGTCATTAAGGACCAGATCGCCAATTTCGGCACCGAAGCACAGGTTTCGGAAGTCGGTAGCGTATTGTCGGTCGGTGACGGCATCGCCCGTATTCAC
>JBILLO010000112.1:0-5579 GCA_044376035.1 Sphingorhabdus sp.
GTTAGGCCAAACACTTTGGCGCCGTCCATCCGGCGGGCAAGCTCCATGCCGTTAATGATGTTGCCCCATTGGTCGGACCCACCCATTTGCAGGCGAACGCCCATAGTCTTGCTCAAGTGGCGGAAGTCATAGCCTTGCAAGATCATATAGTTGAATTCAAGAAAGGTCATCGGCTGTTCGCGCTCAAGGCGCAGCTTCACCGAATCGAATGTCAGCATACGGTTGATGGTGAAATGCGTGCCAACCTGCTGCAACAATTCGATATATCCCAATTGTCCAAGCCAGTCATGATTGTTGACCATCACCGCATCGGTCGGACCATCGCCAAATGTCAGAAATTTTTCAAAAGCCGTTCGGATCGAATGGATGTTCGCTTCAATCGTCTCATCAGTGAGCATCTTGCGGACTTCGTCCTTGCCCGTTGGGTCACCAATCCGCGTTGTTCCGCCGCCCATAACCACGACCGGCTTGTGGCCTGCTTGCTGCAAGCGTCGCAGCAGCATGATCGAGACAAGATTGCCGACATGAAGCGATGGCGCGGTCGCATCGAAGCCTATATAGCCCGGCACAATCTCTTTGGATGCCAATGCGTCAAGCGCCGGGGCGTCGGTCGTCTGGTGAATATAGCCACGTGCATCAAGCAGGCGGAGGAGATCGGATGTATAAGCAGTCATAGCGCGCACGCGCCTAGCATGGAGTTTCGACATTGGCCAATATTTCAATGACTGAAGTGCCGTTGCTGTGTCACGCAGTGTCGCTGGCCGGCGGTATTGAGGGTATCGGTGTCACGATTACGCGCGGGACGACCGGGGAAGTCATGGTGACCTATCGCGTGTCTGGTGAAACAGGCGCACTCGAAATTCCGGCCCGATCAGCGCCGAATCGCATTGACGGTCTATGGAAAAACACGTGCTTTGAATTATTTATAGGAAACTTTGAAGATGAAAACTATTTAGAGTATAATTTTTCGCCGTCGCGCCAATGGGCCGCATATCAGTTTGCAGGCTATCGTTCGGATATGGCTGCATTGGAAACAAACGCTCCAAACATCACAGTCGTGCAAGATGCTGCCGCTCTGACACTCATCGCGACGATTGCGTTACCCGACGCTTGGCAGGCGCGCAGCCTGCGGGCGGGCATCAGCGCGGTTATGGCCACGAAGACTGGTGACATCTCCTATTGGGCCGTAGCGCATCCCCCGGGCAAGCCGGATTTTCATCATAAGGATTGCTTTGCCGTGCAACTGGAGGCACGAAGCGCGGCATGAAATTTGGAATTGATCGCCTTTTGGCAGAGCCTGAACTGCGCGCCCCCTTGAAGGGCAAGCGCGTTGCTTTATTGGCGCACCCCGCTTCCGTCACGGTGGACCTGACCCATTCGCTTGATGCACTTGCGGCTTTAGGCGACGTCAACGTCACCGCCGCATTTGGCCCGCAACATGGCCTGCGTGGTGACAAGCAGGACAATATGATGGAATCGCCGGATTTCATGGACCCTGCGCACAATATTCCAGTGTTCAGCCTGTATGGCGAAGTACGCCGCCCAACCGCAGCCTCTATGGAGACTTTCGATGTCATCCTCATCGATTTGCAGGATCTGGGTTGCCGCATTTACACGTTTATCACGACATTGCTGTACATATTGGAGGCCGCTGCGAAGCATGGAAAGTCGGTTTGGGTACTTGACCGCCCAAACCCCGCTGGACGCCTTGTAGAGGGGCTTACACTGCGTTCTGGATGGGAGAGCTTTGTGGGGGCAGGGCCGATGCCCATGCGCCATGGTCTGACGCTGGGCGAGATGGGGAAATGGTTCATCGATCATTATAAAATCGACGTAGATTATCGCGTGATAGCAATGGAGGGCTATGCCCCCGACGCTGCGCCCGGCTTTGGCTGGCCGACAGAAAGGCTGTGGATCAACCCAAGCCCCAATGCCGCAAACATCAACATGGCGCGGGCTTATGCGGGCACCGTTTTGCTAGAAGGCACGAATTTGTCCGAAGGCAGGGGCACCACGCGTCCGCTCGAGATATTTGGCGCACCTGATATTGATGCGCGCACCGTAATCGCTGAGATGCACAGCTTTGCGCCGTCATGGTTGAAGGGCTGCAGCTTGCGTGAAATCTGGTTTGAACCAACATTCCACAAACATGTGCATCAGCTTTGCCATGGCGTGCATATCCATGCCGAAGGCCCAAGCTATGACCATCAGGCGTTCCAGCCATGGCGGTTGCAGACTTTGGCGTTCAAGGCCATCCGGCGGCTATACCCAGATTATGATCTGTGGCGCGATTTTCCCTATGAATATGAATCCGGCAAGCTCGCAATCGACGTCATCAACGGCGGATCAGCCCTGCGCGAATGGGTTGATGCAGCGGACAGCACGCCAGAGGAATTAGACGCGATGACGTCAGTTGATGAGCAAAGTTGGAGCGAAGAAAGTCGGAAATACTTGCTGTATTAATGCCCGTGCTTGCGGCTTAGTTCGCGCATAGCGTCATCCAGACCCTCTAACGTCAGCGGATACATGCGGTCGTTGACCAGTTCCTTGATGATCTTTGTGGACTGCGAATAGCCCCATTGCTTTTCCGGCACGGGGTTCAACCAAACCGTTGCCGGATAAGTGCTGGTGATACGGTGCATCCACACCGCGCCCGATTCTTCGTTGAAATGTTCAACCGAACCGCCAGGATGGGTGATCTCATAAGGACTCATGGAGGCATCGCCGACCATCACAACCTTATAATCATGCGGGAATTTGTGCAGCAGATCCCACATCTGCGTGCGCTCACTAAACCGGCGCTTATTGTCTTTCCACACCCCTTCATATGGGCAGTTGTGAAAATAGAAAAACTCCAAATTTTTGAACTCGCTAGTGGCCGCACTGAATAACTCTTCACAAAGTTTGATGAACGGATCCATCGATCCGCCAACGTCCAACATCAACAGCACCTTAATGGCGTTGCGCCGTTCAGGGCGCATTTTGATGTCCAGCCAGCCTTGGCGTGCCGTGCCGTTGATCGTGCCTTCAATATCCAGCTCTTCCACCGCACCATCGCGCGCGAAACGGCGTAAGCGGCGCATTGCGATTTTTATATTCCGCGTACCCAATTCTCTGGTGTGGTCGAGATTCTGAAACTCACGCTTGTCCCACACTTTGACCGCACGCTTATGCTTGGATTCGCCGCCAATCCGCACGCCTTCGGGGTGATAGCCCGAATTACCATAAGGGGATGTGCCGCCAGTGCCGACCCATTTATTACCACCCTGATGCCGCTTTTCCTGTTCTTCGAGCCGCTTTTTCAGCGTCTCCATCAATTCGTCCCAGCTGCCCATTTTTTCGATCTTCGCCATTTCCTCGGGCGAGAGATATTTTTCGGCAATGGCTTTTAACCAGTCGGCGGGAACATCGACGGGGTTTTGGCCATATTCGGTGAAAATACCCTTGAAGACTTTGCCAAAAACCTGATCGAAGCGATCAAGCAATGCTTCGTCTTTGACCAAAGTGGTGCGCGCCAGATAGTAAAACTCTTCCGGGCTTTGGCCAATCACGTCGGCATCCAACGCGGCAAGTAACGCCAGATGCTCCTTCAGCGATGCCGAGATGCCCGCAGATCGCAACTCTTCCATGAATGAGAAAAACATCGGCTGGATCCTGTATAAAGTGACCGATTATGCATTTAGCGGCTGGGCGGCGGTAACATCAATAAAGCGCACGGACGAATTCTAGCTGCTCGGGCGGCGCGCCATGAACGCAAGCCGTTCAAACAACATGATGTCCTGCTCATTTTTCAGCAGTGCACCATGCAAAGGCGGGATCGCCTTAGTCGGATCACGCGATTGAAGCACATCCAATGGCATATCCTCATGCAACAACAGCTTTAGCCAATCGAGCAGTTCGCTGGTGCTTGGCTTTTTCTTTAGGCCTGGCACGTCGCGAACCTCGTAAAAAATGTCCATCGCCTTTGAAACCAGCATTTTTTGAATACCGGGAAAGTGGACATCGATAATCGCCTGCATCGTCGTGCGATCCGGGAATTTGATATAATGGAAGAAACAACGGCGCAGAAACGCGTCGGGCAGTTCTTTCTCATTATTTGAGGTGATGATGACGATTGGGCGCTCGACCGCCTTGATGGTCTCTTGCGTTTCGTACACGAAGAATTCCATACGGTCGAGTTCTTGCAACAAATCGTTTGGAAATTCGATGTCGGCCTTATCGATTTCGTCAATCAACAACACGGGCAATTGGGGGGCGGTGAAAGCCTCCCACAACTTGCCTTTTTTGATGTAATTTTTGATGTCATGCACGCGCGCATCGCCCAATTGGCTGTCGCGCAGGCGGGCAACGGCATCATATTCATACAGGCCCTGATGCGCCTTGGTCGTGGACTTGATATTCCATTCGATGAGCGGTGCACCAAGCGCGGTGGCGATCTCTTGCGCCAGGACGGTCTTGCCAGTGCCTGGCTCACCCTTGACCAACAAAGGCCGACGCAGCTTGGTGGCGGCGTTAACGGCGACCTTCAGGTCATCAGTGGCGACGTAATTATCGGTGCCTTCAAAGCGCATGGACGAACCCTTTTTGTTAATCGAACGATTAATTCGTTAAGTGGGCTAATCAGGATATGCAACAGGATAGTGTGTGACCAAGCAGATGGCTTAACGATAGAACATGGATCGCACCGGCTCTCACAAAAACGGGTCCAATCCTGACAGCAGGATAGGGCCCGGCTTTTGAGATTTTATTGATCGAGGAAGCTGCGCATTTTGCGGCTGCGGCTTGGATGCTTCAGCTTGCGCAACGCTTTGGCCTCAATCTGGCGGATACGTTCACGCGTCACGCTGAATTGCTGCCCGACTTCTTCAAGCGTGTGGTCGGTGTTCATGCCAATGCCGAACCGCATGCGCAATACGCGTTCTTCACGCGGAGTGAGCGATGCCAAAACGCGAGTCACTGTTTCCTTCAAATTCGCCTGAATCGCGGCATCCACGGGAATGACCGCGTTTTTGTCTTCGATGAAGTCGCCCAAATGGCTGTCTTCTTCGTCGCCAATCGGGGTTTCAAGGCTGATCGGTTCCTTCGCGATTTTCATCACCTTGCGGACTTTTTCAAGCGGCATGGAAAGGCGCTCGGCCATTTCTTCGGGTGTCGGCTCGCGCCCTTGCTCGTGCAGGAACTGGCGGCTCGTGCGGACCAATTTGTTGATCGTTTCGATCATGTGTACAGGAATACGGATGGTCCGCGCCTGATCGGCAATCGACCGGGTAATCGCCTGACGGATCCACCAAGTTGCATAGGTGCTGAACTTGTACCCACGGCGATATTCAAACTTATCGACCGCCTTCATAAGGCCGATATTGCCTTCCTGAATAAGATCAAGGAACTGCAAACCACGGTTGGTGTATTTCTTGGCAATGGAAATCACGAGGCGCAAATTCGCCTCAACCATTTCCTTTTTCGCGATGCGTGCTTCGCGCTCGCCCTTTTGCACCATGTTCACGATACGGCGGAATTCGCCAAGCGACATGCCAGTATTGGCGGCAATATCGGCGATTTCTATGCGGATACGCTCGACG
>JBILLO010000029.1:0-16796 GCA_044376035.1 Sphingorhabdus sp.
ATAGACGGTTGCAAGCGCCGATACCGCTACTTCGCGCGCCGCCATCGCCGGAATGAGCGCCAGCGCAATATCATGGTTGAACCCAATGGGGCGCACAATCGGTTCAAGGCCATCGGCTATGCGGCCTGCCACCGAATATTCAACCTGCGAGACGGTGCTGCCCTCAGGCGCTTTGGGAAAGCTTAACAGCGCCCATAAGATAATCGTGGCGGCGAAGATAATCGTCCCTGCGCGGCGCAAAAACACCCATGCGCGCTGCCACAGATTGATCGCAATGTCGCCGGGGCGTGGCCATTGGTAGCGCGGCATTTCGATGAGGAAGCTGCTCGTCCGGCTTTGCGTCACAAAGCGCTGGATAACCGCCGCTGCCAGCATGGCACCCAATATGCCTGCGATATATAGACCGAACAGGACAAGACCCTGAAGACCGATGCCAGGGCCAATGCTGGTCGCCGGAATAAACGCGCCAATGATGACGGTATACACCGGCAGACGCGCCGAACAGGTCATCAGCGGCGCAATCAGGATCGTCGCCAATCGCTCCTTTTGGTCCATGATCGTCCGCGTCGCCATAATGCCCGGAATCGCGCACGCGAAGGAGGACAATAAGGGTATAAAACTGTGCCCCGACAGGCCGACTGCCGCCATCAGGCGGTCCATCACAAAGGCAGCCCGGGTCATATAGCCCGATGCCTCAAGCACCAAGATGAAGAGGAACAGGATCAAAATTTGCGGCAAGAACACGATCACGGAACCGACACCGGCAATGACGCCATCGGTCAGAAACGAGCGCAGCAATCCATCAGGCATGACATTTTTGATGCCATCGCTGAGCAAAGCAAAGCCAGTTTCAATCCAGCCAATCGGGGCTTCGGACCCACCATACACCGCCTGAAACATCAGGAACAGTAGCGCCAGCAATATGAAGACGCCGCCCACCGGATGCAGCAGAACTGTGTCCAGCCTGCGTGTCCATTGGCGTCCAGCGGTTTCGCTGATGATGGCCGAGCGGGCAATGTCGCGCGCACGCTGATTCTGGGCACCAAAGGAAGCCGCAACAGGCTCCGTCACGGGGCTGGCATTTTTGAGCGCTTGGTCCAGCGCGGTCATCAATGGCTCGAGCCCGCGACGACGCACCGCAACGGTTTCGATCACCGGCACGCCAAGCGCGCGGGCCAGTATCTGCACATCCAGTCGCAGGCCATCGCGTTCGGCAAGATCGATCATGTTCAGCGCGACCACCGTCGGCAGGCCTTGCGCAATCAGTTCAAGCGCAAAGCGCAAATGATTGTCGAGATTGCCCGCGTCCAGCACGATCACCAATGCGTCAGGGCGGCGATGCCCCTCCAACTTGCCTAAGACAACGTCGCGCGTGACGGCTTCGTCGAGGCTGTCGGGATCAAGGCTATACGCGCCGGGCAAGTCGATCATTTCGACCGGACGCCCATCGGCAAAGGCGGCGCGACCAGATTTACGCTCCACCGTCACGCCGGGATAATTGGCAATTTTCTGCCGCGCGCCAGTCAATGCATTGAACAGCGCACTTTTGCCAGCATTGGGGTTACCGACCAATGCGACCAGAGGCGGCATTTGCGTCATGTGGGCAAGGTGCAATCAATCGCGGCGGCGACATTGCTGCGCAAAGCCACCGTCATGCGGCCAATGCGAACCGCCAATGGGTCACGCGACATCAATATGCCCTTATGCAACGCCTCTATTGTCACGCCGGGTTCGAAACCCAAAGAGCGCAAACGATGCCCCTCTTGATCGGGCAGGGATTCCCAATCAATGGCCCGAATGACGGCGATTTGGTTCAACGGAAGATGATCAAGTTGCACTGGCGCTATTTGCAACCGATTCGCAATAACATCAATAGAGATTTACATTAACGCGCTGGGTAGCGCAGCCGACCAATGAAGCGTGCCAGGCTTGGCGTATAGTCCTTGCGCTGTTTCGCCTGATATTTCACCTTTTCAATCTGCATCACATTGTCGATCCGACGGTCCAGAAAGGCGCGGGTGTCGGCGAAGTTTTCGCTGTCATCATTGACAAAAACGCTCAAGGTGCTGCCATATACGGCCGATAGCGTCATACGCTTGGTATAATGGTTGAGGTCAGTGGCGGTATCGCCTGCCAATCGCCACATGCGATCCGCCGAACGCCAGCCCATTTTTGCGGCGCTTGCGATATTTAGCGGCATCGCCATGATCGCAAGCGCACGGCGCAAGGATTCCCGGTCCGGTGCCATGATCTCCAGCCGAGTCGCAACCAATGCCGTAATCCGGTCTCGGATCTTCATCGCGTTCAGCGTTTCCGGAGGCAGGCGGCGGGCAAGTTCCAGATCAATGCCTTCGACCCATAAGTCAATCATATCGATGGCCTTGCCCTTGAACGCCAACATAGCAACGTCGCGGTCAACGCCCATGTCATCCGCGGCGGCATGGACGGCCGCTTCGGACCATCCGTCAAAGCCGGCATGACGGCCAATGACTGGGGCGAGGGCGACGCGAATTTCGTCAATCGTCGGGTCAGCAGGAAGGGCGTTTTGGGACATAGATGATATGTAGACGTTCGCTGCGTTCAAGAAAAGGTCTATTGCTTACGCACAAGAACCAACGCGATCATAATGAGCGCGCTGCCCGTAAAATCCATTGCCGTCAGCATTTCGCCAAAGGCCAGCCAGCCAGCCGTCGCGGATAAAGCGGGTTGCAACAACAAGGCAAGGCCGATTACCAGCGGGCTGAAATGTGGCAATGCATAAGTGAGGCAACCCTGGCCGAAAAATTGTGAGGTGAAGGCGAGCAGGACAACTGGCCACCATATTGTAGGGATGATCTGTTCGCCTGCAAAGACAGCGGCGGCAAACAGGACGACCGCCGCAATGGCACTCGCCATGCCAAGCGCGCCCCAGCTTTCGGTGTTTTGCCGCATCTTCATCATCATCACCAAATAGACGGTATAGGTAAGCCCTGCGCCAAGCGACAAAAGGTCGCCGGAAAAGTGGCGCGGGGACAGCTCAAGGCTTTGTCCCATTAACAAAGCCGCCCCGACAAAGGCGAACAATACGGCCACGCTCTCCCACTTTGACGGCATTTTGCGTGCTATGATGATGCCATAAATTACCAGCAACAGGCTGGCGCAATTGGCGAACAGCGTTGCATTGGCCATTTTTGTCTGAAAAATGCCAATATGCCACAGGATGATATCGACCCCGAAGAACAGGCCGGCAACAATCGCAAGCCGATAGGTCGGACGGCTGACCGCCGAGAGGCGAAAACCAAAACGATAGCCCACGAACAACAAAAACGGCGTGGCCAGCGCCAGCCTCCAAAATCCGGTCGCTATTGGACCGCTATCGGCATAGCGCACAAGCAAAGGGCCAAAGGCAATCGCAACATTGCCCGCAAGCAGCGCCGCAAAGGCAAGCAAAGTTGGCGATTGCGGATGGAAAATCTTCTGCTGCATAAACCCCCGTTGCAATTTGCAACTTTCATCCGCATTTAGGCGGCAAAGAAACGCCTTAATGACAGGAAATCACATGACTGCAACTTTGTTCGACCCGATCACACTTGGTGCCATCTCCGCGCCTAATCGCATATTGATGGCGCCGTTGACGCGCGGACGGAGCGAAGGCGAACATGTGCCGCTGTCCGACCTGAAGGCAGAATATTACCGCCAGCGCAGCACCGCAGGCCTGATTATCGCAGAAGCGACTGGCATTAGCCAAGAAGGCCTTGGCTGGCCATCAGCGCCCGGCATCTGGTCCGACACGCAAATCACGGCATGGCAACCCGTGACTCAGGCTGTGCATGACGCGGGCGGACGGATCATTCTGCAATTGTGGCACATGGGCCGTCTTGTGCACCCAGATTTCTTGGGCGGCGCGTCCTGTGTTTCGTCTTCGGCCACGACTGCGCCCGGTTATGCGCATACGGCAGAAGGCAAGAAAGATTATACCGAAGCCCGCGCGCTCGATATTTCGGAAATTCCGCGCATTGTTGCGGATTATGTCCATGCCGCGAAAAACGCGATGGCCGCAGGTTTTGACGGCGTGCAGATTCACGCAGCAAATGGCTATTTGATTGACCAGTTCCTGCGCGACAACACCAATTTGCGCACTGACGATTATGGCGGCCCGATTGACAATCGCATCCGCTTGCTGCGCGAAGTGACACAAGCCGTGGTTGACGCTGTGGGCGCGGATCGAACATCGGTTCGCCTGTCGCCCAATGGCGAAACGCAAGGCGCGGACGACAGCAACCCTATTGCATTGTTCACCGCTGCGGCCGCCGCGTTGCAGGATATCGGTATCGCCTTTCTTGAGCTGCGCGAAATCAAACCTTATGGCAATTTCGGACAAACCGACGTGCCGCGCGTCTCGCCCGAAATCCGTAAGATATTCAAAGGCCCGCTGGTGCTTAACCAAGAATATACTAAGGAATTGGCGGATGCCGATCTTGCCTCGGGCCTTGCCGACGCGATCAGCTTTGGTCGTCCTTATATCAGCAACCCCGACCTTGTAGAGCGGTTGCGCACTGGCGCGGAGCTGACGCCGGATAATTTCAAGACCTGGTATGCGCCCGCTGCCGAAGGATATACCGATTATCCTTTCCTTGAACAGCCGGACGCATAACGGACATGATACTGGCGGGGCTTGGCCAATATGCGATAGCTATCCCCGCCTTGCTGCTTGTCCTGCTCGCAAGCGCCGAGGCGATCTGGCCGCGCCGTGCGTTGGTGTTGGGCCGAAGCCCACGATGGCGAACACATGCATTGTTCTTCATCAGCAACGCTGTTTTGGGCCGACTATTGTCCTTTTTGGTGGTGGTCAGCGTGGCGGCAAATTGGGCCGATACGCACAAGTTTGGCGTGCTGAATTTGGTCGCCTTGCCCTTTTGGGTTGAGGCCGCCCTTGCCTTTATAGTCCTTGATTTTGCGGTCTGGCTGCAGCATTTTTACATGCATCGCAGCCCGTTGCTCTGGCGCATGCATGCGGTCCACCACAGCGACCGTGATCTGGACGTTACCACGGCATTGCGGTTCCACCCGTTTGAACTGATAGTGTCGACATTCTATAAATCCGTCATCGTTGCTTTGCTTGGCGTGCCCCTGCTGGTCGCACTCGCGTTTGAAGTATGGCTCAACGCCAATGCGCTGTTCAACCACAGCAATATCCGCCTGCCACGCAAGCTTGACCGCATATTGCGGCTATTTTTGGTGACGCCCGACATGCATCTGGTTCATCACAGCACCCGCGTTGAAGAACAAAAACATAATTTTGGTTTCGCGCTGACGGTTTGGGATCGCTGCTTCGACACCTATCGCGCAGAGTCGACATTAGGTGCCGAAAACCAGAAAATAGGTCTGGCGGAGATCAACGATGGCCGCCCTTCAGGCTTCATTTGGAGCATGAAGCAACCCATGACGTAACGGAATTTAAGGCCGTCTTGACCCAGATAGTTTTCCGTAGCATTTTCAGCTGAGGGGAGCTGAAAATGGCCAGAATACGTAAGATAATATTGGGCACCGTTGCCGTCATCGCAGTTGGTGCAGGGCTAACCTATGGGTGGCAGCAATATCGCGACAAAAGCATCATGGATGATTCGCGCTTGGCGCAAGCATCATCGGACGCTGAAGTCACGTCTGGCCCCGCCAATAGCTTGCTTTGGGGCGATACCCATCTCCATACCGCCAATTCCATCGATGCCTTTGGCTTTGGCGTAAAGCTTGGACCAGAAGAGGCGCTGCGTTTTGCGCGTGGGGAAGAGGTGACATCCACTGGCGGGATGAAAGCCAAGTTGGACCGTCCGCTTGATTTTCTTGTGATCGCGGATCACTCGGGCGGGCTTGGCGCAACAAAGGCTTTGTACGACGCGCCCGGATTCCTCGTCCGCGACCCCACGCTGAAACGGTGGCACACCGAAATGCATAAGGGGCAAGAGGGCATGCAGCGCGTGACCGGCGAACTTATCGACCGTGCGGGCCGCAACACGCTTCCCGCTGCGCTGACCAATCCCGAAAGACAACGCAAGACGGCAACCAACATTTGGACAAGTCATAGCACGCTGGTCGAACGTTATAATGAGCCCGGAAAGTTCACCGCCTTCATGGGTTTTGAATATACGTTGATGCCAGGCGGCAATAATTTACATCGCGTCGTCATGTTCCGGGATGGCAAAAGCCGCACTGACAAGGTCCTGCCCTACGACCCTGGCCAAGGCGACACGCCGGTTAGCCAATTGTGGGACTATATGGACAATTATGAGAAGGTCACAGGCGGCAAGGTGCTGGCGATCCCGCATAACAGCAACCTGTCCAATGGCCTGATGTTCGAATTGGTTGGCCCGGATGGTGGCCCCATGACCGCAGCCTATGCACGCCGACGCGCCGCACGCGAGCCAGTGAGCGAAATCACGCAAATAAAGGGCGATAGTGAATCGCACCCGTTTTTATCGCCCAACGACGAATTCTCCGGTTTCGGCACTGCGGGCTGGGACCTTGGCAATTTGACCATGCAGGCCGCGAAGAAGCCGCAGGATTATGCGGGCGAATATATTCGTGAGGCGTTGAAGCGCGGGCTGGCGATTGAGGCGCGCACAGGCGTTAACCCCTATAAATTCGGCGTTATCGGGTCAACCGACAGCCACACTGCGTTGGCCACTGGCGACGAAGATAATTTTTTTGGCAAGCATTCGGGCGGTGAGCCTAACGCCGACCGGGCTTCGCAGGCCCAAAATCTTGGCACCCGAAAAGGGCGTATTGGTTGGCACTATCTGGCGGGTGGCTATGCCGCTATTTGGGCCACAGCCAATACACGGGCCGCGATATTTGACGCCATGATGCGGCGCGAGGTGTACGCCACAACTGGCCCGCGCATGACATTGCGTTTCTTTGGCGGTTGGGATTTCAATGAAGCGGATTTCGCACGCGACTGGGTGAAGGTCGGATATGCCAAAGGGGTGCCCATGGGCGCAGACCTTAAGCCTGGCAACGGTGCGCCAAAGTTCATGATTTCAGCGTTGAAAGACCCGGCAGGGGCAAATCTCGATCGCGTTCAAGTCGTCAAAGGTTGGGTCGATTCCTCCGGCGCATTGCAGGAAAAGATTTTTGACGTTGTCTGGGGTGATGCCGACAAAAGGCGCAAGGGTGCCAATGGCAAAGTCCCTAAGGTAGGCGACACCGTCAACATCGCAAAGGCGAGCTATACCAACAGCATTGGTGATCCAGAATTGCGGACGGTGTGGACCGATCCGGAATTTAACCCCAATATCCGTGCTTTTTATTATGTCCGGGTGCTGGAAATTCCGACACCGCGCTGGGTGTTGTTTGACGCTGTGCGTTATGGCGCAAAATTGCTTCCGGGGACGGAGTTAAAGGCGCAGGAGCGGGCATATTCGTCACCCATCTGGTATAACCCCAAAAAAGCCAGCTAGCTTCTATTCGAATTTAAACCCGGATAGCGCGGGGTCAGGGTCAGATATCCCCATCAAGCGGCGCATCGCGAGCCGCGCGAGCCGCTGCGTTTCGGTTTTCCGGCGCGCAGGGGCGAGTGGCACCAATGCTGCTGGCTGCGCGATTTCGGCATCATATGCGTCGGCGATGATCAAACCGGCGCGTTCGGGCATGAGCGCGACATTTTGCAACGGGCTAATGTCGAACCCAGCCGGGACAGCCCAGAAAAAGCGGTCACAATATTCGAGATATTCCGGCCATTTCTGATCCCCCAAAAGGTCAGCGCGCGAACATTTGATTTCGACGATGATAATCTCGCCTTTGTTGTTGAGGCCCATGAGATCCGCGCGGCGATTGTTGCGCAGGCTGACCTCGGGTTGCACCACAATCTGGTTGCGCAAGAACAACCGCGAGACGCCCCGCGCTACCGCAGGCGCGCCGGAAATTGATAAAGGCGTAAAAGTCTGATCCATAGTTTGTGTTTAGAACGAAAGTGGAACAAAATAAAGGCCCCTTAAAGGACCCTTATCGTTCAATCCGGCGCCATGTTCAGCGGTAGAAGATATGATTGTCCACGCTGCCAATCCGCGTCAGACGCCATCCTGGCGAAACATGACGGGCATGGAAGAACAACGCGCCTTCAACTGGGCTTTTCCATGTATTGTCCAGCGCAATGTTGCTGATCGCGACGGCGTTGCGCCAATGCGTGCTGTCCGTTCGAACCGGCGGCAAGCTTGCGCCGCGCACGAAAGAAAACTGACCTTTTTGGAAGACAACGCCGCATAATGTGCTGGCAAATCGACCCGAAGAGGCGCGGGCGAGAACCACACGGGCCACAGCCAATTGGCCGGCGAGCGATTCGCCCTTGGCTTCGAAATAGACCGCGCTGGCAAGGCAACGCTCTTCCCTGCTTAAGCTGTCATCGAATTCTTGCGTGCGCACAAGGTCAGCGAGTGAGGACGCGGTTGCCACATCTGTATCAACAGCATTGGGGTTTAGGAGCGCGTTCGGCATGACGCCGTTGCTTGGGACATAGATAATGTCGCCATTGTCAGCGCGAGTCACCGTCACTTTACCGCTTTTCGCCAGATCCAACTGCGCCTGTTCGGCAGAAATCTGCTTGGGGTCAATGATGAGAGTATTGGCGCTTATCTGTGTGCTTTGGTTATTATCAAAAGCAACACCTGCGTCTGCAGCAATAGCTGCGGAAATCAAGGTACAAGATATGGCTACGAAAGAAGCAGCCCGAAAAAATTTCGACATGAAACATACATTAAAGCGGCGGCACCAGTAGACGAAACTCTATTACTTTATTGTTGCCCGTCTTTTGCTGCATCCGACTCGCGTGTTTGTCTGGCCACCCCATTTGTGCCCCAAATGACAACCTTCGCTACTCGTTAGCCGCGCATTTATGCCGCAGCGCAGCAAAGTCAAATAAGCATGGTCAGAAGTCCGTCCAACCGTTCTCTGGACGCGACATCCAGTTCAAAAACCCACAAATCCGGATCACCAGCGCATCGTTTTTTCCAGTAATCCTGCACCGCGACCACCCCAGACTCTTTCAAATCCAACCTTTGCCAGACGGACTGGCCGTCT
Organism: Sphingorhabdus sp.; assembly: GCA_044376035.1. Lineage (GTDB taxonomy): Bacteria > Pseudomonadota > Alphaproteobacteria > Sphingomonadales > Sphingomonadaceae > Sphingorhabdus_B. The sequence goes on from JBILLO010000029.1 coordinate 9,049, forward strand.
AATGCGGGATAGCGTTCGTAGAATTTGGGGTCTGCGCCACGCACCTGGCCGATAAGCAAAATGGCACCGGACACAGCATCGCCCTTTTTCAGAACGGTGGCAAAGTCACCTTCGGCTTCCACCAATCGCTTGATTGCGGAGATAAGAACACCGCTGGCAAGCCGTGGTTCAATCAAGCGGCGTCACGCTCTTCAGAGAAGGTTAACACCGCAAACATCGCCGAAGAATCTGCCGCACCACGCAATTGCGCGCGGAATTTCTCATCGCGAAACAGGCGTGAGACCTCTGCCAAGGCGCGTAAATGCGATGCACCGTCCTGCGCCGGGGAAACAAGCCCGCAGACCAGATCCACTGGCTCGTCGTCAACGGCATCATAAGGCACTGGCTTCAAAAGCCGGACAAATACGGCCACGGGCATGTCGATACCCGACACCTTGCAATGCGGAATAGCTGTTCCACCGCCAAAACCCGTGGGGCCAAGTCGCTCGCGCTCAATCATACCGTCCAGAACGGCGGCGGCATCCACAAAATAATTTTCAGCCGCGATAACCGATAGCTGTGCCAGCAGGTCCGATTTCCCCGAACAGAGCATGTCAGCAGCAACGGCCCCTTCAACGAGCCTAGTAGAAAGTCGAATCATATTTTGTTCAAAAGCGCCCGGTGCCACCGGTGGCGCAACCCTTAAATATTTGGAATGATATAGAATATTAATTCACGTCAGCCGAGGTCTAAGGTGTAGATTTTGGTTCAACCCACCCGATCGTGCCATCTTCGCGGCGGTAAACCATATTATGTCGCCCAGTTCCAGTGTTTTTGAATAACAAGGCAGGTGTGTTGCGCAAATCCATCAACATAACCGCATCGGACACCGTCGATTCCGGAATATCTACGCGCATTTCGGCAACAATTACTGGTGCATCGGATAATGGCATTTCTTCCTCACCATCACCTGCATCAAACACGGTATAGGCGGCTTCTTCTTGCGCTATTGCATAAGCGGTTTGTTCATGGCGATCCTGCAGTCGGCGCATGTAACGGCGCAATTGTTTCTCAATGCGTTCGGCGGCACGGTCAAAGGCAACATGCGCATCCTGCGCTTCGCCGCGGCCTTTGAGTACTAAGCCCTGCATCACATGCATGACAATATCGCTGGTAAAGCCATCATGCGGCGCACGGCCAAAGGTTGCATGCGATGACAAGGCCTTGGTGAAATGTTTTTCGGAAATAGAACCGAGCCGTTTTTCCACATGGGTCTGAAGCGCTGCACCGGTGTCGACCTGATGTCCTGAAACCCTGATGTCCAATGCCTGTCTCCTTTGTGTTAAAGCGCTGACCCCGGTTGGAGCCAAAGCGCATCCTTAATCTTTGCTACAAATTCGGCATGGCGCGCCAATTCGGCCGTTGAGGCAGAATGCGCGCGCGCTGGCCGAAATGTTTTCGTTGTCTGAACATTATTGCCGTCCATTTGGCCCATGTTTTTATCAGCGCTTTTGTCGTCCGCGAGGCCAAGGCCGATCTGTCGGCCGCCAGTCAGTTCAATATACAGCTGCGCAAGCAGTTCAGCGTCCAACAACGCGCCATGCTTTACCCGGTGGCTACGGTCGATGCCATAGCGGGTGCACAAAGCATCCAAAGACAGCTTTGCTCCAGGGCTTTTGACTCGCGCCAGCGCCACTGTGTCAACCATACGGTCCATCGACACCGGCGGGCGACCGCAATGCTGCAATTCGTGATTGAGAAAGCCAAAGTCAAAGCTGGCATTATGCGCAACGAGCGGGCTGTCGCCCAAAAATGCAAGCAGCTCATCGGCCTTTTCGCCAAAGGCCGGCTTGTCAGACAGGAAACGGTCCGAAAGGCCATGCACTTGTTCAGCGGCGGCTGGCATCGGGCGCTGCGGGTTGAAATAGGCATGGTAATGCTTACCCGTCATTACCCGGCTGACCATTTCAATGCAGCCAATTTCGACCATCCGATCCCCAGTTGCAGGATCAAAGCCAGTCGTTTCCGTATCGAATATAATTTCACGCATTCTAATATTAGATGTGAGCCTGTTTAAACGCTTATGCAAGTCCCGCCTGCAGCTTTTTCACAAGAGCATGCACATCGGCGCGCGTTTCCGCTATATCCCTGCCCGTATCGATCACATGGTCGGCCCGGGCCCGCTTTTCGGCGTCGGCCATTTGCAGGCCCAAAATATGTTCGAATTTGTCTGGCGTCATATGAACACGGGCGAGCACACGTTCGCGTTGAACTGAGGCAGGTGCACTGACAACAACGACTATATCAACGCCAGCTTGCCCGCCCTTTTCAAACAATAAGGGGATATCAAACAATATCATGTCCGCGCCCTGATGCGATTCCAGAAACGCCCTGCGGCGTTCGGCTACAGCCGGATGGATAATCGATTCCAACAATGTCAACCGGTCGCGGTCGCCAAAAACAGCAGCGCCAAGTGCTTGACGGTCAACGCCCTGCGGCCCGGTCGTTCCGGGAAAGGCCGATTCAATTGCGGGCACCAGCGCACCACCGGCCTTTTGCAGGTCATGCACTGCGGCATCGGCATCAAAAACCGGGACGCCTTCGTCCGCAAACATCGTCGCAACCGCCGATTTGCCCATGCCGATTGAGCCGGTCAGGCCAATGATCATCGGCTTTTTCATTTCAATAACAATGCCCGCAATGCATCCTCATTATCATCGGGCGGAGCAACGCCGAAGAACAATTCAAACGCGATTGCCGCCTGCCCCACCAGCATTTCCAAGCCATCGACCGTTTCCAGATCGCGATCACGCGCAGCTTTTAACAATGGCGTTTCTATTGGCGCGTAGACGAGGTCATAGACAATGGCATGTTCAGGCAAGGGGGAAAGGTCAATCTCAAGCGCTTCCTGCCCGACCATGCCCAACGGGCTGGCGTTCACCAACAACGCTGCATCCGGCAGGTGCGCGTCAAAACCAATCACTTTGCCTTTCAACCCGAAATGCGCGAGCAAGCCTGCCGCCTTCAAACCATTGCGTGCAACCAAAACGACTTCGCCGATATCGGCCTGCGCCAAGGCGAAGAGTACTGCCCGCGCCGCGCCCCCTGCACCAATGACGACAGCGACCTCACGCGCAATGGGGATATCCGCAATTGGGCCATAAAAGCCGCCAACGTCCGTATTGGTCGCGACAAGCGCGCCGGCGTCATTGCGAAACACCGTGTTAATCGCGCCGATAGAGTGGCGTATATCGCCGGGGTCAGCCACAAAATCGAGCGCCGCAATCTTGTGCGGTATTGTGATGTTGCACCCGCGCCATGCGGCATCGGCAGCGCGCTCGGTAAAATACTGCTCCAGATCATCTGGCAGCACGGCATGCGCTCGATAATCACCGACCAATCCCAATTGTTGAAGCCAAAAATTGTGAATCAATGGTGATTTGGAATGGGATATCGGGTGCCCGATCACTTCGGCATAATGTATCATGTTGTTAGTAGGCCCCTGATGCGCAAATAATCAAGCAGTGGAAGCAACGGCAATCCGATAATCGTGAACTGGCTGCCGCTGACGCTTGAGAATAATTGCGCGCCTTCAGCTTCAATCCGGTAGCAGCCAACGCAGTGGCGGATTTCGTCCCAATATCTATCGACATAATTATCGATAAACTGGGGACTTAAGCTGCGCATCGTCAACTGCGCGGTGTCGATAATGCGCCAGACAGGTTCGCCCTGTTCGCAGATCACTGCCGCGCTGATCAGGCGATGCACCTTGCCCGAAAGCTGCGCCAAATGGGCGCGCGCGTCATCAGGCGTTTCGGGTTTGTCAAAAATACATCCGTCGGGACCAACGCAAATTTGGTCGCAACCCAACACCATAGCAGTTGGCATTTTGCGCGACAGTTTGCGCGCCTTTGCCTCTGCCAAGGCATCCGCAATATCGCGCGGCTTGGCGCCAGCCTGGACCAATGATGCTTTGATGCTCTGTTCATCAACCAAGGCTGGAACCGATTCTAATGCTACCCCTGCAGCGTTCAACATCGCGATCCGCGCAGCGCTTTGTGAGGCAAGGATAAGAGTCACGAATCGGCAACCTGCGCTAGTTCGCGTTCATTGAATAAATTGATAATCGCCGCGGCACTTTCCTCGATTGACCGGCGCGTTACGTCCAATACTGGCCAGCCATTGTCCGCAAACATACGCCGCGCATGGGCGACTTCAGCACGCACTTTTTCTTCATCTACATAATCGGTGTCGGGTGACTGGTTGAGGGACAGCAGACGGTTCCGCCGCACCTGAATCAACCGCTCTGCGCTCGTGACAAGGCCAATGACCATTGGGTGCTTCAGTTGAAACAATATCATTGGTGGCGGCGATTCGGGCACGATCGGGATATTCGCGGTCTTATATCCTCGGTTTGCGAGATAAATGCTTGTTGGCGTTTTTGAGGTCCGCGATACCCCCGCCAACACAATGTCCGCCTCTTCCCAATTTTGCGCGTTAATGCCGTCGTCATGGGCAATGGTGAATTGAATGGCCTCGACGCGCGCGAAATAGGCAGCGTCCATGACATGTTGCCGACCCGGACGTGCCTTGGCCTCTTGGCCCAACATATTCGACAGGGCGTCACTCACCGCATCGAGCGCAGCAACCGCAGGCAAGCCCAAAACCCTGCATCGCGTTTCCAATTTGCGCCGTGTGTCCCGATTGACCAAAGTGAACAACACAAGTCCGGGATTAGCGGCCATATCGGACAATATCCGGTCCAAATGGCTTTCCGAACGCACCATGGGCCAGAAATGCTTGACCACATTTTCTGCGCCGTCAAACTGCGCCAATGCAGCTTTAGCGATGTTTTCCAAGGTTTCGCCTGTGGAGTCCGATAACAGATGTAAATGAAAGCGCTGGCTCATAATGCACAGTCTTGTTGGCAGGCTGGGGATAAATCAAGGGACAAGTTTTGCATGACGAATTCTTACCCATTACCTCAATTTCACCACTCGATTCGGACACAGGCTGTCCACAAGGCAAATCCAATATGCACAGGCTGTGGATAATGGGGAACAAATTTGCGAATCCCGACCACCGCGTGTGTTCGCACGCGTCAAGATGTTGGCAATATCCGCAAAAGCTTTTAAGGCCGAAGCTATCAACAGCGCATCATCTTTCATCATCCTTTATATAAATATATATTTTGATTGGTTCTATTATTTCTATGTCTGCGCAAAGCCCAAAAAAATTGCTTAACGTCCTACAGGGCAACCAAGAAGCTATCCCGCCGGTGTGGCTTATGCGCCAAGCAGGTCGCTACCTGCCTGAATACCGCGCTTTACGCGCCGAAAAGGGTGGATTTCTGGCGCTGGCTTATGACAGCGATGCAGCCTGCGAAATCACTTTGCAGCCGATCCGGCGTTTTGGTTTTGACGGTGCGATCCTGTTTTCCGACATTCTGGTTATCCCGCATGTCATGGGCCAAGACCTTTGGTTTGAAACCGGCGAAGGTCCCCGACTTGCTCCGCGTTTAGCGGAATCGCGACTTGAAGATTTCGTGCCAGCACCTGAACGGCTTGCCCCAGTCATTGATACGGTGCGCAAGGTGTCGGCAGAGCTGCCACCCGAAACAACCTTCCTAGGCTTCGCTGGAAGCCCGTGGACGGTCGCTACCTACATGGTCCATGGCCAAGGTAGCAAAGACCAAGCGGAGACCCGTAGAATGGCGCATGCGGAGCCTGAGCGCTTTGGAGCGCTTATCGAAGCCATTATTGGCGCAACCGTGGATTATTTGGGTGATCAAATTGATGCCGGTGTTGATGCGGTGCAATTATTTGACAGCTGGGCAGGGTCGTTGTCGCCAGCGCAATTTGAAAAATGGGTTATTGCCCCAAATGCCGAAATCGTCCGCCGGTTAAAGGCACGCAATCGCAATGCTGTCATTATCGGCTTTCCCAAGGGTGCGGGCGGTAAGCTTGCGGCTTATGCCGAAGGGACGGGCGTTGACGCCGTAGGATTGGATGAAACCGTTGATCCGCATTGGGCCAACCGCGAATTGCGCAAGGGTCTTCCCGTGCAAGGCAATCTTGACCCGCTGGCGTTGATTGCGGGCGGCGATGTGTTGAAAGACGCGGTGACGAATATCCTCAGCGCCTTTGAAGATCGACCACATGTCTTCAATCTTGGGCATGGTATCCTGCCGGATACTCCAATCGAAAACGTTGAACTACTCCTTAATCTGGTCCGTAAGGCTTAGCCCATAAAGGCCATTTTTATGACGGAAACTCTATCTGTGTTGTATATCTGGCTCAAATCCGCGCATATCATTTTTGTTATTTTCTGGATGGCGGGCTTATTCATGATCCCGCGCTTCTTTGTCTATCATCAGGAAAGCGCTGAAGGATCAGAAGAGGCCGCCAAATGGGTGGACCGTGAAGCCAAGCTGATCAAAATCATCCTAAATCCCTCTATCATCGTGGTCTGGGTGCTGGGACTCGTTTTGGCGTGGAACATTGGTGCAATGGCGCAAGGTTGGTTTCATGCCAAATTGCTGTTTGTGTTGGGCTTGTCCGCATACCATGGCTGGGCCGTCGGCTACGCGAAAAAACTGGCGCGCGGCGAACGGCAGCTAACGGGCAAGCAATTGCGTCTGTTCAACGAGGTGCCAGGCATTGCGTCAGCGATCATCGTGATATTGGTCGTCGCCAAGCCATTTTAACGGCTTTTTATGGGCTTTTTTTGAGAAGAGTTGACGTTGCGCCCGTGGACGCGTATTTATCGCGTCAAGCCCGTCCTGGGCATGCGGCGCGACCTTCACAATAACCGCGCCATCAACTTTTCTTAATTCAACCGGTTGGCTTTTTACAAACCGGTCATACCATCGGGCGTTCTGCTCATCCACAATGCGGACACATGGTCCATCCAACGGAATTATCTATGCATTTGAAAGAGCTGAAAAGCAAAAATCCCGCTGACCTTGTATCAATGGCTGAAGAGCTGGGGGTTGAGGGCGCGTCGACCTTGCGCAAGCAGGATTTGATGTTTGCGATCCTGAAAGAGCTGGCCGAAGATGGCGAGCAGATCATGGGTCTTGGCACGATTGAGGTTTTGCCCGACAGTTTCGGTTTCTTGCGTTCGCCAGAGGCCAATTATTTGGCAGGCCCAGATGATATTTATGTGTCGCCGAACATGGTGCGCCAATTTGGTTTGCGCACAGGTGACACCGTCGAAGGCGAAATTCGCGCACCAAAGGACGGCGAGCGGTATTTTGCCCTGACCAAAGTATTGAAGATCAATTTTGATGATCCCGATGCCGTCCGTCACCGCGTCAATTTTGATAACCTCACGCCATTATATCCGGATTCAAAGCTGATCCTCGATTCGCTTGACCCGACGGTCAAGGACAAGTCTGCGCGCGTCATCGACATCGTCAGCCCGCAGGGCAAGGGCCAGCGCGCATTGATCGTTGCGCCGCCGCGCACGGGTAAAACGGTGCTGCTGCAAAATATCGCGCGCGCAATTACTGAAAACCATCCTGAGGTGTTCTTGATCGTTCTTTTGATCGACGAACGGCCTGAGGAAGTGACCGATATGCAGCGGTCGGTAAAGGGTGAGGTTGTATCCTCCACCTTTGATGAACCCGCGACTCGTCACGTTCAAGTCGCGGAAATGGTTATCGAAAAAGCAAAGCGTTTGGTGGAACATAAGCATGATGTTGTTATCTTGCTTGATTCCATCACGCGCCTTGGCCGCGCGTATAACACCGTCGTTCCGTCATCGGG
>JBILLO010000113.1:0-5549 GCA_044376035.1 Sphingorhabdus sp.
ACACTGATTCGGTGCACGTTACAACATTACATCGCTAAATTGCAGCTTGGTTAGCAATTTTTGCAACCTCCTTTGCTTGCGACAATCGGCATTAAGCGGCATATCGGTGCGCATGAATATAGCGTCCACCTCACATCCCGCGTCCAAAACCCCAGCCGCACGGCCTGCTGCTTTGATCAACTGGCTGATGGGTGTCGCTGCCTTGGTCTTTGCAATGGTCGTCGTCGGCGGGATCACGCGTCTGACCGAATCGGGATTATCGATCACCGAATGGAAACCGATTGCTGGCACGCTTCCTCCGCTCAACGAGGCAGCCTGGATGTCGGAATTTGAGAAATATAAGCAGATTCCGGAATATACACAGATAAATGGCCCTGCCGGCATGACCATAGCCGAATTCAAATTCATCTATTTCTGGGAATGGGTACACCGCTTACTTGGGCGGGTCATTGGCCTGGCCTTCGCACTTCCGCTGGCATGGTTTTGGGTAAAGCAAGCCATTCCTGCCGGGTATAAGCCGCGTTTGCTTGCGTTGCTGGCCTTGGGCGGGCTCCAAGGTACCATTGGCTGGTGGATGGTATCATCGGGCCTTTCGGCGCGCACCGATGTCAGCCATTACCGCCTTGCGGTTCATTTGCTCACCGCTTTTGTGATTCTTGGCGGGCTGGTTTGGACCGCGCTCGACTTGAAGGCGCTGGTCAAAAACCATGCCGCTAAGCCAGCGAGAATCACCATCTTTACAGCTTCGGTTTTTGCGATCCTTTTTATCCAGATGCTGTTTGGTGCATGGGTCGCCGGGTTGAACGCGGGTTATGTGTCCAACAGTTGGCCGTTGATGAATGACCGACTGTATCCTGACGGCGTCGATACCGCCAAAGGCGTTTTTTATGCTTTGGTGAACGACCCTTATCTCACGCATTTTGTTCATCGCTGGTGGGCGTGGGTCGCGGTGGTTGCCTTAATCCTACTGTCGCGCCGCGTCAAAAAAGCAGGCGCACGTAGCGCCTCTATTGCCATCCACAGCGCCTTTGGTGTTCAGATCATCTTAGGCATCGCTACCGTCATGACGGGTGTCAACATTGTACTAGCGGTATCGCATCAGGCGGTGGGCGCTTTGCTGGTCGCGGCGACCGTATGGGGCGCACATATATTGGGCCGTGAAACAGCATAATTTCTAAACGGTATTATTATACCCGCCGTAAAACCCCTGCTTTTGCTTGACTATCGGGGCTTTAATCGTCATTGGCTCCGCTTCGCATGCGGGTCAGTGATGATTCTGCATATCTACAAAATTTCGAAAGGTGCGATTAGCGATGAAAACGCTATCCAGAGTTACGAAATCGATCCGTCCACAAGACGTCGAGAAATCGTGGATCCTCATTGACGCAGAAGGTTTGGTTGTTGGCCGTGTGGCCAGCCTCATCGCCAACATCCTGCGTGGTAAGACCAAGCCAAGCTACACCCCACATGTGGATTGCGGCGACCATGTTGTCGTGATCAACGCGGACAAGGTGAAGTTCACCGGCAAGAAATTGACCGATAAGGTCTATTATCGCCACACGGGTTATATCGGCGGTATCAAGGCAATCACTGCTGGCAAGATACTCGACGGTAAGTTTCCTGAGCGTGTCCTGGAAAAGGCCGTAGAACGCATGGTTCCACGCGGACCGTTGGGCCGTGCACAAATGCGCGCGCTGCACCTCTATAACGGCACTGACCATCCACATGCCGGTCAACAGCCAACGACGCTCGACGTCGCTTCCATGAACCGCAAGAACAAGGTGGGTGCATAATGTCTGATACTGCAACTTCGCTCGCTGATCTCGAAACCTTGGGCGCCGACGTTCAAGCGCCTGCACAGATCGCTGCTGTCATTCGTGAACAGGAAATCGATGCGCAAGGCCGCGCTTATGCAACTGGCCGCCGCAAGGACGCGGTTGCCCGCGTATGGTTGAAGCCTGGCACTGGCAAGATTGTCGTCAATGGCCGCGACCAAGAAATCTATTTCGCACGTCCTTCGCTGCGTCTCGTCATCAACCAACCGTTCGGTGTTACCGAGCGTACCGGCCAATATGACGTTATCGCAACCGTCAAGGGCGGCGGTCTTTCCGGTCAAGCCGGCGCCGTAAAGCACGGCATCGCGCAAGCATTGTCGAAGTATGAGCCACTGCTGCGTAGCGCCGTGAAGTCGGAAGGCTTCCTGACCCGCGACAGCCGCGTGGTCGAGCGTAAGAAATACGGCAAGGCCAAGGCGCGTAAGAGCTTCCAGTTCTCGAAGCGTTAATACTAAACAGACCAGCGTGGCCCAATTTTATGGCCTACACAAAAAGGCGGCACCGTTGGGGGTCGCCTTTTTTGTTGTGGACCAGCACTTTGATTGGCACATGGTGCCGATGATCAAATATATCCTTAGTGCGTTGCTTCTCGTTCTCATCTGTTCCGGCTTTTGGTTTTGGAACAAAACTGACCCGCAGAAACTGGATTTCGCAGACCGGATGGTGCCGGGTGCTGCGGAGTTTACAGATCCGCCGGTGACGGGCATCGCATATGGCGTCGATGCAAGGCAGAAGCTCGACATTTACGCCCCAACCAAAAAAGCCAAATCGCCACTTCCGGTGCTGATCTTCTTTCACGGCGGCTCATGGCGTGATGGCGAGCGGGAGGGCTATGGCTTTTTGGGGCGTGCCTTTGCTGCGCGCGGCTTTGTCACGGTCATTGCCGATTATCGCAAATCGCCGAAGGTGCGCTTTCCTGCATTTGTCGAGGATACGGCAGCGGCTATTGCTTGGGTCAATGCAAATATTGCCTCGCATGATGGCGATGCCGACCGCATCTTCATTATGGGGCATAGTGCTGGTGCCCATATCGCCATGATGACGGCGCTTGACCCGCAATGGCTTGCCGCGAACGATCTGAAGACGGATGTCATCAAGGGCGTCATCGGCCTTGCCGGGCCGTATGATTTCCTTCCGCTGACGAGCGATTCGTCGAAAATCGCGTTGGGCCAGTGGCCTGACCTGACCGAGACGCAGCCCATCACTTTTGCGCGCGCGGATGCGCCACCACTCTTGCTGCTTACCGGAGACAAAGACACGGTCGTCAAACCGCGGAACAGCAAGGCACTGTCCGAAAAGATCCAAGCTTTAGGTGGGCAGCAGCAGTTGAAAATCTATCCCGATGTTGGTCATGCCGACATCATCATGGCGGTCGCGCGTCCGTTCCGTCAAAAGGCAGCCGTTGTCGCCGATGTCGTGAACTTCATAAACGCCCACTAACTGGTTAGGTCCTGACCCTAAGACAGTGGCCTATGGTTGGCGGGTCGCTAACACGTCATAATGCTTCCCGCGACCCACGGTCTCGAAATGGGTAAAGCCGCCGCTTTCCAAAATCGCCCGCAAGCTGTCGGCATCGCTCCATTTGGCGTCGACTTCGTAAAACACCGACTGGATGCGCGATAGAAAACGTGACTTAACCAGCTCTGCCATGACCGCGGCTTCATGCCCTTCGACATCGACCTTGATGACCAACATTTCGGGTTCGCCAAGCAAATCATCGAAGGCTTCCATATTGATGGTTGTGATGTCCAAACCGTCTGCGCCGTCATTACGCAGCGACGCAAGCCCGCTATGCGCGGCATCAAAGACGATTTTCGCTGTGCCCGCTTGGCTTGACAGGGCGGCTTGCACCGCTTGGACTTTGCCTTGAAGGTTGTTGGCGTTGATATTCTGGCTCAGCCGCTCAAACGTATCCGGCACCGGCTCAAGCGCAATCGCGCCAGTGCAATGCGGGTTCTGCCCGGCAATCAGGCTGTACAGCCCTTGGTTCGCACCAATGTCTAAGAAAACAAAAGGCTGTGTGAGGCCTCTCAGATAATCGGACAGGCCGTGCCCATAAACGGCGAAACGGCAGTAAATAAATGTACGGTCACGCCAGTTTGTTTTCATCAGCACGCCATAAGCTGAGCGGCTAAAACCAGTGCCTTCGCCGCCAAGCTTTGCCCGCAATTTGGCGTATGGCAGAAAAACAGCCTTTTTCAGTTGCTTGATCAAGAAATCGCCGTTCGTCATTTTACTTCCCCTGCCGCGTAGGTGGCCGCGTAATCACATCCCGACGCGCGGTGCAAGGCGCGATCCATTATAGCTCCATATCAACAGGCTAAGCAGGACAAGGCTTTGCAACATGCCATGCACGCCAGCACCGTTCAGACCAAACCACCAAATCATGAGTGGTAGCATGGGTAACATGCCCACATTACTGACCAAATTGGCGCGGGCACTGATCCAGGGGCGCCCTTGTGCGGTAAGCGCCGCCGATAAAGTCGGCATACCTGCAATCATCGCCCGGCCAAGCAGGACCAGGATGAGCAACGACGCACCGCCAGCAAAGCTTGCGCCGCCAAGCAGCACCAGAACTTTTCCGGCGAACAGGCACATCATGGCTGCGGCTAGCAATGCCGCACTTGTTGCGAATATGGCCGAACGCCGGACAGCTTTGCCGGCGGCCTGGTCATTGCCGCTAATCAACAGGCGAGTTACGACCGGATAGGCCGCCTCTCCAAGCATTTGTGCGGGTTGAATCAGAATGGCGCTTGCCCTTTGTACAAGGGCATATAGGCCCGCAGCGGCTGGCCCGAGCATCCAGCCAATGATTAATGGCGTCGCCTTAGGCGCTATGTCGCGCAAGGTGAGGTCGAGATTGGTTGTCGCAATGAAGCGCACGATACCCGGATTGTCGCGCCGCGTGCCCTTTAACGTCGGCCGCCCATCGGCGCCTATTGCCAGATGGCGCGTGCCAACCCAGCACAAGATCCACATGGAAAGGCCTTCGGCAATCGCTGCGGCGAGCCACACCCACAAAAATGCCGCCAATCCGCCGCCCGTAAACAAAATGGCAAGCGCCCCCGCCAAGCGGATCAGTGGCATGATGACCGGGTGCAAACCGATCAGGTCAAAACGTTCGGCCAACTGAAGCAAACCTTGTGGTGTGGCCCGAACCGTGGCGAGAATGGCGAAGCAGTAAAGCCCGCCAAACTGAATGGCTTGCGGGCTCCACCCCAAGGATGCCCCGACCCACGGGACCAGCAGCATCGCCACGCCAATGGCCACAGCGGCCATGCCGAGTTCAATAAGTCCCAGTAACAATACCAAGTTGCGGAACTGTGTTCGTGCGCCACGGTTAAGCGCCTCTGCGCCATAACGCACCATGCCGTGGAAGCCGGAAAAGGCGATGGTGCCACCCATCAGCGTTGCAAAGCCGTGCACCAGATTTAGCACACCATATTGTTCGACCCCCAGAATGCGCGCCGCGATCGCAATCGAGCCAAGGCTGATGATGCCAGCCGCCGCCTTGCCGGACAGCAGCCGGCCCATATTCCCGGCAATGCGTCGCAGTGGTGAATGGGCCGACACGGGCAATTGGGGCACCTCTTCAACCAATGGCTTCATCCAGATATGCGATAATGGCCGCCGCCGCGCGCTCCGATGCGGGCTCTGCGGTGACTGAAAAACTGTCCTCCAACACGGCACGCTGCGCATCGCTGTAAGAAGCCT
>JBILLO010000030.1:0-16680 GCA_044376035.1 Sphingorhabdus sp.
GATGCTGGGGGCATCTTCGACCTGCCCATTGCAAACTGATACGAAGCCCTGGCCGCGAAGTGGCCTAGGTGGAGTTGGTGAGGGGGACTGGTTAATTGGTCAGGCATCACGCTCGGCTATCGCCCTTCGGCCCTTACATTTTTTTATCACGCAAAGGCGCAAAGGCGCAAAGAAGGTGTTGGCCTGAGCCGTCATAGTGCAAAGCTTTTTCGGGGATGACGCACCTGTCACCGGAATTCCTGCCAATAATTTAGTGCACTGTCACCGTAATTCCACTGAGCTTATACCATTAGCTCCCTGTGCCAAGCTACCTTCTCGGCTGGTTCTACACAGCAAATCGTATGTCCGAATGACGACGATTAAGGAGATGGGCGAAGGTGAGGACAAAGGCCCCTGCAGTAGTCAGCCAAGTTTCCAGATCCATGCCATGGAATAACAAAGCACCAGCAGTCAAAGATACCAAGGCAGGCATAGCAATCATGATCGGCATCCAGTTTTTGTGCCGACGTAGCCCTATATAGAGAGCGATCAGGCTGATTGGCACAGCGATGATAAGCATCCAGAAGTGAAAACTTTCCGGCACAGTTATCCAAACCGCCAGGGCAGGCATCATGAAGAGCAGTGCTGGTAGAAACAGACAGTGCACTAGGCACAGCCCCGAAGCTAACATCGCCGCAGCATCATAGCGTGTCTGCGGGGGTTGCGGTTGAGCCATCATATCTCTCAAATAGTGGGTGGACAGAGCGGTTTAGACGATGCTAATTAACATGTGATAGTATATCATCACTTAACAGGTCAACCCAGCTATGAACAATTCGAACTTCAACCGCCTCCCGGTCACGGTCCTGTCTTGCTTCCTCGGCGCGGGAAAAGCTACCCTGCTCAATCACATCCTCGCTAATCGCGAGGGCAAGCGCGTCGCCGTCATCGTCAACGATATGTCCGAGGTTAACATCGACGCCGATCTCGTACGTGGCGGTGAAGCGCAGACGGCGCTGGAACGCATATGATCATGAGCGCCTATGCCGATGCCGTCGAGGACTGGTCTCGCATTCATGCGCGAGAGTGCCTACTAGTTGTCGAACAGCGCACACCGCCGGTGCCGGACACAGTTATCGCGCCGTGGCTTGAAAGAGCACCGTTTGCGATCCGGGCCGAAGGTGATTTCGCAACTGTAATGGCGCAGCTCGCGGAGCTGCCCGATGCGTTGTGCACGGACGTTGCGGTCCTGGTACAACGCTTCATGTTGCTTATGCAGACCGATGCCGTCCGTGTCCGAATGGAAGGGATTACAACCAACGCCTGTAAGAAGGTGCACGCCGACTACACAGATGTTCGACTGATCACCACGTACAGCGGACCGGGCACGGATTATGCTCCAAACGGCGTGGCTAACGATGGGTTGGTGTATTATTTGGAGAGAGTTCCAACCGGGGCGATCGCGCTATTCAAGGGCCGAACATACGCGTCCGATCACCCACCCTGCTTCCACCGGTCCCCGCCCGTTGGCGATACAGGTCAGAAGCGGCTTGTTCTGGTTATTGATACGCTAATACAAGGAACCCTTTCGGACTGATCTGGAATAGCCGATGCAAAAGCGGGGGCGTTTGATGCCAGTCGAGCGAAGCATGCGGTGATCCTAAGCAAAGCTATTTCGAGGAGGACGCAGCTGTTACGGTAATTCTCAACCCCCCCCTTTTTTTAGGGGGTGAGGGGAGTTTTGAATTATGGTGACAGTGCACTAAATTATCAGGAATTACCGTGACAGTGCACTAAATTATTGCACGCTGTGCATCACGGTCCCAAGCTGGAATTAAGTGCACTGTCACCGTAATGACCGTAATTCGTTCGTACGAATTATCAGCAGTGAAACAGAGGTGATAGCGAAAATCGCGCATCACCTCTGTTGTTTGCCAGAAAATTTCTATGTGACTGGCAGAATTTTACTTTGTCGGTGCAAGTGCAATGTCTTGATCAAGAAACGCGCGACCAGCCATGTTAAGTGGCATTTCGGCGCTTGTTCCCGTCACAAAAAAGCCTGCGATTGGGATGACAACAACCGCGCCTACCACGCCGGCTGTGCCCGTATCTCCGCGGGTATCCATGTCGCCCGTAAGGCGGACCGTAGCACCGTTGACATTAGCCGACACAATTTTGAGCCGAATGGCACCCGATTTGCCCCACATGCCCTTGTTACGCACCTCGGTTAACACGCCTTCGACAGGACTGCGGGCTGGAATCACCAGACGACCGTTGACCATTATGTCTTGGGCAACTTCCAAACGAACGCGCTGACCTACATTTAGCTTTTTGCCCTTGGTGGTCAGATACTCGGAAAGTACAACCGGAATCGGCGCACCAGAACGAAGCACATCGCCTGTTGCCAGTTGCGGAACCACGAGCGTGTTTTGTGGAACGTTGACCATAGTCTGTGGCACCGCTACCGCAGACTGGTCCGCATTAGGTGCTGCTGCATTTGGCTCTGCCGTTGTTTGTGCAATAACGGGCGCTGCAAGCAATAAGATACTTGAAGCTAAAAACTTATTTATCATTATATGGCCCTTTGTTTTTCCGGATAAAACTCCGCAGTTGTTAGGCGGCAAGGTTGGGAACGTGTCAACCTCAATTTAACGAATATATTCAAGCGTTAGGAATCACCGTGACAGGGCGTCATGCCCGAAATAGCTTTGCACTATGACGGATCGGGCCAACCTCTTCTTCGCGCCTCCGCGCTCTCTGCGGCTGGCCTCTGGCCGTCTTCGACTCCTGCGTGAGATTATATTGGCGCAGCGTTTCGACCGGGCATGACCGCGAGATTGCGCCAACCGGCGGGTGCCCCTCCCCCATGCTTCGCATGGTCCCGCTGTTGCTCCGCAACGCCTTCGGCTCCCCCGTGCCGGGGAGGAATTACGGTGACAGTGCACTAAATTATCAGAAACGCCGTAATTCTGCGCCGCGACAAGCCAGCCGATGAGGCGGATGCTATTGCTGCCCTGCGGGCCCTGACCCTATAGAAACGCCCGCACATCGGCCATGAAGCGGTCGAACTGGTCATGGTGCAACCAATGGCCGGCATTTTCATATTCCACGACCTTTGCCGTCGGGAAATGCGCGATGCGGCCATCCTTTTCGGGGTTGGAGGCCCAGCTATTGGTGCCATACATCATCAACATGGGGCACGTGATCGACTCCCAAATGGCCAATAAATCCTCACGCGGCATATCAAAAATCGCCCAGATATTGAGGTAATTGTCGAACTTCCAGCTCCAGCTGCCATCCTCGTTGCGGCTGATGCCATGCACGGTCAAATGCCGCGCTTGTTCGTCGGTTAAATAGCTGTTTTCGGTCTTCATCCGTTCATAAGCGGCTTCGATATTCGGGTAACGCTTTGGCGTGCGACCGGCGGCGTTGCGCTTGTCCTCGATCCACTGGCGAAAACGGTTTTGAATGCCGATGGCATCGCGCTCGGCCTGCATCTTTGGGGATAGGCCCAATCCTTCGATGTTTACCATCTTGCGGACATTTTCGGGGAAGAGGCCAGCATAGCGGCTCGCGATATTGCCGCCCATTGAATGCGCAATGATGCTGACGGGGGCAAGGTTCAACTGATGGATCAATTGCGCCATGTCATAGACAAAGGTCGACATTTCATAGCTGCCATCGGGCGACCAGGCGCTGTCGCCATGGCCCCTTAAGTCGGGCGCAATGATATGCCAGTCGTGGCGCAATTCCTCGGCCACCCAATCCCAGCTGCGCGCATGATCGCGGCCACCATGGACCAAGAGCAAAGGCGGCGCGTCGGGGTTGCCCCAGTCGACATAATTTAGCCGAAGGCGTTGCGAGATAAAGCTGTTGGTGATGGGGCCATGTAAAGTCATTCTGCGGCCAGTAATTGCTCTGCGCCCCCAAGGTCAACCGATACCAGTCGGCTGATGCCCTGTTCAATCATCGTCACGCCGAACAAACGGTGCATCCGGCTCATCGTAACGGCATTGTGGGTGACGATTAAATAGCGAGTTTCAGTCTCTTGCGTCATCGCGTCGAGCAAATCGCAAAAGCGTTCGATATTGGCATCGTCCAAAGGCGCGTCAACTTCGTCGAGGACGCAAATAGGGGCTGGGTTGGTGAGGAATAGCCCAAAGATGAGCGCGACCGCCGTGAGCGCCTGTTCGCCGCCCGACAAAAGCGTGAGCGACTGGAGTTTCTTGCCCGGTGGTTGCGCGAAAATTTCGAGGCCAGCCTCCAACGGATCTTCGCTGTCGATCAACGCCAGATGCGCTTGCCCGCCATTGAACAAAGTCGAAAACAGGCGGCGAAAGTGGCCGTCTACCGCCTCAAAAGCCGTCAGCAACCGTGCGCGGCCTTCGCGATTCAGACTGCCGATGGCACCGCGCAAGCGATTGATGGCAAGGGTAAGCTCTTCGCTTTCGGCAACGCCTGCGCCTTGCTGCGTTTCCAGTTCGGCCAGTTCGTCGGCGGCGATCAGGTTGACGGGGCCGATCCGTTCCCGGTCATTTTGGAGGCGGTCGAGGCGGTTCGATTCCCGATCCGCATCGTCCATCGCATCTTCATCAAAGTTCAGTTTTTCGGGCAGGACTGGTGGCGGACATTCGAATCGCTCCCCTGAAATCCGGCCCATTTCGACGCGGCGCTGTTCCTGATTTTCGGCGCGAGCCTCTGCGCCTGCGCGGGTTTCGCGGGCAACAGATAGGCGCTCGGCTGCTGCCGATAACTCGCTTTCCAGTGCGCGCAACATGGTCTCATGCGCCGTTTCGGTGGTTTGCAGGCCAGCAAGCTTCTCGGCCAATTGCGCTTTATCTGCCCGCAAAGTAGCAATGTCGCGGACCAGTATTTCCGGCCTTCCCAACAGCTCTGCCTGCTCAGTAGCGATATCGGCGCTGCGTGTGTTCATTTCGGCGATCCGGCGCTCGGCTTCGCCTGCGCGTTCCTGCCAACCGCGAATCTCGGCCATCGCCACGGCGCGGCGCTCGCGACTTTGCGCTATGCGTTGTTCGAGCGCAGATAGGTCCGCCTGATTGCGCGCCAACAAATCGCGCGTTGCATCATGGGCCGCAGCAAGGTTTTGGACGCGGTCGGCATGATGCGACCCATCGGGCAGGGCATCGCGCGCCGTCTCTGTTGCTGTGCGCTCCGCTTGCGCCTCGGCCAAATCTTGCGCGGCGGCTGCCATCCGGTCGCCAAGCGCCGCCTTTGCAGATTTTAGCCGCGTCAACGCGTCTTCGGCTTGATCCACCGCGCGCAGTGCTTGGCGCAAATGACCTTCAGTCACCACACGCGCCGCCGTTGCCGCGCGAACCGCGTCCTGCGCCATTTCAATCTTATCCGTCATCTGCAACAGGCTTTGCGCCTGCGCATTCAGGGCGTCTTGCGCAGGCGCAATGAGCATATCCAGTTCGGCCAAACGGTTGGCGCGGACCAATTGCTCTGCAATCGTTGCGCCATCGCCATCGGTCGCAAAACCATCCCAGCGGCGCAGCCTGCCTGTCAACGTCACCAGACGTTCGCCGGGGCCGAGCGCTTGGCCATCATCTGTCTCGACGACGCGCACCATAGACAATCGCGCGGCAAGCTCTGGCGGCGCATCGACAAAATGGATCAGGGCCGTGTCGGCGACCTTATCAAGCGCAGCAGCCCCGCCAAGCCAGCGACGTCCGGTTTCGCCGCCAATGCTGGCATCTGCATCCTCACCCAGTGCAGCGGCCAAAGCATGTTCATAGCCGGGCTTGACCGAAATGCGGTCAATCGCTTTGTTGCCTTGGCTTTTGGTCAAGGACCGCTGCAGCGCGCTCTGCTCGGTCAATAAAGCCGCCAGTTCGGCCTTGGCACTTGCGATTGCGACTTGGGCAACATCGCGGGCGGAGATGACAGCAGCGCGCTGCGCCTCGGCGGTTTCATGCGCATGACTGTCCGCTTGCAATTGTGTCTGCAAGCGTTGCACGTCTGTATCGGCTTGGCCTTTGGCGGCGGCATATTGCGCCTCATCCCCCAACGCATCGCGTTCCGATATTATCCGCGCGCAGGCTTGCGCAGCCCGCCCTTCACGCGTCGTTGCCGCCGCCAGCGCAGCATGTGCAACACGCAACTCGGCATCCGCACGCGCTTGCTCTGCCGATGCATTGGCCAAGGCTATTTCGCTCTCACGCGCCTGCCGTTCGGCGTTTTCTGCGGTGCGCAGCAAAGCAGGGCGTTCCTCCTCTTGCGCTTTAATCTGGTCGGCCAGCTTGACGCTGTCGGCCTGCAACCGGGCCAGCGCATCTGCCGCATCATGCGTCAACCTGCCCTCGCGTGCGCCATCATCGGCCATGCGCGCCGCTTGCGCCGCTAGGTCGGATTGGCGCTGGATTATGCGTTCATGCTCGCCCGTCAGTTGGACGAGCTGGTTCGACAGTTCACCGGCCGCATCGCGCGCCGCCATCGCCAGTGCCCGGGCATCGGCAAGTTGTCGCACCGCCTCTTGCTGCGTGTCGGTGAGGGCGCGTTGAGCGACGGCAGCGTCCTCAACGGCTTTAGCCGCGATATTGGCCTCGGCGCGTGCCAGTTCTGCCGCAACCTTGGCCTCACGCCAGCGCACGAAGATCAAACGGGCTTCTGCTTGTAAAATGTCTTTGGTCAAAGTGCGATAGCGTTCGGCTTGCTTGGCTTGGCGGCGCAACTGGCTCGCGCGCGCGTCCATATCGGCAAGGATGGTCGCCAGCCGCGCCAAATTGCTTTCGGCGGCGCGCAGCTTTTGCTCGGCATCCTTGCGCCGGACATGCAAGCCCGAGATGCCAGCCGCTTCCTCCAGCATCTGGCGGCGTTCCTGCGGTTTGGCCGAGATGATTGCGCCAATGCGGCCTTGGCTCACCAAAGCAGGGGAATGCGCGCCCGTTGCGGCGTCCGCGAAGATAAGCGCCACATCCTTGGCGCGGACGTCGCGGCCATTGGACCGATAGGCGGAACCTGCCCCGCGTTCGATCCGGCGGGTGACCTCCAATTCTTCGTCACTGTCACTGCCGGCAGTGTCGTCGCTGCGTTCGGCCAATATCGTGACCTCAGCAAAGTCACGCGGCGGGCGTGACGCGGTCCCGGCGAAGATAACATCTTCCATCCCTGCACCGCGCATTGATTTGGCGCTGCTTTCCCCCATCACCCAACGGATGGCTTCCAACAGGTTAGATTTGCCGCAGCCATTTGGCCCGACAATGCCGGTCAGCCCGCTTTCGATCCGGAGTTCAGCGGGCTCGACAAAGCTTTTGAAGCCGACAAGTTTCAGCTTCTTTATCCGCAAGGGGCAAGCCCCGTTGCGGTTGATGGCATGTCATGACCCCCCCAAGCCATATTTAGCGTGCGCCGGCTTCGACCAGCTTGCCTTTCACCTGCACCCATGAACTGGCGTCCAACTTCGCGCCGTTCAGCAGGAAGAATGGCGTGCCAGTAACCTTGTCTTCCTTCGTGCCGCGCTCAGTTGTTTTGATCAGCCCGTCAATCGCGGCCTTATCCGACAAGCAGGCCTTGGCCTGATCTTCGCTAATGCCACGCGACTTCACAAATTCGATCAAGCCCATTTTGGTGCCAAGCAAAGTTGAGATTTGTTCAGGCGACATTTTCTGCATGGCCAACTGATCAGCCTCAGTCACGCTGCTGATTTTACTGAGCCATGACGCCTGTTCGGCATAGAGTTGGTCAGTCAGGGGGAAAAATGCCTCCGGGCCGCTACATTGTGCCAAAAGAAAGCCGGGAATGTCCTGAATACCATGGACCAGAAATGGGCGGAATTCCATCGACACCGTGCCGTCATTAACCAGCTTGTGCAATTCCTCAGTCGACTGCATCGAAAATTGCGCACAGCCGGGGCAGGTGATTGCGCCATATTCCACCAGTTTCAATTTCGCATTGGGGTTGCCCATTTGATGGCCACCAAATTCGGTTTTGGTGACGACATCTACCCACGCCTTATCCGCAGGGGCGGCAACCTTGGCCAGCGGTTCGCCTTTTGGTGCGCCAGCCGTATCTGCTCCGCCACACGCGGCGAGCGCCATGGCGGCGGCAGTTGTCAAAATAAATGTCTTGATACGCATATGCTATCCTTCTGTCTGGCCTTTTTGTCGGGGATGTCGGTTTACTTCATGACCGCCTGTAATTCGGCAGCATTATGGATATGGTCTTGCAAAACGCCGTTCACCATGAATGATGGCGTGCGGCGCACACCAAGCGCGAACCCGGCTTCTGTCATGCCCACGATGATATTAAACGCAGCCTTATCGGCCAAGCAGGTTTTTGCCTGTGCTGGCGTGATTCCGCGTTGTTGCATGATTGCGCCAAGGCCGATTTCATCAAAGGTACCGACCATGAACCCAGTATAATCCTGCGCCTTTAATTTGTCGAGCGTGGCGGCGCTGATTTTATTGCTATTGCCAGACCAGATGGCCTGAGTCGCGAGCAAATGCCGCTGATTGCCGAAGAATTTTGCCTTACCGCCGCAGCGCGCCAACATGGCAGCCGTCAGATCGACCGGGTTGAGCACCATGTTACGAATTTCGAGGCTGGCTTTACCGGTGGCTACAAACCGCGCCTTGAATGTAGGTGCTTCCTTCACTTCAAATTCTGCGCAATGCCTGCATGTGTAGCCTAAATATTCAACCACTTTGTTTGGCGCAGCCGGGTTGCCGAGGATATGCGCGCCCTTGTCCGTGACCGTCACAGTCGACAACCATTTGCTTGGCGCAGGCGCGGCAATGAGCGTGGTCGAGAGCGCCAGTGCGCCCACCAAAGCTGCGCCCAGATATTGTTTCATATGCGACATGCAAATGGACCTCATGCTTTGAACTTTATCTTGCGCATCTGGTATCACGCGTCGCCTTTGGCAAGGCTTTTTGCGAGGCTTTCAAGGACGGCAAAAAGCTCAGGATCGCCAATTTCACGCAAGGATTCGCCCAATTCCATCGGCACAGGTTTCAACATGGGCGCGGCGGTTGGTTGGCGCAACTTTGGCTTGGCGACGGGGCCTTGGCGGACTTTGACCCGCGCTACGGCCCCATAACCAAAAAAGCGGTTCACGCGGTCAATGATTTCGGGAAGCACATGCTGAATCATCGTGGCGTGCGCGCCCTCCACTATGAGTTCAAGTGTGCCGTCGGATTTCTTGCCAATCGGAAAGCGGATTGCCTCAGGCGCGGAGACAGCGGCATAGCGCGCGCCAACAATTTCGTCCCAACGGCTGACGACAGAGCTTTGCACGAAGCCGAATTTCCGAAACGCGGCGCGGCCGATGTCGGGCATAAGCGACGACACAGATTTCGCTTCACCACCACGCGGGCGCTGAAATGTTTTAGGCGTCAGCGCCTTTTTGGTGCCTTTTGGCAGTGGTGGTGACTTGCCTTTGTCCATCCCCTCATCCATGCCATTTTTCATGCCAGCCGTCCAACAAGCCATCCATAAATCTGGGGATATCGCGCAGGCCTTGCTTACGCATTATAACGCGCATGCACGGACCCTGCCTTGGCGCACCCCGCCGGGTCAGGGCTTTGCCAACCCCTATCATGCCTGGCTGTCGGAAATCATGTTGCAGCAGACGACTGTCGCGGCGGTGGGTGCCTATTTCCAGAAATTCACGCAGATATGGCCGGACTTTGCGGCTTTGGCAGCGGCGCAGGATGCAGATGTCATGGCGGCATGGGCTGGCCTTGGCTATTATGCCCGCGCGCGCAATTTGCTGAAATGCGCGCGGGTGGTTGTGGCGGAGTATGCAGGTCATTTGCCGCAGACTGAGGCGGCGTTGCTAAAACTGCCCGGCATTGGTCCCTATACCGCCGCTGCCATCGCTGCGATTGCGTTCGGGCAACGGGCGGTGGTGGTGGATGCCAATGTTGAGCGCGTCGTGTCGCGGTTGTTTGCGATCTCCACGCCCCTGCCGCAGTCAAAACCGCTGATTCGCGCAGCGACGGACAGCATCACGCCCGACACCCAATCTGGCGACTTTGCGCAAGCAATGATGGATTTAGGGGCGGGCATATGTTCGGTGCGCGCGCCGTCGTGCCTGCTTTGCCCTATTGCCTTTGCCTGCGATGCCTTACGTTTGGGCAATCCGGACGCCTATCCCGCCAAAACCCCCAAGGCCGCCAAGCCGCAACGGACAGGGAATGCCTACTGGATCGAGCGGGATGGACATGTCTGGTTGGTGCGCCGCGACGACAAGGGCCTTTTGGCAGGGATGCGCGCTTTACCCGATGATCAATGGACAGCCCGATTGGATGGCCATGCGACGCCCTTTGTGCCGGCCAACTGGCGAAAATTGCCTGTGAATGTGTCGCATGTTTTTACCCATTTTTCGCTTCGTCTCGACATTGCCGTTACGTCATGGCCCGTGGGCGCTGATGACCCCGGCAATGGCATATGGTGGCCATTAAAATCGCTCGACAAGGCCGGTCTGCCAACCCTATTTAGAAAAGCAGCAGAGGCGGTTTTGAACGCAGGGGAGCGAGTATGAATATGCAGGTTAATGGTCAGGCCATGATTGGCCGGCGCGGGTTTTTGACATGGGGTGGCCAATTGGCAGCGGCAGGTGCGATAAGCGCATTTGCGCCTGCGCGCGGTTGGGCACAGGCGGCCGATTTATATCCGACCATCCGGACGCAGTTTGAAAGCTATGTCTCTTCGGGCAAGCTGCCCGGTTTGCTTGCCACCATTGGGCGTGCAGCCGGAATGCCTGATGTCGTCGCGGTTGGTACGCAAGGGCTGGGCGAAACAACGCCTGTGAATATCGACACATTATGGCGCGTTTATTCGATGACAAAGCCTGTCACTGGTATTGCCGCGATGATCCTGGTGGATGAAGGCAAGATGAAGCTGGATCAGCCGATTGCCGATTTCCTGCCAGAATTTGCCAATATGACGGTGCTGACCGATCCCGACAACAGCATGGATGCGGTGCCAGCCAAGACGCAGATTACCCTGCGCCATTTGCTGACACATACCGCCGGTCTGGGCTACTCAATTATCACAAAGGGACCATTGCTGCAGGCCTATCTCGACAATGGTATCACGCCGGGCATCGTCAGCCGCTTTCCTATTCCCGGTCAGACAGCAAGCGCGCCGACCCCAGATATCAAGACATTTTCCGAACGGCTGGCCAAGCTGCCATTGGTTGCCGAGCCGGGCACAAAATGGATCTATTCTATCTCGCTCGATTTGCTTGGCCGTGTGATTGAAGTTGCAAGTGGTATGGATTTTGAGGCATTTTTGAAGGCGCGCATTTTTGAACCGCTGAAAATGACCAGCAGCTATTTCCAAGTGCCCCAGTCGGAAATCAAGCGTTTCGTGTCCAATTACGCGCCCGTTAACGGTGTGTTGTTCCCAATCGATCCGGCGTCGACGAGCATTTACCTTAACAAGCCAGCCTTTGCCTTTGGCGGCGCTGGCATGGTGACGTCCGCGCGCGATTATGACCGTTTCCTCAACATGCTCGCCAATCATGGTGAATTGGATGGCGTCCGTGTTATGTCGACTGCGACCGCAAAGCTCGCCATGTCCGATTTGCTGCCGTCCGCTGTTACAACAGACGGCACCTTCGCCGAAGGCGCTGGCTTTGGCGCGGGTGGCCGGGTTGGCAAGGGCATGAATGCTGGCGTGTTCGGTTGGGGTGGCGCGGCTGGAACGGTGGCTTTTGTCGACCCCAGAACCAAGTTGCGCGCCGTGTGCATGGCGCAATATATGCCAAGCAATGTCTATCCGTTCCAACAAGACTTCGCCAAATGGGTCCTGAAGGACATTGGTTTTCCAGCCTGATCTGATGATGGCTCCAGGTTTTACGGGTTCACCGCTCGACCGCGCTGACCGTGTGCGCAATGATGCAGAGGCGTATGGCTTGCTGCTGGGGGATTGGCGTGCGCGGGTGTTGGGGCTTGACGGGCTTGACCCGCGGGTCAGCGACGCAGGCGGCCTGCACTGGCATTCTTTGGCCGAACTGGACGGTTCGGAAGAGCTGATCCTGCTTGGCCTGTCTGAAGGCAAGCCGCATTTTGTGGCGTTGGTTGACGCAACCGGCGATGCGTTTCGTTCGCCTGCTATCTGGCGCGCCTTATCCATGCTACCCGCCGAGGACGCCGCGATCTATGGCACGGCGCGCAGCCTGATCGAATGGCATAATGGGCATCGTTTCTGCGGACGTTGCGGGGCAGCGACGGTGCTGTTCCGCGCAGGCTGGGGTCGCAAATGCGGCACTTGCCAAAAGGAACATTTTCCGCGCACTGACCCTGTGGTCATCATGCTCGCCGAATTTGAAGGCAAGGCCTTGGTCGGACGGCAATCCCGCTTCCCGCCGGGCAATTATTCGGCGCTGGCCGGCTTTTTGGAACCCGGCGAATGCATTGAAGAGGCCGTCCGCCGCGAAATCCATGAAGAGGCCGGGGTCACCTGCGGCGCGGTGCGCTATGTCACCAGCCAGCCTTGGCCCTTTGGCGGGTCGCAACTGATGATTGCCTGCACCGCCGATGCGTTGGGCGATGCACTCACGCTCGACACAACCGAGATTGAAGATGCGATGTGGGTGACCAAACAAGAGGCGATGGCCGCTTTGGCAGGCGAGACCGACCGCCGTTTCAACGCGCCGCCACCTTTTGCCATTGCGCATAGCCTGCTGCGCCATTGGGTGTCGCGATAATGGCTGAGGCTGTTCCATTGCGCATCGACATCGTCTCCGACGTGGTCTGCCCCTGGTGCATCATTGGCCTGAAGCAAGTGGAGCAAGCGCTCACGCTCGTTGGCCAAGATATTGCCGCCGAAACCTATTGGCATCCGTTCGAACTGAACCCGAACATGCCGCCCGAAGGCGAGGATACCGCAGAGCATATCGCCCGCAAATATGGCAGCACGCCCGAACAAAGCCGCTCCAACCGGAACAGGCTGTCGGACATCGGCAACAATGTTGGCTTTGCGTTCAATTATGGCGACGGCATGCGCATTTATAACACCTTCAACGCGCATAAATTGCTGACCATTTTTGGCAGCGAGCGCGGATGGCGCGCGCAGACGGCGTTGAAAATGGCGTTGTTCACGGCCTATTTTCAGGACCGCCGCGATGTGAGTGACACCGACGTCTTGTGCGATATCGCCGAGGTGCAAGGCATGGACCGCGATGTGGCCTTGGCATGGATCCACGATGCCGCGCTCACGACCAGCGTGCGGGCCGAAATGGCGCATTGGACCGACCAAAATATCACTGGCGTTCCTGCGATCATCTTCGACCAAAAATATATGGTCCCCGGCGCCCAAAGCGCCGAGATCTTCGCCGATGTGATTAACAAAGTGTTGGCGAAGCGGGCGGCGGTCTAAGATCGGCCTATCAAGTCATACCGCGTCGTAAGGAAAACCAAAATTGCGATGCCAGATTGATACCGGTCATCGAAACAATTACGGTCAGCGGATCAAATGTAACTTCCAGCCCGCAAATGGCAGCACCGGCCCAAATGATTAGTCCGAATTCGACGATGACGAAGGTGGCGGCGGAGCTATCTTTCATTATGTCGCGGTAAAGCTCATCATATTTGGTCCACAGCATTACCGATATCCCGGTCTGGGCCAGCATCAGGGCACATATGCTCCAGAAGGACATGAGTTGCGGGCCATCACCGTTGATACCCGCGAGCGCCATCAGCACGAGTATTGCGGCATAAAGAAATGCGCAAATTGCGGACCAGAAGATCAGCGAACGCATCTGTTCGAAGTCTGCACCGTCATCATCTTCCGTCTCAGGTTGAACGGCCATAAAAACTTTCCGGCTTGCCGCTGCGGCAAGGCAAGCCACCCCTAGAAGGCCGAAGAATAAAGCCAAACCTAACGCTACGATGCCGGCCGCAGACATGTTGTCCACACTTCCCAAGCGATCAACGCCGAGCACGCTGAAAAATCCAGCCGCACCTGCCACAATCATTTGCAGAGCGGTCCTAGTAAATTTTCTCATTTTGGAATCAGAACGAACTTGCGGCTCGGTGGTCATCGTTATTCCTCTCCTGTCAACGGCACCCAATGATCGATAAATATGGAGTCCACGGCGACGCCAAATAGCTTTGCCATGCGTAATGCCAGCGGGAGACTGGGGTCATATTTGTCGGTCTCAACTGCGTTGATCGTCTGCCGGGAAACCCCAAGACGATACGCCAACGCGCCTTGGCTCCAGCCGCGCGCGGTCCGCAAGTCCTTCAATCTATTTTCCAAAATATTCCCTTATGACGAGCAATAGCCTACGAATCATGTAAAGAGCTCTTTACTGTAAAGAGTGTTTGTCAGTCAAGAGATCTTGACACGTGTGTGGCTTAAACTAACCCCATCTTCATCAGGTCATTCAGCATCTTCGGCGACATTTCGTCGCGGCCGTCGGTTTCTACCGAATCCAGATCAGGCGGGGCGTTGGCTTCTTCGAGATAGCGCCAGCCCTGATGCGCGCGCTTGGGTGTGGAGCGGACAGTGATGAGCTGGGGGTGAATGCGGATCCAATGCCGACCAGCACCATTTTCCATAAAGCCGATAATCGGGCTTCTGCCGATGATCGTGTGCGTGTGAATCCAATAGAGTGAACCACCCGCCATTTCTGCGACACGCTTCGGCAAATAGCGGGTCGTAATCCGCACTTCGCCGTCTTGGGCATAAGCCGCAAGGCGTTCCCGCAAATGCTGGGGGCTTTGCGCGCCAAAGGCGATTTTGGTCATGTTCAAGGGCATAAGGATTATGTGCGAACTGCGCGGCTAACCGGCAAGGCCGCTGAAGACCGCGAGGCCAAGAAAGATCAAAAAGCCCATCGAATCGGTAATCATCGTCACAAAGATGGAGCTTGAAACCGCAGGGTCCTGATCCAGCCGATCCAGCACCACCGGAATGGCGACGCCGGACAATCCAGCGAGCGAAATGTTGCACAATATCGCTACCGCAATGACGCTACCCAACAGCCAGTTGCCAAAAATCACGCCCGCGCCCAAGCCTGCGATCACCGCGATCGTTGCGCCAATAAGCAAGGCGACCCGTATCTCGCGCCAAATCGAGCGCATGGTGTTGGATTGCGTCAACTGATTAGTGGCGAGCGCGCGCACCGTCACGGCCAATGTCTGCGTCCCTGCATTGCCGCCGATGGATGCAACAATGGGCATTAGCACCGCCAGCGCAACCATCGTTTCAATCGCTGCACCAAATTGCGCAATGATGAAACTTGCGACCATAGCCGTGCCCAGATTGGCAATCAGCCAGCGCACGCGCGCCTTGTAGCTTTCCGAAATGGGCTCGTTAATGTCGCCTTCGCCTGCACCTGACAGCCGCAGAATATCTTCGTCGGCTTCTTCCTGCACAATATGGACGATGTCATCGGCGGTGATGACCCCCACCAACCGGCCAGAACCATCGACAACAGCGGCGGAAATGAGCGCATATTTCTGAAAGCGTAACGCGACCTCTTCCTGATCCATATCGACCGGGATGAGCGTTTGTTCATGCATCATGATTTCGCTGACCGGAACCTTGCGCTGGCTGCGCATGATCCAGCTCAATTTGCATGTGCCAACGGGCTTATGCTGCGGATCGACAACAAAGATTTCCCAAAACTCTGAGGTCAGGTCTTGATGATCGCGCAGATAATCGATGAGCTGACCAACGGTCATATGTTCCGGCACCGCGACCAGTTCGCGCTGCATGATACGGCCAGCGGACTCGTCGGGATAAGACAAAGCATCTTCAATGACGGCGCGGTCTTCGGGGTCCAATTCGGCCAAAACGGCGCGCTGGTCCTCCGCCTCCATATCCTCGATAATCGCAACTGCGTCATCGGTATCCAACTGTCCGGCAAGTCCCGCCACTTGGGACGCGGGCAGGGCATCAATAATGTCTTCGCGAACATAGTCGTTGACCTCGGCCAACACCTCGGCGCTCATCAGATCGCCAAGGCTAATGGCGAGCACGCCGCGCCGTTCGGATGGCGTTAGTTCGAGGAGGTCGGCAATGTCGGCTTCGTGCAGGGGTTCAACAAGCCGGTAAACCTCGTCGAGATTGCCGTCCTCGACCGCATCAAGAACGCGGTCGACATAATCGCGCGTCAGGCGATTGTCTTCGTCCAGCGTTTCCATGATTTCGGGGTCAATGATGGCCGGGTTGGCGATGTCGCTGGTCAATTGCGGGCCTCCCGTGTTTCCATCTGAGACGTTATAGGGGTAATTCGCCCCTCCTACGCAGGCGGCGTCAAAAAGCAATGATTTTGGCTTTGCACCTATGCGATGCATCCCCTAGGGCGGCCATCATCCATCTTAAAAGCCTGAAGGAATATCAATATGGCCGATGAAACACTTACCCTTTCGCTCGACAGCGGCGATGTTGTTATCAAACTGCGTCCTGACCTTGCGCCTAATCACGTAGCCCGTATCACTGAACTTGTCGGCGAAGGCTTTTACGACGGCGTGAAGTTCCACCGCGTCATCCCCGGCTTCATGGCGCAGGGCGGTTGTCCCAATGGCACTGGCATGGGCGGTTCTTCGAAGCCAAATCTGAAGCAGGAATTTAACGCGGAACCACATGTGCGCGGCGTTTGTTCCATGGCGCGGACCAATGATCCGAATACCGCCAACAGCCAGTTTTTCATCTGCTTTGACGATGCCAGCTTCTTGGACCGTCAGTACACCGTCTGGGGCCAAGTGATCAGCGGCATGG